>PAWW01000050.1 GCA_002714255.1 Acidiferrobacteraceae bacterium
CAGGTGGCAGGAGGAGGGCTTTCGCTGGCAGTTTGTGACCGCTGAGATGCGCGGTGCCGATGGAGTGGATGCGCGCGGCTCGGAGCCGATCTATCGAGCNGGTGAGTTAGTGGGTCGATCGACGTCAGGNGGATATGGTTGGCGGGTTGAAAAATCGCTNGTGCTAGGTATGGTGGNACNCGAGTGNGCCACTGTNGGNACGNAAATGGAGATCGAAGTGCTGGGNCAGCGTTACGCNCTNGTGGTNATCGATGAATCACCGTTTGANCCAGATAACGNTCGACTGAGGAGTTAGGGTGANTGTCGTTCGGGNCNGTCAATTATTTTCAATGAGATACAGGGAGTGNNACACCAGATGAANATACTGGTACCAATAAAACGAGTGATCGANGCCAATATAAAGGTGCGNGTTAANTCCGATCAATCGGGTGTTGAGTTGAATAACGTCAAGATGGCAATGAATCCATTTTGTGAAATTGCGGTCGAAGCGGCGCTGCGGTTGCGAGAAGCGGGAGAGGCGGAAGAAGTGATTGTGGTGTGCGCTGGACCGGCCAATGGTAAAGAAACGCTACGCACGGCCCTTGCCATGGGCGCTGACCGGGCGATCCATATAGAAGGTGAAGATTCGCCGGAGCCGCTGGCGGTTGCTAAGTTGCTCAAGGCGGTGGTTGAGCGTGAGGAGCCTGGNTTGGTGATTTTAGGTAAGCAAGCAATCGACGGAGATAACAACCAGACCGGTCAAATGCTCTCGGCGCTTCTGAATTGGTCTNTNGGTACTTTCATCTCGCGTTTGTCGGTGGAGGNCGGTGCCTTCCACGTCACGCGNGAAGTTGACGGGGGTCTTGAGAATCTAAAGCTGAGCGGTCCTGCCGTGGTGACGGTTGACCTGCGTCTGAATGAGCCGCGNTACGCTTCATTACCCAATATTATGAAAGCGAAAAAGAAGCCGTTGGAAGAGTTGACCGCGGCGGCGCTGGACGTGGACATAACGCCCCGGCTGACGGTGTTAAAAGTAGAAGCGCCAGCCTCTCGCAGCGCCGGTGTTCGAGTTCACAATGCAGCGGAGTTGGTGGACAAACTCAAGAACGAAGCGAAGGTAATCTAACCATGGCCATTTTAGTAATCGCAGAACATGATAACGGCGCGGTGCAGGCTGCAACGCTTAACACCGTGACAGCCGCCCGTGCTCTGGGCACTGAAATCGACGTCCTGGTGGCAGGACATNACTGTNCGCAGGTTGNAGATTGCGCAGCAAAGATCGAGGGTGTNACGCGNGTGTTGGTGGCCGATGATNCGGTGCTGGAGCATCAGTTGGCAGAAAGCCTGGCGCCCGTGATTGCCGGGCTCGCAAACGGATACACGCATCTGCTGGCGCCCGCATCGACCTTTGGTAANAATGTCATGCCACGAGTGGCTGCGTTACTCGATGTCCAGCAGATATCTGATATCAGCGCGATTGTTGCTGAGGATACGTTTGTTCGGCCCATCTACGCGGGTAATGCGTTGGCAACCGTGCGTTCCAGTGATGCTATTAAAGCCATTACGGTACGGACGACGGCGTTTGACGCGGCCTCCGATGAAGGGGGTACGGCCCCCGTGGAGGCAGTGCCGGTANCNGAANGNCNCNCCCTGTCNGAGTTTCTTGGTCAGGAATTAACCCGTTCGGAGCGACCCGAGTTGACGACGGCCGACATNATCGTATCCGGTGGTCGGGGNATGCAAAGTGCCGAGAATTTTGTGATGCTTGAGCGGTTGGCCGATCAGCTGGGCGCTGCGGTGGGCGCTTCGCGCGCGGCGGTAGATGCGGGCTATGTGCCGAATGATTACCAAGTGGGTCAAACCGGNAAGGTGGTGGCGCCGGATCTTTACATTGCCGTTGGCATTTCAGGCGCGATTCAGCACTTGGCCGGCATGAAGGATTCGAAGGTCATCGTGGCTATTAATAAAGATGAAGAAGCACCAATTTTCCAGATAGCAGATTACGGCTGGGTTACCGATTTATTTACCGCGTTACCGGAGCTGGAAGCGGCGCTGGCTGAGTAAGGCGCCAGGGTGGGCCTGCCCTGGGTTTTGTAGAGTGGGGGTGCCCGATTCGAGTGGGAGCGTATCCGCGTCCTGGTTTCGACATGACCGAACATGAGCGGCGACCCTGAGCGAGTGGCCAAGGATGACATTCGCCCCGTTTGCCGGCGGTGACGCAACGCACAAGTCGGGCCGTGGGCCTTGGGCTGGTGCCGAGCTTATGCGGTCGTTGGGTTGTCGGTTGACTCGGTTGACTCGGCGGACTGGTCGAACTCAAGGGATTCGATGCCTGCTCCGCGTTTGATGATTTTGTCAGTTGAGATTCGCACTTTGCGAAATTCCTCGCCCATCTGGGAATAAGTACGTTCCAGGGAAATGATGCGATGATCGAGCCGTCCAACGTCCTCCAGCATGCGGACCACTTCGTTTTGAATAATGTCAGCCTGCTCACGCATATGCACATCCCGAAAAATTGCGCGCATCGTGTTCATGGTCGCCCACAGGGTGGACGGTGACACGATATAGACTCGAGATCGGTAACTCTTGCGGACAAGTGCTTCATGGTGACTGTGGATTTCAGAATAAATCGATTCCGACGGGACAAACATGAGTGCGTTNTCNGAGGTTTCACCGGTGATGATGTATTTCTGTGCAATGGCATCCAGGTGCGTGGCGATATCGCCGGCGAATTGTCGCCGGCAGATCTTGCGGGCATNCGAGTCAGGTGCTTCGATGAGTCGNCGATAGCTCTCNAGGGGGAATTTGGAGTCAATAACGGTCGGTCCCGGCGGGTCAGGCAGTTTAAGCAGGCAATCCGCCCGTTTACCGTTGCTGAGTGTTGCCTGAAACTGATAAGCCGCGCTCGGGAGCGAGTTAGAGACCAGTTCTTCAAGTTGAAATTCGCCAAAGGCGCCGCGGGCCTGTTTGTTGTCCAGAATGCCCCGCAGACCGGTGACCTGTTCTGACAGGTCCGCGATATTCTTTTGCGCCTCTCGTATGATCGCCAGACGTTCATTCAGCGTGCTCAGGGAACGGGTGGTGTTTCTTTCCTGACTGGTGAGCATTTCGCGCAGAGTGCGTTCTTGCGCAGCAAATTGCTCGTTCATCATCTGATGTGTGTCGCCAAGTAACGAAGCGAGCTCTGGCTTGCCCTCGNCGGTTGGGCGGCGAAGTAACACGAAACCCAGGCCGGCCACTGCCACGATGGCCATAAGAAGGGCAATGATNCCGATATCAATCATCAGCCNTGGGGCGCGCCAGGCACATCATGTAGTTAGCGCGTGGTTCAGGCACCAGGTAAAAAGTTTGGCTGACCAGGCGGTAGTCAACGCCGGTGATATCGATGACGCGAAGGTTCGCTGCCCGCCCCCAGGCAGCCAGTTCCGCTGGGCGAATAAAGTTTTCATAGCGATGGGTGCCCTTGGGCAGTAGGCCTAGCACATGCTCCGCTGCGATGATGGTTTTCAGCCAGGCTCCGAGTGAGCGATTGATGGTAGAGAAAATCACTTTGCCCCCCGGGCGCAGGAGTTCGGCACAGGCCGTCACGACCGAATGTGGATCGGGCACATGTTCAAGCAATTCCATGCAGGTGACGAGATCAAACGCATCGTTTTTCCGGTCTCGAAGTTGCTCTGCGGTGGCCTGTTCATACTCGAGGGTAACGCCGGCGTCCCGTGCGTGCAGTGCGGCCACCGANACCTGCGCGTGACCTGCGTCAATGCCCAGCACTCGGCTCCCGGCTTTGGCCATCAACTCGCTCAGCAGGCCACCGCCGCAACCGACGTCGAGTACGCTAAGCCCGGAGAGTGTGGCGTGATGTTCGATGTAGCCAAAGCGTAGCGGGTTCAACAAATGCAGGGACCGCGAATCCCCTGCCGGATCCCACCAGCTGGCGGCGAGCTGCGCGAACTTCTCGAGCTCGTCGGGGTCGGTGTTTTGCATAGGGGGAACTCAAGGCGAGTGAGGCAGGTGCCAATACCCCTGGATTCTATGGTGTCATCGATCATGACGCGAGATAAGGTTAAAACTCGGGCTTTGTTGTTGTGTCGCCCCCGCCAAAACCTTATAATTCGNTGCGTTGATGCGGGGTGGAGCAGTCTGGCAGCTCGTCGGGCTCATAACCCGAAGGTCGTAGGTTCAAATCCTACCCCCGCTACCAAGATTGATGGTAGATGTGCCTACGGCCCCGCAGTAGCGGGGTTTGCTGTTTTTGAAGTGAAGTGGACAGGCAGGACGAAAGGGGGTGCGCGTGTTAGGTGATGCGGCAGGGCTACGACGTTTCATTGAGCCAGAAGTCGAAAGCATGGGCTTTGAGNTGGTGATGGTCCATCTGATCACCGGAGGTGATCAGAGGTTGCAGATTTTTATCGATGCCGTGGGGGGGATTACGCTCAGCGATTGCGAAGCGGTCAGTCGGCGNTTAAGTCCGCTGTTGGATGTGGAGGACGCGGTGCCCGGCGAGTATTCGCTTGAGGTGTCTTCACCCGGGATCGATCGACCACTGGTTAAGCCGCAACATTTTCAGAAAGTATTGGGTGAACGAGTCAAGATTCGAATGAAAGCACGATACCACGGCCGNCGCCTGTTCGATGGTTGTTTAACCGAGATTCGTGACGATGTTGCGGTATTGGAAATAGACGGGAGCGACTGTGCTTTGCCATACGCTGGAATGGAACGCGCCAATCTGGTTGGTGTGGGCCTTGCCGGGGCCAGTTTCTGACGCGCCTGTAGAAGAGGATTCAGACCAATGACAAACGACGAAATACTGATGACTGCTGAAGTGCTCTCGCGGGAGAAGGACTTGAGTAAGGTTGTCATATTTGAAGCGATCGAGGCGGCGCTGGCGACTGCCACGAAAAAGCGTGAACGCGAGGACATCGAAGTGCGCGTGTCGATTGATCAGACTAACGGCGATTTCAAGGTTTTCCGACAATGGGAGATCGTTGAGGATGACGAGATTCAGGAGAGCCCCGCACGACAAATGACGCTAGCCGCCGCCCGCATCAGCTACCCTGAGAGCGAGCACGAAGTGGGTGGGATGGTCGAGGATCCGATGGAAGTGTCGGTGTCTTTCGGGCGCATCGAGGCCCAGGCAGCAAAGCAAGTGATCAATCAGAAGGTGCGCGAAGCCGAACGGGCGCGAGTGTATAGCGAGTTCAAGGACAGGACAGGCGAGATGGTTCAGGGTGTGGTCAAGCGAGTAAGCCACCGAGAGGCCGTCGTTGATATCGAGGGGGTCGAGGCGGCGTTACCCCGGTCTGCGTGGATCGATCGCGAACTGATGCGCAACGGTGATCGAATCAAGGCGATTCTGACTGAGGTGCGCGATGAAGTCCGCGGCCCCCAATTGATGCTGGATCGGCGTTTGCCGGAACTGGTGATCAAGTTGTTTCAGTTAGAGGTCCCGGAAATCGGTCAGGGAATTATTGATNTGGTTGGCGCATCCAGAGATCCTGGGTTTCGGGCAAAAATTGCAGTNCGTTCGAATGATCCCAAAATAGATCCGGTCGGAGCGTGTGTTGGCATTCGCGGCGCCCGAGTTCAGAGCGTTTCCAACGCCATCAACCTGGAGCGTATCGACATTATCACCTGGTCGGAAAATCCGGCGGAGTTCGTCATTAAAGCGCTGCAACCTGCCGAGGTTGAATCGATCGTGGTCGATGAAGATGCTCAATCGATGGACGTGGTCGTTGATGAAGCCCAATTGTCACAGGCGATTGGTCGACAGGGGCAGAACGTGCGTTTGGCCTCACAACTGACCGGTTGGGAACTGAATATCATGACCGATCAGGCGGCTGCGGAAAAATCCGAAGCCGAGTCGGAGGCCGCTCGAGACAGGTTAATGGAATTCCTGGATATTGATCATGACGTTGCTTTGGCATTGGTCGACGAGGGATTTACGACGCTAGAAGAAGTTGCCTATGTGCCGGTGCAGGAGCTTCTAGAAGTGGAAGAGTTCGATGAGGAATTGGTTGAGGAATTACGACGGCGAGCCAAGGAAAACCTGTTAATCAAGGAGATTTCCGAGCGGCAAAAGATGACACCCGAAGATGATCTGATTGAGATGGATGGCATGGATGAGGAGACGGCGCGTTACTTTGCATCAAAGGGTGTCCGCTCGATGGAAGAGTTGGCTGAGTGTGCTACCGATGAACTGGTCGAGATGGTGGGTATCGATGAGGAGCGTGCTGCCGAGTTGATTATGACAGCCAGAGCCCCCTGGTTTGCAGAGAGTGAGGCCTGACTCGATTGCGGCGGAGGAAATAAACATGGCAGAAGTGGCAGTAAAGCGGTTTGCTGAACAGATTGGTGTAGAAGACAGCCGGTTGTTGCAGCAGCTGGAAGCGGCCGGCATTCCTGGCAAGTCTCTGGAAGACGTGCTGAGTGACCAGGAAAAGGAAAAACTACTGGGTTATCTTAAAGGCGAGGCGAACGGTTCAACCGGAGAGCCNNGGCAGCGAGTTACCCTTAAGCGACGAACCACCAGTCAAGTGCGGCAGACCTCGCGCACGGGCGGGGCCAGGACCGTTCATGTTGAGGTAAAAAAGCGCCGGACCCTGGTGCGCCGTGGCGACTTGCAACGCCAAAAGGACGAAGTCGATCGAGCGGCAGCAGAAAAAGAGGCGGCCGCGAACGCGAAGGTCGAGGCGCAAGCCCGNGACCTGGCGGAGGCTGCTGAAAACGCGGCTGCNGCCGAGGCGCTTCGAGTTGCAGCTGAGTTGCAAGCGTCGAGTGCGGCGAAGGAGGCNACTGCCGGTGAAGTCGTGCCGGACACGGCTGGCGGGGCGCTGCCAGGNGCGCCGAAGGAGGCGCCTGCAGCGGNNCGCGATGACAAACCGAAGCGTAAACGCACCAAAGAGCGTGTAGANAACCGTGAGGAATTGCATGTTGTCGCTGGAAAACGGGGTCGACGCAANCCNAGGCCAGCGGTACGACGAAAACTCACCTCAACCGCAGCGGGCCAACATGCGTTTGAGCGACCGACGGCACCGGTTGTGCATGAGGTGGCCATACCCGAGACNATCTCGGTGGCCGGCCTTGCNCTGGCAATGTCGGTTAAAGCCGCNGAGGTGATCAAAGCNCTAATGGAAATGGGTTCCCTGGTAACGATTAACCAGGTGCTCGANCAGGACACCGCNATGCTGNTAGTCGAGGAAATGGGCCATACGGCGCGGGCGGTGACGGACGATGATCCCGAGGACTACTTGGCGGAGCAGGAGGTCGAAGCGCTTGAGAGTGTGCCGCGCGGTCCAGTCGTGACCGTCATGGGGCACGTAGACCATGGAAAAACGTCGTTGCTAGATTACTTACGCGACACCAAGGTAGCCGCGGGGGAGGCCGGTGGAATCACACAGCATATTGGTGCTTATCAGGTAGAAACCAGCGGCGGTCTAATCACCTTTCTGGACACACCAGGTCACGAAGCGTTCAGCGCTATGCGATCCCGCGGGGCTCAAGTGACTGATCTCATCGTATTGGTGGTGGCAGCAGATGACGGCGTCAAGCCGCAGACCATCGAAGCCATCAATCACGCGCGCACCGCCAATGTCCCGATGATTGTCGCGATTAACAAGATGGACAAGGCCGAGGCGAACGCAGATCGAGTGAAGCAGGAATTGACCGCGCAGGCGGTGGTTCCGGAGGACTGGGGCGGGGATGTCTTGGTGAATGAAGTGTCCGCCTTAACCGGTGAGGGTGTGGATGCATTGTTGGAAGCTATTCTGCTGCAGTCCGAAGTGCTTGACCTGAAGGCGCCGTCACTCGGTGCGGCCATGGGCGTGGTGGTTGAAGCGCGCATTGACCGCGGGCGTGGAGTGGTGGCAACTGTGCTGGTCCGCTCAGGTACCTTAAGGAAAGGCGATATCCTGCTCGCTGGTCGCGAATTCGGCAAGGTTCGGGCCATGGCCGATGGTGCTGGGCGTGTGGTTAAGGAGGCGACGCCGTCGTGTCCAGTGGAAGTCCAGGGGCTGGGCGGCGTACCTGATGCGGGCGATGACGCCGTTGTGGTGGCCACTGAACGACGAGCTCGCGAGATTGCACAGCATCGCCAGAGTAGATTTAAAGAGGTCAAACTCGCGCGTCAGCAGTCGATGAAACTTGAGAATATGTTTGAGCAAATGAGTGAGGGTGAGGCTCAGACGCTGAATCTCATCATCAAGGCCGATGTGCAAGGTTCGATAGAGGCGCTCACCGACTCGCTTGAGAAACTCTCGCGGGACGATGTAAAGGTTCAGGTGGTGCATGGCATGGTCGGGGGTATCAATGAGTCGGATGTCAATTTGGCAATGGCCTCAAACGCTGTCATACAGGCATTTAATGTGCGCCCAGATAGCTCGGCTAGAAAACTGATTGAGGCGGAAGGTGTCGATGTTCATTATCACAATGTCATCTATGACGTAGTGGATGAAGTCAAGGCCGCGCTGACCGGCATGTTGGCGCCGGTGATTAAAGAACGAGCGGTGGGATTGGCCGAGGTGCGCGAAGTGTTTCGAGCCAGCCGCGTGGGTGCAATCGCAGGTTGCCGCGTGGTGGATGGAGAAGTCAGGCGAAATCTGCCGGTTCGAGTGCTACGCGACAGCATCGTTATTTTCGAGGGTCAGATCGATTCGTTGAGGCGCTTTAAGGAAGATGTGACGGAAGTGAAGAACGGCTTCGAATGCGGTATTGGAGTCAAAAACTACAACGATATTAAAGAAGGTGATCAAATAGAAATTTTTGAGCGGTTCGAAGAGCAGGCGGCGGCTTGATTCGTTCAACACGGGACCATGGCGCAAGGCATTGATCGTCCCCGACGGGTGGGTCACCTGATTCAGCGGCAACTGGCCGAGATCCTGCGTGAAGAGTTGCGTGATGAGATTCCCGGACTCGTTTCCATCACGGGGGTTGATATGAGTCGTGATCTGCGCCATGCCACCACATATGTCTCGTTGATCGGAGGAAATAACGACGGTAAAGCGCTAATTGATGTGCTGAAAGAACACAGACATTCGTTACGCTCCGCGCTGAGTCGTTCGTTAAATCTTCGGTTTACTCCCGAGATCCACTTCCGTTATGACAAGACCATCGAGCATGGGGTGAGGCTGTCTAACCTGATCACCGAAGCCAACGCGATGCGCCCAAATGATGACGTCGACGATGGGGCGTAAACGTCAACCTCGCCGTGGCGACACGGTCAACGGCATGCTGCTGCTGGACAAGCCNGCCGGCATCACCTCGAACGCGGCCTTACAGGAAGCAAAAAGTCTNCTGGGTGCACGCAAGGGGGGNCACACCGGCAGTCTCGATCCGATCGCGACGGGTTTATTGCCGCTTTGTTTTGGTCACTCAACCAAGTTGTCTGGTTTTTTTCTCGGCGCGGAGAAAACCTATTGGGCCCAGATTCGCCTTGGGCAGATAACCGACACCGGGGACAGTGAAGGACAGGTGGTGGCAACCAGCGCGTTAAAGCCGAGTCGCGAGCAGGTTGAGGCTGAGCTCGCGCAATTTCGCGGTGAGATTGAACAGGTGCCGCCGATGTATTCGGCNATCAAGGTTAATGGTAAACCGCTTTACCGGTTAGCGAGAGAGGGGATTACGATTGANNGGGAGNCCCGGCGNTTCTTGATCGTGTATCTGGAGTTGACNGAGTATGCGTNTCCTTTTNTTGAGATNANNCTGCGTTGCTCACACGGGTTTTATGTTCGAGGGTTGGCGGATGACTTGGGAANGGCGCTTGGCTGCGGCGGGCATGTCAGCGCACTTCGGCGNCTNGGTGTGGCTGATCTGACGGTTGATGATTCGATGACCATGGAAGCGTTGTCTTCACTTGCAGATCAAACGGAACGCCGAAAGAGTCTGGTTCCTGCTGATCAGGGCCTGTGTCACATACCCGAGGTCCGGCTGTCGGTTGATGCAGCGTACTATCTTTGCCGGGGTCAGGCTGTGCGGGCAGCGGGGCTTCCCAAACACGGAGAAGTGAGAATCTATTCTACCGATGCCGGATTCCTCGGCGTCGGGCAAGTGACCGACGACGGGCGTCTGGCGCCTCGACGGTTAATGGTTGGATGACAAAGCGGCGTGGAAGCGATTGAGTTAGGCCTTGGCGAACGGTACACTACGCCGCCCGCCCTCGAGCTCGGCCGCGTGGACAATAACGGTCGGCAGCCCAATTTCCTTTTTTGATTAACCTGAAACACGAAAGAATTACTTATTATGTCTTTATCCGCACAAGATAAATCGGCCATTGTCAGTGAACACGCCCGCGGCCCGGCAGACACCGGTTCACCCGAAGTCCAGGTCGCCCTATTGACGGCACGCATTCAGGATTTAANCGGNCATTTTCAGGCCAACAAGCATGATCATCATTCCCGCCAGGGGTTGTTGAAAATGGTCAACCAACGCAGAAAACTACTGGGCTACTTGAAGTCGCGTGATGCCGAGCGTTACCAGTCTTTGATTAGCACGCTGGGTCTGCGCCGTTAGCAGGCCGCATTGAAACAAACATTGAAACAAACATGACGAAGACATACATTAGAGGGATAGTCATTGAATGCAATAGTTAAGGAGTTCAGTTACGGAGCTCAACANATTCGCTTGGAAACTGGACGGATTGCGCGACAGGCAAATGGGGCGGTGCTCGCCAGCATGGGCGATACCAGTGTTCTGGTGACGGTTGTCGCCCGNAGAGAAAGCAGTGATCGAGATTTTTTTCCGCTAACCGTTGACTACGAAGAGCGGACCTATGCAGCGGGTCGAATACCTGGGGGGTTCTTTAAAAGAGAGGGCCGGCCATCGGAGAAAGCGATTCTGACCTGTCGCTTGATTGACCGACCCATTCGCCCCCTGTTTCCGGCGGGATTTAGAAATGAAGTTCAGGTCGTTGTGACGGTTATGTCGGTCGATCCGGAGATTGATCCTGATATCGTGGCGATGGTGGGAGCGTCTGCTGCCTTGACGATTTCCGGTGTTCCTTTCAGTGGCCCGATTGGCGCTAATCGAGT
This sequence comes from Acidiferrobacteraceae bacterium, assembly GCA_002714255.1. Lineage (GTDB taxonomy): Bacteria > Pseudomonadota > Gammaproteobacteria > Arenicellales > UBA868 > UBA11791. The sequence goes on from PAWW01000050.1 coordinate 11,001, forward strand.
CGGCTTTGTCGAGGGTGAGTATGTTTTAAATCCGAGCGCCACACAGCTGGTCGAATCCAGACTCAATCTGGTGGTGGCCGGGACAAAGAACGCCGTACTCATGGTCGAATCTGAAGCGGCCGAGCTCGATGAAGCACAGATGTTGGGTGCGGTTATGTTTGGCCATGATGCGATGCAGCCGGCGATTGCCGCCATTGCTGAGATGGCGAACGAAGTCGGTAACGAACGCTGGNANTGGGAAGCNCCGGCGGCTGATGAGGGTGTGCACAGCCGTGTTGAATCGCTGATTGGCGGGAATGTGATCGAGGCGTACCAAATNGNGGACAAGGNGGCTCGCCAGGACAAGATGACAGAGATTCGTCAGAGCGCTATCGACCAACTGTGTGCCGATGACGAGGGCGATTCACCCGATGCGGTGAAGGCCTCGATCAAGGCAGTAGAGAAAAACGTAGTTCGCGGTCGTATCCTGGCCAAAGAGCCGCGTATCGATGGCCGTGATCTCGAAACGGTGCGCCCGATCACGATTGAAACCGGCATTTTGCCGCGTACCCACGGGTCTGCCTTGTTTACTCGGGGGGAGACCCAAGCGATTGTGGTGACAACGCTGGGAACCGAGCGCGATGCCCAGCGTATCGATGCCATTGANGGTGAACGGATGGACGCNTTCATGCTGCATTACAACTTTCCCCCTTACTGNGTGGGTGAAACCGGTCGNGTCGGTTCCCCGAAACGCCGCGAGATCGGTCACGGACGACTGGCCAAACGAAGTCTGTTGGCNGTACTTCCGGACCCAGAGGACTTTCCTTATGTTATTCGNATCGTCTCGGAGATTACAGAATCCAACGGTTCCAGTTCGATGGCGACTGTTTGTGGCACGAGTTTGTCGCTGATGGATGCCGGGATTCAGATCAAAGCGCCGGTTGCCGGCGTTGCCATGGGTCTTATTAAGGAGGCGGANGACTTCGCCATCTTGACAGATATCTTGGGTGATGAAGATCACCTGGGCGATATGGACTTCAAGGTGGCCGGTACCCGTGAAGGAGTGACCGCCCTGCAGATGGACATCAAGATCGAAGGGATTAATCGGGAGATCATGGAGCAGGCGTTGAATCAAGCCCGTCGTGGTCGTTTGCACATTCTTGACGAGATGGATCGAGCGCTGCCTGCGCCAAGAGCAGAAATGTCAGACTACGCACCTCGAATCACCACCATTCGTATTCCGACCGACAAGATTCGAGACATCATTGGTAAAGGCGGTGTCACCATTCGTGGGATTCAAGAATCGACCGGTGCAACGATCAACATCGACGACGATGGGACGGTAACCATCGCCACGTCCGATAACTCCGCAGCGGAAGCTGCACGTAAAAAGATTGAGCAGATCACCGCCGACGTTGAGGAGGGAACGATCTATGAAGGTCGAGTCGTTCGCTTGATGGACTTTGGTGCGTTTGTGAATATTCTGCCTGGCAAGGATGGCTTGGTGCATATCTCCCAGATTTCAAACGAGCGTGTCAACGAGGTCAGCGATGTATTGTCCGAAGGTGATGTGGTTAAGGTGAAAGTGCTTGAGGTCGACAGACAAGGTCGCGTTCGGTTGAGCATGAAAGCAGTGGATGGCGAGGAATAAGACGGGGCAACAGGTTGCGGTTTTGCGCGGGGTGTCGTAGAGCCTGACTCTGGCGCCGCTTGACACCAAAACGGGTCACACCGATGGCAGAGGGCAAACAAGGACTGGTCTGGATCGACCTCGAGATGACCGGTCTCGATCCCGATCAAGACCGAATTATCGAGATGGCGACGATCATTACAGATCGTCAGTTGGAAACGCTCGCGATCGGCCCGGTGCTGGCGATTCACCAGGGTGAAGCAAGCCTCTGTGCGATGGATGAGTGGAACCAGGCGACGCACAGGCAGACGGGCCTGATAGAGCGCGTNCGCGCCTCCACCATTTCCGAGAGTGAGGCTGAGCGGGCGACGTTGGATTTCATCAAAGAGCATGTCGCGCCGAATTCCTCGCCGCTGTGTGGTAATTCGATCTGCCAGGATCGCCGGTTCCTATACCGGTACATGCCGGAGCTTGAGCAATACCTCCACTACCGGCATCTCGATGTCAGCACATTGAAAGAGCTCGCGAGTTTCTGGCGCCCGGAGTTACTCGAAGGGTTTAAGAAACGTTCCCAACATCGGGCGCTTGAAGATATTCAGGAATCCATCGAGGAGTTGCGTTACTACCGGACGCACTTTATTAACGATCAACCCGCTGAGTGAGTTCCTTGTAATTGTGCCAGGGCCCACACCACGTGTTCCCGCACCATGGCCGATGGGTGTGCCAGACGCTCCGTTAGGGCGCTCACGGCGGCCTTGTCCCGCGGCCCATTGCCGAGTGCAACGGCGACATTGCGCAGCCATTGTTCGTGTGTGATACGCCTTAGTGCGGTGCCGGCGGTGTTGCGCAAAAACTGATCCTCATTCCAGGCGAGCAATGAGACCAGTGGGGGAGCGGCAAACTGCGGATCCAACGCAAAGCCCGTTTCCTCGGTGGCTTCGCTGAAACGATTCCAGGGGCAAACCAACTGACAGTCGTCGCAGCCAAAGATGCGGTTGCCTATCAACGCGCGTAACTCGATCGGAATGCTGTCTTTGAGCTCGATAGTCAGGTATGAGATGCAGCGCCGGGCATCTAGCTGGTAGGGGCCAACGATGGCTCCGGTCGGACAGGCCGTAATGCAGCGGCTGCATTCACCGCAGTGATCGGTCACCGGTCCATCCACGGGCAGCGGCAGGTCGGTGTAAAGTTCTCCGATAAAGAAAAAAGAACCCGCGCTTTTGTTGATCAAGTTGGTGTGCTTGCCGATCCATCCAAGGCCCGCGTTGCTGGCTAGGGGCTTTTCCATCACCGGCGCACTGTCGGTGAAGGCGCGATAAAGAAAGGGGCCAATCGCATTCGTGATACGGTCTGCCAGGCGTTGCAGTCGCCGCCGCATCAGCCGGTGATAGTCGCGCCCGACCGCGTAACGCGCGACGTAGCCGTTGCGCAAATCCGCTAAACCNGCAAGCGAGGTCTCGACGTCTTCGGGGCGATAATCCATGCGCACACTGATAATGCGAACGGTGCCCGGCACGAGTTCATGCGGACGTGTTCTGGCGCTTCCGTGACGGCTCATGTAGGCCATGGTCCCGTGGTAGCCTCGGCCCAGCCATTCGAGCAGGTGAGATTCTGCCTGCGTGAGTTGTCCGTCGCTTATGCCAAGGGACTGGAAACCCAATTCGCGGGCCCAGCGNTCAATCTTTCCTCGAAGTTGCTGTAACTCGATGGTTTCAGGATGTGTTGGGCGCATTGACTGATTATCATAGCGTTATGAATAAATTGTCCGGCTTTCTCTACACTGGCACACAGATCGGCAAGATCGAGCGGCGGGCGGCAGATGTCGCGGGTTTAGACAGCTGGACTTTGATGCAGCGGGCCGGCCAGTGTGCATTTCAGTTACTGCAGGCCAAGTGGCCGAAGGCTCGTTCGCTGACCGTGTGGTGCGGTGCGGGCAACAACGGGGGCGATGGCTACGTGGTGGCAGGCATGGCTGCGCAAGCGGGCTGGGCGGTAGAGGTTATTGCTTTGGGCGAACCGACCACCGAGCCTGCACGCCGGGCGCTGCAAGAGGCCACACAGCACTCGATGAGTGTTGGCCCTACATTGACCGCTTCGAGTCCGCGAGGGGCGGTGCTGGTGGATGCCTTATTAGGNACGGGGCTTACTCGGGCCCCGGAGGGCGATTTTCGCGCCGCAATAGAGTGCATGAACGAACAGGCACGGCCGGTCGTTTCTCTGGATCTACCATCGGGTCTTNACTCCGACAGTGGGGGCACGCCGGGCGTGGCGGTCAGTGCGGATCTGACGGTGACCTTTGTCGGAATGAAACTTGGACTGCAGACGGGACGTGGTCCGGACCTTTGCGGTTCGCTGGTATTTGACCGGCTGGGCCTGCCGGGGGAAGCCTATGACGAGGTGCAGTCAGTCGCGCGGTTAATCGAGGGTAATGCGGTGGCCAGATTGTTGCCGCCAAGGCCTGCCGGCCTGCATAAGGGTGGCGCCGGGCATGTGCTGGTGCTCGGTGGGGCAGANGGCATGTCGGGCGCAGCGCGCATTTGCGCGGCCGGTGCATTTCGAGTGGGAGCGGGCCTGGTGACCTTNGCNACTCACTCGAGTCACGCGGCGATNGCCAATATAGAGATGCCGGAACTGATGGTTCAAGCGGTGGACGAGCGGTCATCGCTCGCGCGCCTTTTCTCTGGTAAACGGGCGTTGGTGGTTGGACCGGGGCTCGGTCGGGGAGTATGGGGGCGTGATTTATTCGCTGCCTGCCTTGAACAATCGATGCCTCGAGTGATCGATGCAGACGCNTTGAATCGGTTNGCCGAGGAGCCAGTGACNNGGTCCGACTGGGTGCTGACACCGCATTCAGGAGAAGCCGCCCGCTTATTGGATTGCTCTATTGCTGAGGTCGAGGCTGATCGGCCTGCAGCTGTCATCGAGATTCAAAAACGCTATGGCGGTGTGTGCGTGTTAAANGGCGTGGGCACGCTGGTTGCGGTGACGGACGGGGCGATATCGCTGTGTGATCGGGGAAATCCCGGCATGGCGAGTGCCGGCATGGGTGATTTACTCGCCGGAGTGATCGGTGGATTACTCGCGCAGGGGTTGTCTGCGGCGCAGGCCGCCTGCGCGGGAGTGTGGNTGCACGCCAGTGCTGGAGATCTGGCGGCGGGTGAATATCCACGGGGGCTTGTTGCACGGGATCTGCTCAAGCCGCTTCGAAAGTTGGTCAACCGCTCGTGTGACGTTGATGATCAGTGAAGTATTTGCCGCCGANGCGGANCGCGTGGCNGCCATCGGTAGCACCTTGGCGGACGAGTTGGTCGGNGGAGACAGTTGTCACCTATCNGGCCCGCTGGGCGCGGGTAAGACCA
>PAWW01000051.1 GCA_002714255.1 Acidiferrobacteraceae bacterium
CAAATCAGCACTGGAGGTGCCGGCCGATGAGCGGGATCAGATCTATGAGCGAAAATGGGAACAAGGCGGTAGCGTCAGTTTCCTTTTTGCCTTTAACGACCTCCTCACCAACAAAGCATCCAATGACACGGCATCAGACTTCGCGCGAAAGAAAATTCGTCAAAAAGTGAACAACCCTGAAGTGGCCGACTTACTGACGCCAACTACACATCCGATTGGTACCAAGCGACTGATTCTCGATACGAATTACTACGAAACCTACAACCGGGACAATGTGACTTTGGTCGATGTCAAAAGCGCACCCATTGAGGAGATAACCAAGACGGGACTGCGTACGACACAAGCGGGTTATGAACTCGATGCCATTGTTTTTGCCACAGGTTTCGATGCCATGACGGGCGCTATGCTGGATATCGATATTCGTGTGGAGGGCGGGCCCTCTCTTAAGGAAGCCTGGTCCGCTGGGCCGCGCACCTATTTGGGACTCATGATCGCCGGCTTCCCTAATCTGTTCACTATCACCGGTCCTGGCAGCCCCGGCGTCAAGAGCAATATGATGCTGTCGATTGAACAACACACCAACTGGATAGTGGATTGCCTGCAGCACTTGCGATCGCGGCATCATCGGCGTATTGAAGTTGAGCCGGAGGCCGAGGAGAGTTGGGTTACTCACGTGAGGGAGGTAGCCGATTCAACTTTGTATCCCTTAGCCAACTCCTGGTACATGGGGGCCAATATTCCGGGCAAGCCACTTGTTTTCATGCCTTACGTCGGTGGTGTTCAGATGTACAAGAAGAAGTGTGATGAGGTCGTGGCCAACGGTTACGAGGGCTTTTCGATCAGCGGATAACCGGTTTTCAGTCAGTCGGCGGAACGTTTATCGAGGTGCTGCAGGAAATCAATTACCCTGGCGCCGACACCCGATTCATAGAGGTTGTTATGACCGGCACCGGGAACAAAGATAGCCGTTTTCGGCTCACTGGCTGCGGCAAACATTCGACGCCCATGCTTTGGATTAATCACTTGGTCTTTGTTGCCATGCAGAATCAATAACGGTGCACTGATTTGTTTTATCTTAGAAAGGCTATCGAAGCGATCGCGGGTCAACCAGCGTGCCGGCAGGAACCAGTAATGGTCCTGTGCCACATCGGCCATCGAGGTGTAAGGGGCTTCTAACACGACGGCGGCAAATCGCTTGTTACTTGCTTGATCGATCGCGAGACCGCAGCCAAGGGATTCCCCATAGAGCACCACTTGTACGGCGGGGAAGCCCTGATCTCCAAGGTAACGAATCGCGGCCGCGGTGTCCTGTTTGAGCCCTGATTCTGTCGGGTTGCCAGGGTTTCCTCCGTAGCCGCGGTACTCGAGAAAAAGAACATTAAAGNCCGCCTCCATGAGCGCGGCGAACTTTGGAAATCGATAACCTGCGTGGCCTGCGTTGCCGTGNAGAACGATAACTACCGGTCGTGAATGGGGGTCGTGGCTGGGATGCCACCAGGATCTTAGGGAGAGACCATCTGATGTGGTTAGCGTGATCGGTTCGATACCGAATTCACTGATAGCGGTCGCGGCATCAGGACTGACTGTGTCAGGCAAGTAGAGAAGGGATCGTTGAAAGACAAACAACAGCGTTGCAATGAGCGTATAAAACCCGGCGACCAGGTACAGGTAGGAAAGCACCGGCTTCATGAGCAGTTAGTGAGCAGGGGCAAGCATTGTTGGCTGTTTATGTGCCGACAGTCAAAGTGGCAACGAGGCGCCTCAGCGTAGCAATGACGCTGAGGGCAACAATCCGCCCCGTGCGCGGATTTTCTTCTGATGGGATGTTTTCCATTTTGAGTTCGAAGCGGGCGCTGTCGGCCTCGACTCGAATGCTGTGGGTGTTGCGATCAATGGTGGGGTCGGCCCAGATCTCAAGTTCTGTTCGTTCAGGACCAATACCAGCAATGCCGAGCGCCACGGCCACATTGACATTGGCAGGAAAACCTTTAATGCCCTCATCTGCAGAACCAGAAAATACTCGTACTGGTTCAGTCAGGTTTTCAACGTCGATATTGTTTTCCANTAGGTAGGGTGAGCCCGCAAGTCCGGTCGGGGGTTTGCGTGTAATCATAGTGACGCGGTGAATCGTTCCCTCGGCTGCAGCGCGAACCGCGTCGAGTCCGAGCAGTGCACCGCTTGGAGCAATGATACGCGCACCGGACCGTTGTGCAGCCTCGATTAGGTGCCAGTGATTGAGGAGTGCGCCAATGCTGCTGGGAATAAAAATACAGCCGCGGGCGATAGCGGGCTCGGCGACTTCTCCAAAGACGGCTGCGGGTGCGCATTCGATTACGACATCTGCCGTATCAGCAAGCTCAGCCAATTGAAGTACCGGGATAGAGTGGTTGAACGCCTCTACGTAGTGCTGCGCACGTTCAACANGGTTGGCGGATACTGATACTAGGATCAGGCCATCAATGCCGGCGTCTAATCGCTGTGCTACTTGGCGACCGATAGCGCCAAGGCCTCCGATAGCCACTCGAAGTGGATTTCTATGATGTCTTATCAAGATAAATTCTTGGCTTAGTTCGTGTCGCTCGTGTCGGAGCGCGGCCGTTGCCAAGTCCTGTGCCACACAAGGTAGCCACTGAGAATCAGAAGAGCGATGCCGATCAGCGGACGCGCGACACCACCCATCATGAACATCGGCAGCGAAACGCTGGCCGCCATCGCGGGGGCATAGACCACGGTCCATTGGCGAACGTTTCTGTGGCGTTGATACAGTGGAAAAAAGGCAGAGAATATTGCCAGAATCAGGAAGAGCAGTGACCAGGGGCGTGTGACAAACGGTGTTAGCTCGGTAGTGATCGCAAATGAGCGTGCCAGATTCAGCTCGGCGATGTTTCCAAGCACGACGCCGAGGATCATCGGTGCNAGCGGAAAGCCGAACTGCCGCATTAGAAATCCTAGAATTCCGAACCAAAACAACGTCCACAAGTCAAAATCAACGTTGTGAATTGCAAACACACCAATTCCGCAGAACCCAAGAATGACACTCGCCAAGACGTACATTCTTACCCGTGTGACTAGAACAAAAATGCGCAGCATGAAAGACTGCAGACCAATCATCATGAAGGTTGCAACAAAGAACGCGATGAAGATTGAGTAAGCGAGTATGGGTTCCTCGGTGATAAATGTGGGGCTCGGAATCACGTCGTGGATCAGAAGNGCGCCCAGCATCACGGCCGTAGTGACATCGCCAGGAATGCCAAGNGCCATCATCGTGATCAAGGCACCCCCTTCGACCGCATTGTTTGAACTTTCTGGCGCGATGATGCCTTCAGGGATTCCTGTGCCNAATTTTTCCGGATGTTTCGANATTTTCTTGGCCTGGTCATACGCGAGAATGTTGGCAATTGAACCTCCGGCACCGGGCAAAATGCCGGTGAAGACGCCAATCAGCGCAGAGCGAACGACGGTTACCCAATGATGGAGCACTGTACGTATCGCACGCCGGTGTTCGATTCGACCATAAATCTGACCCCTCTCAGTTAAGGATTGGCCAGCGATTTTAGGGTCTCGCACATCGCTTAATAATTGGCTGAAAGCAAACAATCCAATCAAGACGGCGATGAAATCAAATCCCTGCAGGAGTGCGTCGGACCCGAAATTGAAACGCGCCATGCCGGCCGCATCATCTTCTCCGATGGTGCAGACAAAGAGCCCCATAGCACCGGCAATCAGCCCCTTGATCAAATCTTTTCCGGAGAGAGAGGCGGTGATCGTCAGGGCAAACATCACCAGCATAAAATAATCCCACGGATTAAATTCGAGGCCGATTTTCGCAAGTTGCGGTGCTAAGGTGACAAGCAGTATTGCGCTAATGATGCCGCCACCAAAAGATGNCCAGACACCGATGCCAAGGGCGAGTCCGGGTTGTCCGTTTCGAGCCATAGGAAAGCCGTCGAAGGTGGTCGCAACGGAAGACGGTGTTCCCGGAATACCGGTCATGATGCCGGCCATTAGTCCACCAGAGAGTCCGCCGACGAGAACACTGACCATAGTGGCCAGTCCTTGGGTTGCGGGCATGCCAAAAGTGAAAGGTAACGTGAGGACAACTGCCATCGCGATTGTGAACCCAGGGATGGCGCCGGCAATTAATCCCCCAGCGACACCGATCATCATCAGTATGATGGTTTGAATAGTGGCCAGTTCGACAACCGCGCCGATGACATTTTCAACAATCATTGCCGCGGTTTGGCCAGGTCAGAAGATCAGTAAAATGAAGGAAGGATGATGCCGCTAGGTAGCATCACGTCCAATCCAAAAGTGAACACACTCCACATCCCACCGACTGACAAGATTGCCACTAGGGTGTGCATCAGTAATCGGCGGGGGTGCCACCCCCCGAGTAGACTTTGGAGAAGGAACACAAAAGCCATACCAGCCAGCAGCATGCCTAGGATCGGCAGCATCAGGAGATAAGCGAGAAAGAGACCAAAACAGTACAGCGGATTGCGCCAGTATCTTAGCCAGTCCGACACAGAGGTCAGGCGTGTTTCTGGAGTGGTAGAAGTCGCCGTACTGTCGCGTCGAATCGATTGCACTAGATAGGTGAAGCTCAGCAGCGATAGGACACCAAGAATGACACGCGGCCAGGTCGACGGCAGCAGTACACCGTAATCGGGTTGCCGAATATCGAAACTGGCCCAAAAACAAACGCCGCAAAAAACGAGAAGAACCATTGCCACCATCGTGTCCTGGTTAAGACGTTGCATGAGTCTATCTGTGAGGTTGGTGCAGATGCCGGTCCGAGTGTGGCATGACCCGGACCGGCAAAATAAAGGAATTGAGTGAAGANGTAGAACTACTTTTTGTACATACCAATTTTAATCGCCACCTTCTCATGTTGCGCGTAGGTGAGTTCTGCCCATTTGCGATAATCCGCAGGTCCGACCCAGTCGATGCCTGTACCCTTGGCATCCATCTGGGCGAGCAGGTCCGCATTTTCAGCGGCTGTTTTGAAGATTTGTGCCCAGTGGTCAATAACATCGGCAGGCGTGCCTTTGGGGGCAACGATACCGCGTTTTAACGCATACACCAGGTCGACGCCTTGCTCACGTAAGGTTGGCAGATTCGGCAATAGTTTGGAACGTGTCTCCGCCGCAATACCAAAAGCCTTGAGGTCCCCACCCTCTATGTATTTGCGACCGGACGCGACATTTAGAGTGCCCAATTGAATCGCGTTTGACAGCAGGGCTGTCATTCGTTCACGCGTACCATCAAACGGTACATATTTGAACTTCATGCCAGTCAGGTCTTCAAGAATGAGCCACATGAATTGACTGGTAGAACCAAAAGTTGCACCAGCGAGGATTGTTCCGGGCGCGCTCTTGGCTGCTTTTTGAAGGTCACCCAAAGTGTTCCACGGTGTGCCGCCGCCGGCACCTACGAGATCTGGCGTAGAGGTCAGTAGTGCGACCGTGTCGAATGCCGGAAACGTAAAATCGATACGTCCGTTAAGGTAACTCGTGATAGCGCTTTGGTGAATGGCAAACAGTGTGCAGCCATCGGGCTTAGCCTTACGAGCTTCCTTCGCGCCCTTGTTACCGCCCTGGCCGGGTACTGTTACCACCTTGATCTTGGGCGTAACATCAAGTTGTTGTATGGTTTTCTCAAAGATCGAGAAAAGAACGTGAGTGCCGCCGCCGGCTTTCCACGGNACNATTAATTTAGCNGTCTTNCAGGGAATGNTTGCCGCAGATGCGGGGAGTNANATCAGGCCGAACGCTAACACAGCGATCGAGGCCGTGGTGCGAAATAATGATGTCATCTTTGTGCCTCCTAATTGGTNTTGAAGTGCTGTTATGCCATTAAAGANTCCAGGAGCCGACATTTGTCCTATCTNCTTAAACTGGCTGAAGGCTTGNCCGTGTCAGACNCGAGAGTCCTGNGAGCATTGTTCTCTTCTTTTGCTACGCAATCAAGGTTAACCCAATCAGAACTCGGCGGCCCTCCCTGAACAATGGGACGACTGAGCGCCGCCTATAGTGTGGAAACCCGCGTCTTGTGGTCAGCTTTTACGTTTTCTTTTTTTGAATACCTAAACAAATCCGAGGCTTTTATGCGCACCAAAGTCTTCAGAATGCGTGCTCATCGTGCTATAAACACTGGGTCGGGGCTCTCCCTGGCGTCGGCTAGCCGGCTTGGAGTCGTTGTTNCGGCAACGATGACTAGATAAGGCTGAATTATAAATCTAAGATGCTAAACGGAGGAGAATAGATGATATCTAAACACTTGCAATCCTTTATGCGGATCGGAATAAGTGCACTCTTTGCGAGCGCAGTTCTGGGATTTAGTGCGGGATCGGTGATGGCGGAAAAAGTACTTCGCGTTGCGCCCCATGCGGATCTCAAGAACCTGGATCCGATCTGGACTACTGCGTACATCACGCGTAACCATGGTTACATGGTGTATGACACTTTAATTGCCATGGATGGGGACCTCAATCCTCAGCCGCAAATGCTGGAAGGTTGGGACGTTAGTGACGATGGTTTGACGTATCTCTTTACTTTACGTGATGGCCTCAAATGGCATGACGGTGCACCGGTCACGTCGATTGACTGCATCGCCAGCATCATGCGTTGGAGTAAGCGCGACGGAATGGGTCAGAAACTTGCTGACTTTACAAAATCGCTGACACGTGTTGACGACAAGACTTTCAAGCTGGTGTTGAATAAACCTTACGGTTTGGTACTTGCTTCACTCGGCAAGATTTCTTCCAACGTACCGTTCATGATGCCCGTTCGCTTGGCGATGATGGATGCGTTCGAAGCAGTGCCGGAAGTTATCGGTTCTGGTCCGTTTATCTTCGATAAGGACGCGTGGGTTCCAGGTTCCAAGGTTGTGTACAGAAAAAATACCGCTTATGTACCGCGTTCTGAGCCGGCGAGTTATGCAGCGGGCGGTAAGCGTGTGCATGTGGATACGGTTGAGTGGATTTATATTCCGGATGCGGCAACCACAATGAACGCCCTGGTCGCCGGGGAAATCGACTTCTGGGAAAGCCCCGCGGTTGATCTGGTACCGTCGATGGAAGGCAACGCAGACATCACCATCAAGGTCATCGACCCGTTGGGTACACAGGGTTGGTTGCGGCCTAACCACCTGAATCCGCCGTTCGATAACCCCAAAGCTCGGCAGGCGTTGACGCACATGGTTAATCAGGAAGATTACCTTCGTGCCATCATTGGCGACGAGAAGTTTTGGTCGACTTGCCCNGCTTANTTCATGTGTGGCACGCCACTNGATACAGATATTGGTTCTGAGGCATTGGTNAANCAGGATCTGGAAAAAGCCAAGGCGTTGCTNAAAGANGGNGGCTACAANGGCGAGACNTTAATNTTGATGGANCCAACGGATATTCCGGTGCTGCATGGTGCTTCGNTGGTGACGGCGCAGATGTTGCGGGATATCGGTGCCAAGGTCGAAGTGCAGGCCATGGACTGGAGCACGTTGACATCCCGGCGTGCCGAGAGAAAGTCCATCGCTGATGGTGGTTGGAATATCTTCCACACCTATTCCACTGGTGCCGATGTATCGTCGCCAATCGCCAACATCGGTATTTCCGGCGGTTGTGTAGAAAAGGCGTGGTTTGGTTGGCCGTGCGATAGAGACGGACCTGACAGCCTTGAGGGTTTGCGCGACGCCTTCAGTGAAGAATCTGACCCGGCGAAGCAGAAGGCTATTGCGACCAAGCTTCAGGCACGAGCCTACGAAGTGGTGCCGTATGTTAATTACGGACAGTGGTTTCAGCCGACGGCATACCGTTCTTCGCTCAAGGGTGTGTTGATCTCACCCGTGCCGTTTTTCTGGAATATAGAGCTTAACTAAAGCCAATTGGCGTTACGTAGATAATGTTCTAACGTTCGATGTTTGCCTACGTAATTCGCCGTATCTTGGCCACCATCCCCGTCATGGGGGTGGTGGCCATCTTTGTTTTTCTGTTGCTTCACCTGACTCCCGGCGATCCCGCTGCGGTCATCGCGGGTGACTATGCCTCTCCAGCTGATGTTGAACGGATTCGTGAAACATTGGGTCTTAATAGACCCTTACATATTCAATTTTTTACTTGGGCTGGGCGGTTGTTTCAGGGCGATCTAGGGATCAGCATTTTCTCTAAGGTGCCGGTGATGAAGCTGATCGGCCAGCGCATCGAACCGACATTGGCGCTGGCAACGACTACGATTCTTTTTGCGGTGCTGGTTGCAGTGCCGTTGGGTGTCCTCGCAGCGTGGAAGTCGGGNACCTGGATCGATCGTTCGGTGATGATTTTTGCGGTGCTGGGATTCTCNGTNCCGATTTTNATNATTGCTTACTCCATGATTTGGACTCTATCCATTCACCTGCATTGGTTTCCGGTACAGGGGTATAAGTCATTCTTGATCCAAACGGGTACTGGTATCGATGGGGCCGCTATTATTGGTATTGGTTTCGAGGGTGTTTGCCGAGATAGTGGTCGATCGGGTTGCGGTTTGGTGCCATTTTTCCGACACATCACGTTGCCTAGCATCGCACTGGGACTGGTCTATGTGGCATTGATTGCACGGATTACGCGGGCCAGTGTGATGGAAGTCCTTACCGAAGATTACATTCGCACCGCACACGCCAAAGGTCTGTCGTCGCGAGTGGTGCTCATACGACATGCGCTGAAGAATGCGTCTGTGCCGATCGTTACCGTCATTGGTATCGGCATCGCGCTATTGCTGGGCGGAGTCGTCGTGACAGAAAGTGTATTTAACATTCCCGGCCTTGGAAGACTGACCGTCGATGCCATTTTGCATCGGGACTACCCGATCATTCAGGGATTGATCTTGATATTTGCGGGTGTGTACGTGTTGATCAATTTATTGGTTGATATTTCTTACACTTTTCTTGACCCACGGATCCGTTACTGAAGCGCAATGGACGCGATTGCGGATGAATCGTTAATAGTGCGTGGGTCTTTGGGCGCGCGAGTCTGGCAGTATTGCCGACGTAATCCGACGATCGTGATAGGTGCGTTACTGTTGTTGATGATGTTGATTATCGCGTTGCTGGCATCGCACTTGACGCCAGACCCGATGAAACTCAACCCGATCAAGCGATTGCGCGTACCTGGTGAGGGCATGTTATTCGGTACGGATATGTACGGGCGTGATGTTTTTGCCCGCACTTTGCACGGCTCGAGGATCTCGCTACTGGTCGGGCTCAGCGCGGCCGCGGTCAGCACCCTTTTTGGTCTGACTATTGGTCTGATGGCGGGATACAATCGATTGTTCGACACGATTGTAATGCGGTTTATGGACGGGATCATGGCGATCCCATCGATTCTCCTGGCTATTGCCCTGGTGTCCCTCACAGGCGCCAGCGTCGGGATCGTGATCGTTGCCATCAGTATTCCGGAAATTCCGCGAGTGGTTCGGTTAGTACGGAGTGTGGTGCTAACGATTCGAGAACAGCCTTATGTCGAAGCCGCGATTTCCGTCGGCGCTCGATTGCCAAAAATTTTACTTCGGCACATTTTGCCTAATACGCTGGCGCCGCTGATTGTGCAGGCCACCTATGTCTGTGCTTCTGCAATGATTACTGAAGCCATTTTGAGTTTTCTTGGCGCAGGTACGCCTCCGGATATACCAAGTTGGGGCAATGTAATTTCTGAAGGGCGTCAGTATTTTCAGCGCGCCCCTTGGATTATTTTCTTTCCCGGTGTGTTTCTGACGATCACGGTTCTCGCGGTTAATATTCTTGGTGATGGGCTACGGGACGGGCTGGATCCGAGAATTGCCCGGCAGATGAGATAGATAGGCCCGACGCGTGACAGATACCGGCTCACAATCGACTAAAGACACTGTGCTTAAGGTCGATGACCTGCGCACTCATTTTCGTACGCTAGATGGCATTGTTCGGGCTGTCGACGGCGTGTCGTTTGAGGTTGGCAGGGGAGAGACGTTGGGTGTGGTAGGGGAATCTGGCTGTGGCAAAAGTGTCACGGCAATGACGATATTGCGTTTGTTGGCGATGCCCCCTGCCAGTATAGAAAGCGGCGCGGTTTGGTATGGCGANCGGGATCTATTGCAACTGAGCGAACGTGAGATGCGTTCGATTCGGGGCAACGAGATTTCGATGATTTTTCAGGAGCCNATGACCTCGCTNAATCCAGTGCTCACGGTCGGCAGGCAAATTGGCGAATCCATCCAATTGCACCAGGGCACAACCAAGAAAGAGGCTTTAGATAAAGCGGTTACCGCGCTAGATGTCGTCGGTATGCCGGAAGCTGCACAACGTGCCAACGAATACCCCCACCAGTTGTCGGGGGGTATGCGCCAACGGGTCATGATTGCCATGGCGCTGTCTTGTAATCCGCGCCTCTTGATTGCTGACGAGCCAACGACTGCATTGGATGTCACTATTCAGGCACAGATTTTGAATTTAATGGTGGATTTAAAAGAACGTCTCGGAACGGCAATCATTCTGATCACACATGATTTGGGTGTGGTGGCGGAGATGGCACAGCGGGTGATTGTCATGTATGCCGGTCGGAAAGTTGAAGAGGCACCCGTCGCACAGTTATTTGCTGATCCATTGCATCCCTATACGGTGGGGTTGTTGGGTTCGATTCCAAGACTCAATAGTTCTGTCGCGACAGAGGGCGTGTCTGTGCGTTTGCAGGAGATCGAAGGTACGGTTCCTTCATTAAGGGAAAGAATACCGGGCTGTGCTTTTGCGCCGCGCTGCCATGCCGCGACCCAACAATGTCGTGAACAGTTGCCGGTATTAGAAGAGAAAAGTATCGGCCATCGAGTAGCTTGTTGGGAAAGCGATCGTCTGCGGGGTCAGCATGGTTGAGTCGATAGTCGGGCAGAGCGACCGAAGCCAGTCGCCTGTTTTGGAAATTCAGGATCTGGCTAAACACTTTCCGGTCAGGGGCGGATTCCTGTCACGCGTGTCGGCGAATGTTTATGCGGTCGATGGTGTGTCATTTTCCATTCAAGCGGGCGAGACTCTGGGGTTGGTCGGTGAAAGCGGCTGTGGCAAGTCAACCGTGGGAAAGACCGTACTTCGCCTGCTCGACCCAACTGCCGGTCAAGTCATATTGAATGGAGAGGACATCACCAAGGTGCCGCGGGATGGACTGCGGGAGCAGAGACGCCACATGCAGATGGTTTTCCAGGATCCGTATTCGTCGCTCAATCCCCGCATGTCATCCGGAAAGATTGTTGGTGAGCCCTTGGAAAANTATGGCCTTAAGTCGGGNANAGCGAAAGACGAGGCAGTTGTCGCGCTGTTCGAGCGAGTTGGTTTGCGCGCAGAACAAACGGCAAAATACCCACACGAGTTTTCGGGCGGACAGCGTCAGCGTTTGGGTATCGCGCGAGCGCTGGCGTTGAATCCAGACCTCATTGTGGCTGATGAGCCGGTGTCGGCCCTAGATGTGTCTGTCCAGGCGCAGGTCATTAATCTTTTGATGGATTTACAGCGTGAACTCAACCTCGCCTATCTTTTTATCTCTCACGATTTGGCTGTTGTNGAGCATATCAGTCACCGGATTGCGGTGATGTACCTCGGTAAGATCGTTGAACTGACCGACAAGCGCAGNNTGTTCGNAGCGCCGCAACACCCTTACANCGAGGCGNTGCTGTCGGCTGTGCCGGTTCCTGACCCCACTCAAAAGCGTGACCGTATTATCCTTCGCGGCGATGTGCCAAGTCCGATCAATCCACCGCCCGGTTGTACTTTCCACACGCGCTGCCCGTATGTCGAGGACATTTGCCGGGTAGAGGTGCCGCCACTACAGCAGGTCAGACCGNGTCATTACGCGGCGTGCCATCTGCGTGAAGCCATCAGCAGTTAATCATCAGTGAATCCGATGCGAAATGATTTGATCGTGTTGATGGGGGAACGCCGCTACGCGGTCGACTGCCCCTGGGGNACGCTCCCTGACGGTCAGTCATTCGGGCCATTAAGCCAGATCGCGGTGGACTCCTCCGGTCGTGTGTACGTCTTTCAGCGATCCAATCCGCCTGTGCTGGTTTTTAGTCCAGAAGGTGTTTTGATCGATACCTTTGGCGAGGGCCTATTTAGTGACGCGCATGGAATTTTCGTCACTCGGGATGACCTGATNCTGCTGGTGGATCGNGATGCCCATGAAATCATTGCCTGCGANAGCTCCGGCGCTGTGCGTTTTCGTTTNGGCCAGCGCCATCANCCCCAGTTCAATCAGCCGTTCAACCATCCGACTGATATCGCACAAGCTCCGAACGGCGATTTTTATATTTCCGATGGGTACGGNAATTCCAACGTCCATTGTTTTGGTGCAGACGGTGTNTTTCGCTTTTCATGGGGACGNCAAGGAAGTGGNCCGGGGGANTTCACGACNCCACACGCCGTATGGGTCGATCCGTCGGAGCGGGTGTTGGTGGCTGATCGCGAAAATAATCGTGTACAGCTGTTCGATCTTGAAGGAGGGTTCATCGAGGCATGGGATGATTTTTATCATCCCATGGATATCTTTGGCGATGCGCAGGGCAACATTTTTGTTACCGATCAGATCCCGAGATTGTCAATGATGTCGAGTGAAGGTCGATTGATTGGGCGTTGTCGGCCCGTCCGTTTTGGTGCGCATGGTATTGGTGGGGATGCCGATGGCAACCTCTACCTGGCCGAGACCGCCCCATTGGACTGCGTGACTCGACTGCGCTTACTCGATCACTAATCGCATCACCAGCACATGAGGACGAGCGATGAATGAGATAGTGGAACGGTGTGACGTGCTGATTAAGGGTGGCCGGGTGATTGATGGCACGGGTCAGCCAGCGCGTTCGGCAGATGTTGCCATCACAGGCGATCGCATCGTTGCGCTCGGCGCTTTGAATGTGGAACGAGCGGAGCACGTGATAGAGGCTACGGGTCAGACCATTGCGCCAGGATTTATTGATGTCCACACACACGATGATCGGTTGGTCATGTCAAATCCTGAGGTCACTCCCAAGTTGAGCCAGGGTGTGACAACCGTGGTAGTAGGAAACTGTGGTATCAGTTTGTCTCCGTGGACGGGTGGGCACACACCACCACCGCTGGACCTGGTGTTTTCCCCGGAGCCCGATGAGTACCAATTTCCGACCTTTGCTGCCTATGCTGAGGCACTGGGGAAACACCCGTCTGCGATTAACGTTGTGCCGCTGATTGGGCACTCTACGCTTCGTTGCTGCACGATGGATGACGTAGATAGACCTGCTACCGATGCAGAGATTACGGTGATGAAGGAACGCCTGCGCGAGAGTCTCAAGGCAGGCGCCGCGGGATTTTCGACCGGTTTGTTTTATGCGCCAAATAAGCCGGCGCCAGCAGCAGAGGTGGCAGCCATCGCGAGCGAGTTATCGGCTTTTCAGGGCATTTATGCCACGCATATGCGAAATGAAGGCGAGGGGTTNTTTGANTCACTTGATGAAACATTCGATACCGCTCGTCGTGCGGGTTGCGCGGTCGTGATTTCCCATCACAAATGCCAGAACGAAAAGGTGTGGGGCCGAAGTGTCGAGTCACTGGCACGAATTGAAGCGGCCAGTGCAGAACAGTCGGTCGGATTCGATGTATATCCCTATGTAGCTGGCTCTACTGTTTTACTGGAGGAAATGATTCAACCTTCCAAACGGATCATTGTTAGCTGGTCTGCCGCTGTGCCGGAGGCCGGTGGCAGAGACCTTTCTGACATCTCCGCCGAGTGGGGTTGTTCTGATGCTGAGGCGATGGCGCGTCTTCAGCCGGGTGGTGGAATTTATTTCAGCATGGATGAGGCTGATGTGGATCGCATTCTCTCTCACCCGATGGGTATGATCGGGTCCGATGGAATTCCGCATGATGTGCATCCCCATCCGCGCCTTTGGGGNACCTTTCCACGTGTTCTTGGNCACTATGCTCGNGAACGTGGGTTATTCAGCNTGGAGGAGGGCGTGCGCAAAATGACCGGTTTGTCGGCTCAAACCTTTAACCTCNAGGATCGGGGGTTGCTCCANGTGGGTGCATTTGCCGATGTTGTTGTGTTTGATGCCAANACAATTATTGATACCGCGACGTTCGAAACACCCAAAAGTACTGCAGCTGGCATTGATACGGTGCTGGTCAATGGTGCCATTGCCTGGCAGCAAGGTGCTGGCAGTGGTCAGCGAAGTGGTCGTCTGCTGAGCAATNCGGGAGTCACTTGATGTGACTGAATCGCTGAACGCGAAGAAACTACACGCAGACGCGACCGTCGTNGATGGTCTTGTTATCTCGAATTGGAGTCGCGAAGTCTTTGAAGACCTTCACGCCGGTGGTGTCACGGCAGTTAATTGCACCTGCAGTATCTGGGAAGGACTGCGAGATACCCTGGTCAACATCGNTCGCTGGAAATCGTGGTTTCGAGATAACGATGACTTGCTCTTGCCGGTCAAGGTGGTGGCCGACATTGAGCGTGCCAAGAATGAAAATCGGGTTGGCATCATTCTTGGCTGGCAAAACACCAGTGCGCTTGAGGATCGTGTTGAACTAGTCGATGTGTTCAAGGCATTGGGTGTNGGTGTNATGCAGCTGACTTATAACACTCAGAACTTGGTCGGCAGNGGGTGTTACGAAAGTCGAGACAGNGGACTCTCCGATTTTGGTCGCGATGTGATTGACGAGATGAACCGAGTGGGTGTGGTNGTNGATCTGTCGCATGTAGGGGCNAAGACCAGTGAGGATGCGATNCGGNATTCGAAGAAGCCGGTTGCCTACAGCCACTGNTGTCCGGCGGCGNTGTTGAATCATCCGCGCAATAAGACCGATGAGCAGNTGCGGTTTATTGTTGANCATGGCGGATTTGTGGGTGTGACAACCTATCCATGGTTTCTGCCAAAGGGNGCNGACTCAACNGTTGACGACTGCGTCGCTGCTATCGATTATGTNATNAATCAGGTGGGCGAAGAGCGTGTNGGGATAGGNACAGATTTCACCCAAGGACAGGATGCCGCATTCTTCGACTGGNTAAGTCTGGACAAAGGCACGGGTCGTCGTTTGATCGTTCGCGACTGGGATGTTGCGCCGCAGCCNGTGGGGTTTCAGCGGCTGTCGGAGTTTNCNAATTTGACCGNNGCGATGGTTCGACGNGGNTGGTCTGAGCGNCGTATTCGAAGNATTNTGGGCGAGAACTGGGTNTCTTTTCTGCGTGAGGTNTGGGGAAACTGATACGNNCGNGGTAGAAAAAGAGTCAAGGCNCGNNNCCACTCAANNCNATTCNGNGCTTATCCCGTGAGGCCTTCGTCCCTGACAGTGACGTAGCCTTCTAGAAGGTCCANTCTCGTGTGCTGCCGNATCCCGTTCNCCAGGATCNCCATAGCCGCCGGCGCCCGGTACTTCTAACANGATTTGTGATCCTTTCGGNGCATTNAAACCGCCNTTGGTCAGNAGGGGTCGAATGGTGCCGTCCTGCAGTTTCAATGCGATCTTAGCCGGCGNGCCAGCTTCGCCACCGCGGATNCCNAACGGTGGCGATTGTGTGTGTTCTANGCAAACGGCTGCACGNGAGTCATGATCAANAATCGTCCAGGCACGGCGGGCGCCGCAGCCTCCGCGGTATTTCCCNCGACCACCGCTGTCTGGCGTGATTTCGTAGTAGTCGACGCGAACNGGAAAACTNANTTCAAGGATTTCGATCGGTGTATTCATNGTGTTNGAGATNCCTGATGCCACCACGTTGATGCCATCCTTGTTGGGTCGCGCGCCNAGNCCNCCTTTGATNGTTTCATAACTGACATAGCGTTGNCCGTTGCGAGGNTCCAANCCGCCTAAGGTAATGATGCCAGAGGTGCCTTGGCTGCAGGCCATGACGTTCTCCGGCATAAAGTCGGCCATCGCCCCAAAAGTCATGTCCGCGACCCGGTGGCTGATTTCGTGGTTGGCGTAGACGACGGGAGAGGGAAATTGCGCATTGACGACCGTTCCGGGTGGGGCGCTGACCCGTATTGGTCGCCACGCACCGGAGTTCGCCGGAATCAGGCTGTTGGGGTCAACGATCATCTTTAAAGAGCAGTAGACCCCTGAAGCGGTCACCGACAACGGGGCATTGAAGGGCCCCGAAACCGCTGGGTCAGTGCCGTTAAAATCCACTTCGAGCGAGTCTCCGTGTTTGCGGACCTGCATGCGAATAGTGAAGGTAGCGTCTTCGCTTTCGCCATCTTCAATAATTCCGTCACCATCACAGAAGTCACTGAAAACACCTTCACCGTCTGGCAACTCGGACAGCATTAGTCGCATCAGTCGTTCAGAATAATCCATGACCTCCTGCATGATGCGGGTCAGTGCATCAGCGCCATACTTACCCGCTAGGGTGGCCAGTCGACGACAGCCCCGGTGGTTTGCTGCCACTTGTGCGCGCAGGTCTCCGAGTCGTTCATCGGGCGTTCTTACATTGGCCAGGATCAGGTCTTCCACATTCTGATCAACTTTGCCTGCGTGGTAGAGGCGGATCGGAGGCATTCGCAAACCTTCACCATAAATGTCGGTGACAGCCCCATAACTGCCGGGCGTTGCACTGCCGATATCTGGCCAGTGCGCTCTGACACAGGTCCAGCCCAGAATCGCTCCTTGGTAGAACGCAGGGGTGACCACGTTGACATCTGGAAGATGGGATCCGCCAAAGTACGGATCGTTGTGGATAAACACATCGCCCTCAGTCGCGTTATGTTTAAACTTCTCGATGACTGCCCTAACGGCGTCGGGCATTGAACCCAGGTGGATGGGGAGATCCGGACCCTGTGCCACCATGTTGCCGGATTGATCAAAAATGCCGCACGAATAATCGCCGGCTACTTTTAGTATGGGAGAGTAAGCGGTCTTAGCGAGGACAATCTTCATTTCCTCTGCCGCCTTGTACAGACTGTTCTTAACGACTTCGAACGTGACCCGGTCAGTTGTTTCTAAAGGTCTATGGGCCGACTGGTCATTCATTGTGGTGACGCTCCATAGTAATAAAGCCACGGTGGTCATTTGAGGCACTCCACCCGGGTGGAATGACCAGTGTGCTATCGAGTGACTCAACGATGGCTGGACCTGTGAGTCGGGACGTGGCATCGAGACGACTGCGGTCGTGCACCGCGCACTCAACGGTACCCACATCGGAAAACCAGGCAGAGCGCCGGGATTTCTCACTGTTGCCAATGGGATCGGGGCGGTGGGTGATTTCAAGGCGGTCCAGTTTGCCGACAGCGGTCAGTCGCAATGTCACGAGATGCACAGGTTCATTCGGATTCTGGTGACCGTAGGTCTGTTTGTGACGTGCGTGGAACCTATCAGCTAACTGGTCTTTTGCCGTTGTTGTGAACTCACCTTCGTCTGCAGTGACGTTCAACTCGTATGCCTGGCGGGTGTAGCGCAGGTCGGCAGAGCGGTGAAACTGCCAGCGGGACGCGGGTATGCCTGATTCTTTAAGCATATTCTTACCTTCGGTGATTAATTCTGACCAGACTGCCGAAATATCTCGTGCCTCAAGGTCGCTCAGAGGTTGGTACAGGGTGCGGGCATAGTCACGCCGCACATCGGTTCCGACCAGGCCGAGTGCAGAGAAGCCCCCCGGAATTGGAGGGACGATCACTCGAGGGATCTCAAGTTCCTCGGCCAGCGCCGCAGCGTGCAAAGGACCTGCTCCGCCGAAGGCCACCAGACAGAATTCCCGCGGATCGTGGCCGCGTTCAATGGAGACAATGCGAAGCGCTTCGGCCATACCGTTGTTGACTATTTCTCGAATGGCGGCCGCTGCCGTTTGCGCATCCATGTTCATAGGGTTGCCAATTTTTACTTCCAGGGCCCGCGCGGCACGGTTGTAGTCAATGGGTAGATCGCCATCGAGCAGGGAGTTGGCGTCGAGATAACCCAGTACCAGGTTGGCATCGGTTACGGTGGGTTCGGTGCCGCCCTGGCCGTAGCAAACCGGGCCAGGTTCCGCGCCGGCGCTGCCCGGCCCCACGCGCAAGGAACCCGCCGGGTCGACCCAGGCGATGCTCCCGCCCCCGGCGCTGACCTCGGCAAGGTCGATGACTGGCACTCGGATCGGATGGCCGGTACCCGTGACCCAGCGATTCTGGCTGCCGCTGCCGCCAACTTCATATTCGGCAGTGATCTCGATTTCCCCATCGCGTATTAAGCTGGCTTTGGCTGTCGTGCCACCCATATCGAAAGAAATAAGATTCGGTTCATTAATTTGGAATCCGATTA
>PAWW01000052.1 GCA_002714255.1 Acidiferrobacteraceae bacterium
CCGAGGTGTCTGCCATTGGGTGATTAACCGGGGCTGTCGATGTCCGAGCGGGTCCACAAATATCTGTCGCGGATGGGGCGAGGGTCTCGCCGCGAAGCGGAGCGTTGGATCAGCGACGGGCGCGTAACCATCGATGGCAGGAGGGCTGTGCTGGGTGATAAGGTAGATTCCACCAGCCAGGTAGCGGTTGATGGCATCCCTGTTGTTAACGGCGCTGTTGACGCTGGTCATTCAGAAGTTTTGATCTACAACAAACCCGTTGGNAAAATNGTAACCCGTNNCGATCCCAACNATCGGCCGACGGTGTTCGATGATTTGCCCATTCACGAGCATGGGCGTTGGGTAGCCGTGGGTCGTCTTGACATCAATACTGCTGGGGTGATGTTGTTTTGCTCGGATGGCAATCTTGCAAANGGGCTGATGCATCCGCGAAATGAAATAGAACGCGAATACCTTTGTCGNGTTAACGGCATCANGTCTGAGAGTNATCTGGAGCGNTTGTGCAGCGGAATCGAANTCGACGGTCATGTATGNCGGTTCGATTCGGTTGAGGCGCGACCGGGCGGTGGCTACAACCGTTGGTTCACAGTGGTGTTGCGGCAGGGTCGCTATCGTGAAGTCAGGCGCCTATGGGAGGCTGTAGGTGGGACTGTCAGTCGGCTCATCCGTGTTCGTTTTGGCCCTGTTCGGTTGCCGCGTGATCTTGATCGGGCACAGACGCGAATCATCGACCGTGAGCTGCAGAAAAAACTTTACCAACTCGCTAATGTGTCGCCATCTTAGGGTTTGCGTCGGCGTTTAATCTGATTGGGCCCAATATGGTGGGCATTCACAAAGTCTAACTGATCAAAGCTGAATGCTTGTCCAAATCCAGTAATCCACCGTCCATTGACCGGTTGGAGTTCCATAAGAACAAAGTCCGCTAAGGTCTCGATTACAGAGATGGTTTCACCAAATCGTTCTCGAAAAAGGGGCAGCAACGATGCCCAGCGTGTGTGTGTTCGGCTATGTTCTCTGGCACNGCACTGAATGATCAGGCGTCGGCGAGTGTAAATGTTGGATGCGTCAGATTCATTTTCGATGAACATCACACTCGCCTGTTGTTGATGCCGTAGGTTGGCCGTGTGTCCAGAAAGTTCGCTCACCAGTATAAAAAAGGCTTCGTGCGACAGGATAAATGGGCTGTAGCTGATTTCAGGCGCNCCGGCATCGTCGGTTGAAGCAAGCAGCAGCGAAGCAAAGCCATGCAGAAATTTCCTGCAGATGTCGGGATCGATGGTCGGTGTGGTCAACGAATCAGCTTAGGNGATTGAATTCGTTCCTTGATCGGCCAACNGATTAAAGCCGTGTTCNAGGTCCGCGATCAGATCTGTCGGGGATTCGAGCCCTGCATGGAGTCTCAATAATGGACCCGGAGCATTCCATTGGGTGGCCGTGCGATAACGGTCTGGAAATGCGGGGATGATCAGGCTTTCGTAACCGCCCCAACTGGCTCCAATACCGAATAACTCGAGACTGTTTAACATGTTGCGTACCGTCTCGGTNGAATAATCATTCAGGATGACACC
The DNA here is from genome assembly GCA_002714255.1 of Acidiferrobacteraceae bacterium. GTDB lineage: Bacteria > Pseudomonadota > Gammaproteobacteria > Arenicellales > UBA868 > UBA11791. The sequence goes on from PAWW01000052.1 coordinate 1,569, forward strand.
GAAAAGGCCACACGCTCCAGTGAAGTCGCGTTTGAAAAGTTCGTGACCCGGTGCGCCGGGTAAGGCTGGATGAAGGACGGATGCGACTTCAGGTCGTTGTTCCANCCAACGGGCCAGAGTCAGNCCGTTTTCCTGGTGNTTTTTTAACCGCATTGGGAGNGTGCGGAGGCCGCGCGTGGTCAGATAGACCTCATCAGGGCCAGCACCTTCTCCAAACCGGGTTTTGGTTTGTCGCACCGTCTCCCAGGTCCGTTCGTTACTCACAATGACGCCCAATAACACATCAGAGTGTCCGACCAGATACTTNGTTGCCGCATGAATCGCAACGTCAACACCGTGACCAAAGGCATCGAAGTAAAGGGGCGTTGCCCAGGTCGCATCGAGTAGCGTTGTTATCTCCCTTTTCTTCGCAATTTTTGTAATNGCAGGAATATCCTGCACCTCAAAAGTCATCGAACCCGGCGATTCAAGGAAAATGACACGTGTATTGGGTCTAATGAGGGACTCGATGCCGGCACCAATCGTGGGATCATAATAAGTGACATCAACACCAAAGCGGCTCAACGTCTGGTCACAGAAAGCGCGGGTTGGCCAATACACCGAATCGGTAATTAGAAGGTGATCTCCGGCATTGATAAACGAAAGCAAACTGATGGTAACGGCCGATAGTCCCGATGACGTCAGCACTGCATCGTGGCCGCCGGTCAATGCGATCATGGCCTCTTCAAGGGCAAAGGTTGTCGGTGTGCCGAGTAGCCCATAGACCACTTTGTAACGATCAAATATGTCGTGGCGTGTCTCGAACGCCCTGGCATCNGAGTGCAAGATGGTCGACGCCCGATAGACGGGCGTGTTGACGACGCCATGATGTTCGCCGCTGGCACGACCAGAGATAATGGCGAGTGTTTCGATGTCGTAGTTTGGTGGTTGCCGCTTGGTCAGTGTCGGAAATCCTGATCTATTGTTTAAGTGGGATGATGGTACCATTTTTGGAAATCATCNCCGTTNGTTGCGATGTGCTGAAGTAATCGTGCCGTGGGTGTCGAACGCCATGTTGGATTGAGTATCTGTTGGCNAGGCCCGGGTTTCATGAACCCATAACCAACGGACGGTGGCAGGACACGGGGTTTGGAGAATGAAGGCAACCGGATGTGTTCTGGTGGGCTTATCCGCCGCATGATTGGGTAGGCATAGGAGTGACTCGCACCGCTGGCTGTTTGCCCACGCAGGCGCCTGCGATTAAAGCCTTTGTAGGGACAGCTTGGCAGGTGACTAGGTTGGGCAGGCTGCTGTCTATGCGCTGTGGTTGCCCGGTTTCGTGGTCTTCGCGCAGCTACCTGGTTGTAGAGAAGCCGAGTAGCGGTTCAATGTAGCGGAGGCGTGGGTTGTTAAGCGTTCGATTTAGCTGCATAAACGCTTGAAATGGCGCCTCTTTTGGGATCCAGACTTGAGTGAGGGCAAAACCCATATAACCGTTAGCCAGGTGGGGGAGTATCCAATGCGTCGGGGTATTGTGGAACACCCATGGCATCTGATAGCGTAGCGGTGTTGACGACAACTCAAGATGTTATTTTCCGGGAGGATACAAGGAATGAAAAGACGTGATTTTATTAAAAGCGCTGGCGCGGGCGGTGCGGTTGCGGCAACAACGCTGGCAGCGCCTGCAATCGCTAAAGAGCGTATCGAAATGGTGATGGTAACAACGTGGCCGCGTGATTTTCCAGGCCTTGGCACTGGCGCACAGCGTTTGGCCAAGAACCTTGAACTGATGAGCGGCGGTCGATTCCATGTTGACTATTACGCGGCTAACGAACGAGTCAAAGCGTTTGATTCGTTTGATGAAGTCGCCTCTGGTAATGCCCAGGCCTATCATGCTGCGGACTATTACTGGAAAGGCAAGCACAAAGCCTTTGCATTTTTTGGGTCCGTGCCTTTTGGACTGACTGTCAATGAAGCCAACACCTGGATCGATTGGGGTGGTGGTCAGGAACTTTGGGACGAGCTCACTGCCCAGTTTGGAGTGAAGTGTTTCAAGGCCGGTAATAATGGCGTACAGATGGGGGGTTGGTTCCGTAAGGAGATGAACTCTGCAGATGATTTCAAGGGACTCAAAATGCGTATCCCGGGTATGGGTGGCGACGTGTTGGCCAAGATGGGCGCTTCGCCGGTTTCCCTGCCGGGTAGTCAGATCTACGAAAACCTGGTGTCTGGCGCGATAGATGCCACGGAATGGGTGGGTCCATGGAACGACAGCTTCATGAAGTTCTACGAAGCGGCCAAGTATTACTACTGGCCAGGTTTCCATGAGCCAGGCACTATGGAGTCATTCGGGTTAAACAAAGCCTGGTGGGACAAGTTGTCAAAATCTGATCAGAAGATGATCGAAGCGGCCGCTGCGCTTGAGAATAACTTGTTATATTCGGAGTACTGTTGGAACAACGGTTCCTCAATGAAAAAGCTGATTGAAGAGCATGGTGTTCTGTTGCGCGAGTTCAGCGACGATATCTTTGATGCAGCGGGCGAAGCGACGGCCGAGGTTTTCGAGGAGTATCGTGCGGACAGTGATCTGACACGACGCGTTTTAGACAGCATGCTTGCCTCACGNNAGTCGGTTGGAAGCTGGATGAATCTTTCTGAAGTACCGTTTATCGCACAACGTAACCGGGTGCTCGNCATCTGATTCGTTATCTGAATCTAAGGATTTAGATAGGATAAGCAGTTGACTGAAGGGCGGGGTCTGAGGACTCCGCCCTTTTTTCTAGTATCTGAGCTATATCGGTGGACATTGCGACGTGTGTCGCAGTGTCTGCCGATGATTGGTTATATGTTGATTACGGGACCATCGTGACCAGTTTGTCGAATCATAGAGAATAGGACCAGATGTCAGCGGAAAATCAGGCTGTAACGTTGTTTTTGCGTTCGAGTGCTTGGGCCATGGTGGCGCTTGTCTGGTTGTTTCTGTTGAACAATTTTCTGATTTTCTGGATAGACTGGCCTGGCATACTGGCGTTGTTTGCCCACCAAGGATGGCTCGGATTGGACCCGTTGCCTAAACCTTTAATGGATGAGGCCATTACCCTCGGTTGGTTTCAAATCGCCATCTGCCTGGTTGGTTTGGGTGCTGCTGTGGTTTATCCGTTGCTGACTCGCGGTGTTGGGTTGCGCACGGAAGCTGTTCGCTTGACTGCGCTAGTTACATATCTCGTGCGGGCTCTTTTTTGGGCAGTTTTATTGGTGGGTATTGCTGATGCGGTCATTTCATTTCTTCGAGTAGAGGATCTCTTGATACCCATCGTCGGGCAACAGGTGACACTGGATCTTGGTCGAAATAGTTTTCGCGGCACTTACGTCCACTATCCGATGGTTCTATTGGGGTTTGTCATCGCATTGTTTATGCGCGGGTTGGGATTTGTCTGGCTTGCCCTGCTGGTCGTTGTGGCTCAATTTGAGATCGTTATCACGCGGTTCATTTTTTCCTATGAACAGGCCTTTATGGGCGATCTGGTCCGATTTTGGTATGCGGCGCTGTTTCTTTTTGGTAGCGCGTACGCCCTCATCAGCGAGGGGCATGTTCGTGTAGATGTGCTGTACGCCCACTTCAGTGCGCGCGGAAAAGCATGGGCCAATGGTGTCGGGTCTATCGTGATGGGCGTTCCCTTATGTTGGGTCATATTGGCCACAGGTATGTGGGGAAAGGGGAGCAGTTTGAATAGCCCCTTACTGAGTTTTGAAGTGAGTCAGCAAGGTTATGGCATGTATGTGAAGTACCTTATGGTGGGATTTCTAGTCACTTTTGCTGTGACGATGTTGATCCAGTTTATGAGCTATTTCCTTGAGAGTGTCGCTGAACTTAGGGGTGAGGCGAAGTTGGACAAGGATCGCGACGTCGCTGCGACTTCTGCGGTGTAAAGATGGAACTCGTCTTTCTGGCAGTGCTCTTTATTCTCATGGTTGGAGCCCTGGGTTCTGGATTCCCGGTGGCGTTTTCTCTCCCNGGTTCCGCTATTTTGACGATTGGGCTGGCTGCCCTTTGTGGATGGCTCTTCGCGGGTGATATGGACGCGTATTTTACTCAGGGAGGACCCGTTCAGTGGCTGAGTGCAGGTGTTACGAATTTTCGCAGCTTGTACTGGGACGTAGAGCGGGACACGCTGATAGCCATTCCGCTGTTTGTGTTCATGGGGATCATGTTGCAGCGTTCTCGTATTGCTGAAGACCTGTTAGTAACAATGGCGCAGTTGTTCGGACCGATACCTGGTGGACTTGGTATCTCGGTCGTATTTGTCGGGGCGCTACTGGCAGCAACTACAGGTATTGTCGGTGCCACTGTTATCGCAATGGGGTTGATCTCACTACCGGCCATGTTGCGGCACAAGTATTCGCACACGCTTGCTGCCGGAACGGTGTGTGCATCCGGTACGCTGGGGCAGATTATTCCTCCGTCCATCGTGCTCATTATTTTGGCTGACCAGTTATCGGGGGCAGGCGACATCGCTAATGGGATACGTTTTGCCGAGTACAGATTCAGTACCGGTCAGTCATCAATGCCGAGCGAGTATGACGTGACTCCGGCGAGTGCCGGTGACATGTTCATGGGTGCGTTGATCCCCGGATTGATTCTCGTCGCGCTGTATATGGGATACATCCTTATTGCGGCATTGATTCGCCCGCATATCGCCCCGCCAGTGCCTTATGAAGGTGCGTTTGATCGTCAGTTTGCCAAACGGGTGTTTCTGGCTCTGGTGCCACCACTGGTTCTAATTTTTGCAGTCTTGGGATCAATTATTGCGGGTATCGCAACGGTAAATCAGGCGGGCGCAATCGGTGCTATTGGCGCCACAATTATGGCTGGTTATCGACTCACCGAAGGGCAGAAGAATAGTTATGTTCCAGCCATTCTCGCGGTGGTGTCATTCGTGGCGATTGTCGNCATATTNAGTNTCTATGACCTGAACNTAAAACGTATTACGAGTGTTGATNAGGTCATCGGTCTCGTCTTGGCGNNGATCGCAACTTTGGTTCTCCTGATTGGTGTGGTCTGGAGTGGTTGGCGTACATTCAAGATCGAAAACACCATGCACGGTGTCATGGTGGAGACCGCGAAGACCACTTCGATGGTGTTTATCATCCTGATCGGTGCGGCCATGTTGACATCGGCATTCCGCGCGTTTGGTGGTGAAGAACTGGTTCGCAATTTTCTCGGTAGCCTGCCAGGGGGATTCTGGACCCAGTTCATCGTTGTTATGGCGGTCATTTTCTTTCTCGGGTTTTTCCTCGACTTTATCGAGATCGCAGTGGTCGTTGTACCGATCATTGCGCCGATTCTTCTGGCTGACCCGTCAGCCAATATCACGGCGGTTTGGTTGGGCGTAATGATCGGCATCAATATCCAGACGTCTTTTTTAACACCACCCTTTGGTTTTGCGCTGTTTTACCTTCGGGGCGTTGCGTCGAAAGTGGTTACTACGATTGAAATCTATAAAGGCGCTGTGCCGTTCATCATTTTGCAACTTGTCGGCCTTGCGATTGCCGGTTATTACCCCAGCCTTGTTAACTACTTGCCCAATCGGATCCACCTCACGTCAGAAACGGCGCCCCCACCGATGAATCCTCAGTTGCAGGAATGCCTGGAGGAATTCCTATTTGCCTATTACGACGAGGAAGGTGAGATCTTAATGGCGGGTGTGAGTCGCGCGAAAAGCCTCGATGTCAGTTATCTACCCCAATCTGAGCAGAAATCTCTGCTCGCGGGCTTTGAGGCGGTGATGGGCGTGCCGATGTTGGTCAACGATGTTATCGTCGCGCGAGAGGATTTGGACGCTTACATTCCAGACTACCGTCCGCTGCATCGCCAGGTACGCCGCGTTGAAGCGCGCGGACGACGGACTAACAAGCGGCTCGAGGAACTTGAACGGAAGATTCGAAACTGGTCTGTGGAATATGATGGCCCGGAATCGGAGAAGCTTAAGTTCGAATCAGAGTTTGCCGTTTTGGCTGAAGAGCGTGAAGACCTGCTGTCTCAGATTCCAGGAACATGGAAAGGCGCACGGGATGGATTCCNTGAACGTTCAAAGGCATTAAAGAAGGCTCGACTCCGTTATCGGCAGACCGTGGATGCCGCTTACGCGAATGTAGTGCGACTGCAGGGGCTCATCGCAGATGCGGAATCATTAGCTGCTTTGGATAAAGACCTCATGAGCCTCACACAGATAGTCCAGGAGTCCTCATTGGAAGCGGCAATCGCTGCGATTAAGGTTGTTGAGAAGAAACTTGGTGCGGTTGCCGGGAGCAGTAAAGTCAAATCCAAATTATCAAAAGCGCGACGCGCGCTTAAGAAAAAGACACCCAAGGTCGATAAAGCGTTGAATAATTTGTCCCAAGGAGTGAAGTTGTTTCAGACGGAAGTTGTGTGGCGATCGCGGGCTAAGTCTGAGCTACTTGGGGAGCTGCAGGGTTATGATGACCTTCTAAAAAAGTCAATTGGCCTTCGTCTGCAACGTTACATGACGACGGAACAGGCACAGTACGTTGCTGTTTGCCACTCACATCATAAAGACGTGTCCCTTAATTTTTAAGGCTAGCGGCAAAGTGGCGTTCATGGTTGGCTATGCGTCTTTAAAGGCGTGAAGTTAGAATAGTTCTTGAGTATTGCGAATGGCCCAAACGGAGAGTTGTGATGCCTAAAATCAGCCGCGAGATGTTCGACGAGTTCATGGTGCCCAATTATTCGCCAGGGCAGCAGATTCCTGTGCGCGGTGAGGGTTCTCGACTGTGGGATCAAGAGGGGCGGGAATATGTTGATTTTGCAGGAGGTATCGCGGTTAGCGGTCTCGGGCATGTGCATCCGGTACTGGTGGCTGCGCTGACCGAACAGGCAGGCAAGCTATGGCATGTGTCGAACCTGCTTGCTAATGAACCGGCGATCTCACTNGCACGCAAGTTGTGTGAGGCGACTTTTGCGGAGCGGGTGTTCTTGTGTAATTCAGGCGGTGAGGCCAACGAAGCCGCACTGAAGTTGGTGCGGCGNTATGCTTATGANCACCATGGTGCGGAGAAGGACGAAATCATTGCGTTTGAACANGGATTTCACGGACGCACATTGTTTACCGTCAGTGTCGGGGGGCAGGCAAGCTATCGTGAAGGGTTTGGCCCGTTGCCCGGCGCTATTACCCATTTGCCATTTAACGACGTCGAGGCATTAGAAGAAGCGTTCTCCTCGCGTACGTGCGCGGTGATGGTCGAGGCGATTCAGGGGGAGGGTGGTGTTCGCGATGCAAACCCGGAGTTTCTTGAGGCTATCCGTCGTCTCTGCGATACGCATGATGCATTGATGATCATGGACGAGGTGCAAACGGGTGTTGGGCGGACCGGGTATCTATATGCGTATCAGGCCTACCAGGTTATTCCAGACATTTTGACCACGGCGAAGGCACTAGGCGGTGGCTTTCCCGTCGCCGCCATGCTGTGTCGCGCGGAGGTGGGAAAATCCCTGGGTATCGGAACCCATGGCAGTACTTATGGCGGAAACGCTCTGGCCTGTGCGGTCGCGGGTGCGGCACTGGACTTGATCAATACGCCTGAGGTGCTTAATGGTGTCGAGGAGAGGCGGCAGCGCATCGTTTCAGGACTCGAAGAAATTGATGCGCGTCAAGGTATGGGCCTGTTTAGCGAAATTCGCGGCCGCGGGCTACTCATGGGATGCGTCCTACGCGAACACTGGGCGGGTCGCGCTCGGGAGTTTCTGAACGCGGCCCAAGCGGAAGGTTTATTGCTATTGGTGGCGGGTGCCGATGTGATTCGTATGGCGCCATCGCTCGTTATCCCGAGCGAGGATATTGACGAGGGCTTGGCGCGCTTCGCACGTGCCGTCGAGTCAGTTGTCGCGTCTAATTAGCGAGTACCGTACAGGCGNTCACCCGCATCGCCGAGTCCAGGCAGGATGTACCCATGCTCATTGAGTTGACGGTCGACGGCCGCCGTATAAAGCGGTACCTCAGGGTGTGCCGTGGTAAATGCGGATATCCCTTCAGGGGCAGCCAGTAGGCAAACAAACTTTATTTGTTTGGCGCCGCCTTGCTTTAGACGGTCAACCGCGGCGATNCCGGAGTGCGCTGTGGCCAGCATGGGGTCGACTACGATGACGAGTCGGTCCTCAATGTCCTGCGGCACCTTGTAGTAATACTCGATGGCGTTCAGAGTATCGGGGTCGCGATAAATGCCGACGTGGCCCACTCGGGCAGAGGGCAAAAGGTCAAGCATACCTTCCAGTAACCCATTGCCCGCGCGCAGTATAGAAACAAAACACAGTTTTTTNCCCGACAATACGGGTGCCTTCATGAGTTCAAGTGGCGTGTGGATCTCTGTGGTCTCCAGAGGCAAATCACGAGTGACTTCGTAGGCGAGCAGCAGGGAGACTTCCCTCATGAGTTGGCGAAAGCTCGCCGTTGGTTGTGTCTTTTCACGCATTAGGCTGAGCTTGTGCTGAACCAATGGGTGATCAACCAGATGAATTGTGCTATCCATAAATTAAGACTCCGAGTAACAGAAAGACGTTAGCATGAAATGGTTTTCAAGTCGGCGCCGTGATTTATAGACAGACGAAATAACCCCAATGTAGCCATAAAGTCGGCTATCCCGACCCTAAAATACGGTGCCGGTCAGTTTGAGCGTGAGTGGGGGTGCGCCATTTTTCCTTTTTTCTTTTGCCAGTCGACGGCCAGCTGACCAAGTTCCGCCCTGCAGCATGCGGGCGAGAGGGAAAGCGGGAGTGTTNACTCCAAGACAGTTTCTCACCAGCGGTGCCAACTCATCGAGGAGCGCAACGGTCAGCGCCCTCCATTCGACGATAGGTTCCGAATCGGGCGCTAGCGGTTGATCGCAAAGATTCGGGTCGACTGGAAGAATAACGCCACTGTCGATTAGAAGGCCGCCATTGCGATACTCAGCAAGGCCGGTTAGGCCATCCAACTCAGTCACCACAATCCCTCCCCATTCCAGAGGTTCGAGAAGTGAGTACACGAGCCACTGGCTGAGCTTGTGAAAGGGCACCAGGCCGCTTGCGAATTGCGCCTGATGTGCTGCTGGGTGGCACCCAACATCGCCCAGTGGCTGGTCGTTGTAATAAAGTCCTTGGGGCCAGATCGAGTTCAGTTTGCCCAATATATGGGACAACAGCTCATCTGCCCGAATAGTATCGCCATCGATACCATTCAAGACTAGGTCGGCGGGTCGTTCCAGAACATCGGCACCTGGCTGGTGGGACAGCGCGTGACCAAGCGCATTTAACAACGTCACTCGCTCGTCAATCCCAGGTAGGGGATTGCCTTCGGTGACTTGCAAACCCCTTTGGAGTTGACTCGCGTCCAGTCGAGACAGTGCAACGTCATCGACGCGATGGCGTTGGCCAGGATCAGACGAAAAAAGGCCGCTGTCAAACATTCGCACACTGGCAACAGCCAACCCNTCAGAGCGCTCGTATTGTGTTTGGGTGATTTCATCTCGATAGCGCCATGTGCCACCGGCCCCCGCATCAAGCAGTACGCTGACGACACTCAAATCAATAGCGACGCGGCAGTATTCAAGGTCGCCCGGAGCAGGTTTACCTAGTATCGTCTTGGTTAAGTCACCCGCGCTCGTCTCGAAATGCCGCCATCGACTGTGGTAAGGCACGTCAAGGTCCGGGTAATTGGAACGCGTTTCGTTGGCTACTAGCGTGGCACAAGGCTGTAGCGCATCAAGATTGACTCGAAAATGTGTCAGTCCATCAGACCGGGCCGCCTCAAGAACCCAATGGCAGCGCTCACGCACTGCGCTGGCCGACAGAAGTGACAACGCCGCGGCGACTGACTCTGAATCAGTAACTTTCGAGCTGCCGACCACGCGTCTTGGCAAGATCATCGTCTGAGAGGACGTCATCGGAAGTGAAATAACCGGCCGCTTTTTTGGCTTCCATCTCGACTTGAGCGTCATCTGGAATTAAGGCGTCAGGAATCGATACACGCTCGCTCACTTGGATACCTTGAGCCANCAGAGCGTCGTACTTCATATTACTCATAGAGACGAANCGATCGATTCGAGTGATACCCAACCAGTTCAGAACATCGGGCATGAGTTCCTGGAAACGAACATCCTGAACGCCAGCCACGCACTCGGTGCGTTCGAAATAAGCGTCAGCCCGATCACCGCCAATTTGGCGTTTGCGGGCGTTGTAAACGAGGAACTTGGTCACTTCGCCCAATGCGCGTCCTTCNTTACGGTTATAGACCACCAGCCCCACGCCATCCTTTTGTGCTTCGCGGACGCATTCTGCTATACCGTGAACAAGATAGGGGCGACAGGTACAGATATCCGATCCGAACACGTCCGATCCATTGCACTCATCATGGACTCGACAGGTCAGGCGATGTCTGTCATCGACAAGATATTCTGGGTTGCCGAAGATATATACCGTGGCGCCGCCGATGGGAGGTAGAAATACCTTCAGATCATTGCGTGTGACAAGGTCTGAGAACATACCGCCAGTTTGTTCATAAAGAATGCGGCGCAAATCGTGCTCTTCCAGATCAAAACGCGCTGCCACGCCTGGCAGATGCCAGACCGGCTCCAGTGCGACTTTGGTGACGTTGATCTCACCGCTTTCAAGCAGAATAGTTCCATCCGGTGCTAAGCCTGATGTGTTTGCATGCATTAGCTCAGGCAAAGAGAGCCGAGCTCGCGTGACGGCAATGCTGGGGCGGATATCCAGGCCATCGCGGAGTTCTTGCTGGAAACATTCCGTGATGAGGTGGCCGTACGGGTCAAGCGAGACGATGCGATGGGGCTCCGACCATTGTCGATGCGGTCCAATCGGTGTAACGGGTGCGGTATTCGTCAGGTCAGGGCGGTGTGATGGATCAAGCGCGCCGGCGGCCACGGCCAGTGCTCGGTAAATTGAATACGAACCAGAATGGGTGCCAATGGCGTTGTGGCGGCCCTCTGCAGACAGGTTGGTGACGACAGGTCCGCGGCTTTCCGGATTGTCAGCGCCCCAGTTAATTGGAATAGGGGACTGTCCCCCGCTGGGATGCGAGTTAAGGACAATATGCCGCCGTCGGTTGTGTTTATCAGATGCTTCAGTCGCCATTACCCGTTTTCCTGTAGTGCTTACGGTATCAGCAGGGGGAAGCGAGCGCACTCTACGCCCCGATACTCGACAGGTCAACCGGCGGCTCTGACTGAATGGTGCTAAAGGACTTGTACGGGGGGTACAATCAAACGCAGGCAAGAGCAACTTTAGAGATGAGGAGAACGACATGGTCGCAAGCCGCGCTGCGGTCGCTCACCAGGCGGGTGAGCCGCTTACTATCGAAACGATCGAAGTGCACGGTCCGCGTGAAGGGGAAGTGCTCGTTGAAATCAAGGCAACGGGCATCTGTCATACCGACGCCTTTACGCTTTCTGGAGCGGATCCAGAGGGACTCTTCCCATCAGTCTTGGGCCATGAAGGGGCCGGAGTTGTTGTAGACACAGGTGCTGGCGTGACCAGCGTCAAGAAGGGTGATCACGTTATTCCACTTTATACCCCGGAGTGCCGCCAGTGCGATTACTGCACATCCGGTCGTACCAATCTGTGCCAGGCCATTCGGGAAACACAGGGCCAAGGGTTGATGCCAGACGAGACCAGTCGTCTGTCACTGAATGGTGATCGGTTATTCCATTACATGGGGACATCGACATTCTCGAACTATACGGTCTTGCCGGAAATTGCAGTGGCAAAGATCAGAGAAGATGCGCCCTTTGACAAGGTNTGCTACATCGGATGTGGTGTAACGACCGGTATCGGCGCTGTGATCAACACGGCCAAAGTCAGGCCCGGCTCAAATGTTGTGGTATTCGGTTTGGGCGGCATCGGGTTGAATGTGGTGCAGGGTGCAAGGATGGTCGGTGCAAACAGGATCGTCGGGGTCGACCTGAATCCCGAGCGNGAGGTATTGGCCCGACAGTTCGGCATGACAGATTTTGTTAATCCGAGTGAACTCGAAGGAGATTTAGTGGCGTATCTCGTTGAGTTGACTGGTGGAGGTGCCGATTACAGTTTTGAGTGCATCGGTAATGTGGAGGTAATGCGTCAGGCACTTGAATGTTGCCACAAGGGGTGGGGCGAGAGCATCATCATTGGTGTTGCTCCATCCGGTGCCGAAATTTCGACTCGACCGTTTCAGTTGGTGACCGGCCGNGTATGGCGGGGCACTGCGTTTGGTGGTGCGCGAGGCCGAACCGAGGTNCCTCAAATTGTCGACTGGTATATGGAAGGCAAGATCAATATTGACGATCTGATCACCCACACCATGCCTCTAGAGGATATCAACNNTGCTTTTGACTTGATGCACGAGGGCAAATCNATTCGAAGTGTTGTCCTTTATTGAGTGAGGTCGGCGTATCAGCTCGGCGGATTAAATCAGGGAATCACATCAGAAAGGGTCACGGTTACNGTGTCAACCGTGTTGACGGTTACAGGNCGGGTTACGCCGATGACGTCACCACGGGTCGGCATNGCATTGCCAGTTCGTGATATGCGGGCAACGATCTCTACTTGTTCGACGTCGGAAAGTTTCTGNCTTGGCATNANAGCCAAACTGTCATCGAGGATAACGCGCAGCGGAAATTCAACCGCGCGACGNCGTGTGATCGCAATNGGCATTTTGCTNCCNCNNATGGGNCGAGCGTAGACAAACANNGTGTCGGTGGTGNTGACCNNTTGCNCNACGGCTGGATCCAGNTCGACAAGAATTGAGAGTCGTGCCGGGGGTTCTGACGGGTTTAGGGCTGTGTCAGTGCTCGATNTGGGTGACAGCGTGATACCAGACGTCGCGGCGCGAGACCGGGCTGAAGCGATCATGGCAGTAACCTCTTNNTGCGCNTCNTTGTNGTCGACAACCAGTCCCTGCAGGTGGGTCAAGTNNACNAGTGCTGNNGAGAGNTCATGTTNTTCATCTGCNGCCATTGCCGCTAACCATAGTGCCTNTATNTGGTTCGGGTNGATTTGGAGTGCCCGTTCAAGNAGNGCAGTNGGNNTGCCCGTTAGATCGCCATTGTTCGCCATCGCCAGTGCGTCTGCATAGCGTGCCAGCAGATCTGCATTGTTTGCATCAAGCGCTAGCCATCGTTCGAACAAGGGCACAGCGTCGGCGTATCGGCGCAGACTCATATAGGCATTTGTGAGTAGCAAGAGGCCGCGCAGATCATCCGGGTTCTGGNTGACTTTTTTTTCCAGCTGTNCGATTAATACCGCTACCGGCGGCAGTTTTTCTTCACTGATAGTCTTGGGCGAGGGNGCGTGGGTGTAATCGGCCTTTAGGACTTCGGGTGTTCCGAACATCAGATAAAGACCGGCCGCCGCGAAGGGAAAAATCAAACCGATGAACGCGGCGGTTGGAATGGCTCGCCGGCTTGGTGGCTNATGGGCAACGTCGTCGCCTATATCGGACAACAAAGATCGTTCGAGTTCAGAGCGTGCGTTAGGGTAGTCGGCTGCATCAAGGCGTCCAGAGGCCACATCGGATTCAAGTTCTATAAGCCGATGACGGGCAAGCTGTAGGTTGACCTCGCGCCCACTGGGGCCACCGGTGGAAACCGAGCGTAGCAGCGGTAACAGTATCAGGATTAAGGCAATGAGCAGCAGCGTTCCAGACAACGCAAGNAAAATGATCATTTGTCTTTCTGTGGTGTGTTCAGCAATGTCTTTAATCGCTGTTGTTCGTCAGTTGATAAGCTCGCTTCCGGATGTGTTCGACGGCCCGTGGTGCGAACAAAAATGACCAAGCCGAGGGCCAGCATAAGGACTGGTCCGATCCACAGGAGCATTGTTCTGATTCGAAGAGGTGGCCGATAGAGAATAAAGTCCCCGTAGCGATCCACCATGAAACGGATAATTGAATCATCACTCTCACCCGATTCGATCAGTTGGTGGGTTTTCAAACGAAGGTCACGGGCCAGTTCGGCATTGGAGTCTGCGAGCGTTTGATTTTGGCAAACCAGGCAGCGCAGTTCATTGATCAGGCGGTAATAGCGAGATTCATATGGTGCCTGACTGAAGTTGAGATCGTCATTAGCGAGCACCGCAGCGCCTGTCGCCAATACAAAGACTATCGAGATGCTGACTCGGCTGACAAAAGTCGAGTATCGGTCAATCATGCTAAAGAACTGGNGTTTCAATCTAAATGCNAACGGACGGCGTGGTTGCGGCACTCGGGGAATGGTTACGGANTCCTGACTGAGACCGGTATCGGCGATCAAATGCTGCAATGAGCCCACCGAAGGCAATGAGCAGAGCGCCGAGCCAAATCCAGCGAATAAAGGGTTTGAAGTAGAGTCGNAGGCCCCAACTGCGTCCGTCATCCAGCGGTTCACCCAGTGAAACATACAGATCACGCATTAAGCCAGCTTCTATACCTGCTTCGGTCATTGGATTTTTTTGGATTTGATAAGTCCGTTTTTCGGGTTCTAACCGACTAACGGGGAGACCGTCCTTTAACACGGTGATAAGGCCTCGTTGTGCCACATAATTAGCCCCCCGAACATCGATGACGCCGTCGAAGCGAAAGTCATAGCCTCCTATTAATTGGTGATCCCCNGGTGCCATTCGGACCTGCTTTTCAANACTGAACGCTGNGGTCAGAGAAATACCGATGGCGAAAACACCGACTCCAATATGCGCTAGGGTCATTCCGTAAAAACTTGACGGTGTGTTTCGAAGACGCCGCCAGCGATTACCCCCGGACGTGCGACTCCACNCCCCAACCACCGCGGTNGCAAAAGTCCAGACGCCAAGGGTGACGCCCAAGATCGCAACGCTTGAATAATGAGGCATGTTGAATACTGGCCATAACACGCCGATAACAAAGCTGATCAGGAGTATGGGTGTCAGAATCCATAAAAGCCGTTTGAGCTTATCTTGTTTCCAGCGGATGACTGAGGCTGTGCCGAGGAGCAGGACCAGCGGGACGGTCAATGGAACAAAGACACTATTGAAATAGGGTGCGCCGACGGAGATTTTTCCAAGNCCTAGCGCATCCATGACGAGTGGATACAAGGTGCCGAGCAGAATGGTGGCTGTGGTCACCATCAGCAGAATGTTATTAATCAGGATGAATGATTCCCGAGATATCGGTGATGTCACCAATGTAGAACGCACCGAAGGCGCGCGCCAGGCGTACAACCCAAGGGATAAGCCCACCACTATAGATAAAAAGATCAGAATGAAAACGCCGCGGGCGGGATCATTGGCAAAAGCGTGTACCGAGGTCAGCACACCAGAGCGGACCAGAAAGGTTCCCAGCAGGGACAATGAAAATGCGAACAGTGCTAAGAGCACAGTCCAGGCTTTAAATACGCCGCGTTTCTCTGTCGCTGCTAGTGAATGTACTAGCGCAGTTCCAACAAGCCACGGCATAAAGGATGCATTTTCAACTGGATCCCAGAACCACCAACCACCCCAGCCCAGTTCGTTGTACGCCCACCAACTGCCCAGAGCAATTCCAATGGTTAGAAAGGTCCAGGCAAACAGAGTCCATGGCCTGGACCAGCGCGCCCACGCGCCGTCAAGACGGCCGGCCAGAAGGGCGGCAATGCCGAAAGCAAAAGGCACAGAAAAGCCGACGTAACCCAAATAGAGAATTGGCGGATGTATCGCGAGGCCCGGATCCTGCAACAACGGATTGAGGTCATTGCCCTCCAGTGGAATGGGAAATTGACGCGCGAAAGGGCTGGAGGTCATGATGATGAAGAGAAGAAAACCAGTGCTCACTAGTCCCATTACTGCGATGACGCGGGCCAGCATTTCCTGGGGTATAGCCGAACTGCATCTCTCAACAGCGCCGGTCCATCCAGCGAGGATCAGTGCCCACAGTAATAAGGATCCCTCGTGCCCTGCCCAGACGCCGGAGATCAGATAGATCACTGGCAGCTGTGTGTTCGAGTTAAGCGCGACATAGCGAACAGAGAAATCATGACTTAGAAATGACGCAGTTAGGCAGGCATAGGCTAAGCCAACAAAAACCAGTTGAGACCAGGCCGCTGAGCGAGCCAGGTTCATCCAATGGTAGTGGGTACGGTGTGCGCCCAGTAGTGGGAATATACCCTGCACAATGGCGCAAAGAAGGGCAAGAATCAGGCTAAAGGTACCGAGTTCGGGAATCATTGACCGACCGTCATTACTTTGCGTAGGGCATCATTAACCTCTGGTGGCATATAGGTTTCATTATGCTTGGCAAGGACTTGCT
>PAWW01000053.1 GCA_002714255.1 Acidiferrobacteraceae bacterium
GTACCAGGCAAGGTAGGCGTTGTCACGGTGGTAGCCGATGGAACGGGCCCGCGGAGGCTTGAAGAGGACGTTGTCCTGCACAATGCGAGTCCCAGGCCATTCGGCCAATGTGGCGATGGCCTTGCCTAGATCTTCACGTAAAACCACACGGGCGATGTCACGGTCGGCTTTCCAGCCGTTGCAGATTTGTCGAGTGAGGGAAGGATCGCTCTTGCCTTTCTGCCAGTTGACCTCATCAGGCTGAACACCGGTTTCAAATGCACCCTCAAAGAGCCGATCGAATCGTTCGCGAAGACAGATCACGGTGGCCTGATCGATCAGTTTGTCCACCACAAGCAATCCCTCGTCGCGAAAGGACACGATCTGGTCGGGAGATAAAGTGAGCATGGGTTGTCTGGGTAATAGTGAAGCGCATCACTTAATTGCGCCAGTCAGGGAATAATACCAATTTGCCTGGTGTAGATTGGCCGTAGGCGGTTTTGGCATAATCAACTGGGTCAGTCACGTTTAGGGAGTAACGCCGCGAATGTGTGGAATAGCCGGCATCATGTACCGGGGTAATCATGCAACCTTCGAGACGGGGGATGCCCTGGTTCGAATGTTGGACGGTTGCCAGCATCGGGGTCCGGATTCAACAGGTTTTGCGCTTTATGCGGACCCGCAGGCAGATCGATTGCGCCTGCGATTTTTTGTTGGTGAGGAAACGAGCCGAACCGTGGCCATTGATCGGATTCGGTTAGCGCTCAAGAAACACAGCGCGAAAATTATTGAGGACGAACAGGTAGGCAACAACTATCGAGTTTTGGTCGAATTTCATGGCGATGTCAAAGCGCTGGCTTATGCGCTGCAGCGGGTCGAAAATGTGATTTCGGTTGGTACGAGTCTCGAGATTGTGAAAGACGTCGGCGTAGCCCATGAGGTCGATGCAACCTTTGACGTGCGGTCTTTTCGCGGGACGCATGGCCTCGGCCATGTGCGCCTAGCAACGGAGAGCGACGTCAAGCCAGAAGCGGCACATCCCTTCTGGGCGACGGGATTTTCCGATGTCGCGATCGTCCACAACGGACAAATTACCAATTACTGGAAAATGCGCCGGCGGTTGGAACAACGCGAATTCGAATTCACCACGGATAACGACAGCGAACTCATTGCCGTTTACCTGGCAGATAAAATGGCNGAGGGCATTCCCTTGGAGGCCGTGCTGGCAAGTNCTATCGACGATCTCGACGGTACGTTCTCGTTTCTCGTCTCGACGGAGAATGAGATCGGCTATGCCAAGGATCGACTGGCCGCGAAACCGATGATCATGTATGAGACCGATGATCTCGTGGCCATTGCATCGGAAGAAGTCTCTCTTAACCGCTTGTTTCCAGGCCAGGCCCTGGATACGCGAGAACCCCCACCGGGCACTTACGCGACGTGGTCACGCTCGATCTAAGCCAGCTCAGCGTCCGCGAGGCGAACGAGCGGCTTAGAGCGCTTGGTGCCGATGGCGAGGATGTCGAGATCGCTAACCCTGACGCGCGNCACCATATTGGGGTTGGTTTGATTCACCCGATCAATGTCACGGTTCGCGGCTCAGCGGGGTACTTCTGCGCTGGCCTGACCGACGCTGCACGNTTCGAAGTGACGCATAACGTCGGTTGGGGCGTCGGCGANAANATGTANACGGGTCAGGTGATCGTCGGGGGAAATGCGGGGGCTATTCCCGGTGTCGCTATCCGTGGNGCTGAGATCGTGATTCGCGGCAACATGGGNTCGCGCGCCGGGCAGGTGATGAAGGCGGGCACTTTGTGCTGCTGNGGNAANGCCAACTTCATGGCCGGCTACATGATGTACGGGGGACGCATCATNATTCTTGGNGATTCTGGTGAGCGGGTTGGCGAAGACATGACGGGTGGCGAGATTTTNNTNGCGGGCAAGATACAGGATCTTGGTTCTGACGCCATGCTAACGGATACGGACGTGTCTGAAATAGACGCGATTCGGGAATTTTTAGATCAATACGATGTGCCCTTCAAAGGNAACCTTCAGAAGGTTGTGAACGCGGGGAAAAAGCTGCGTTATGGCACAAGTGAACGTCAGATGCGCAGTATTCCGTTTTTCAGTTTCTCCGGGAAATCNGACTATTGGAATGAGAAAGTACAGGAAGATATCTTCATTAAGTCGCAAAGCGGCCGCTACCGAATTCGAGGTTATGGGGGTGCCCGTGCACTTCCGCATCTTTCTGATTTAGCGTTTCGTAAAGATGTGACTCAGGCNGGNCGCGGTGGCAATCCGATCGACGAAGTCAATTTGTATACCGAAATCGGTGGTATTAACGGCGCGAATCCGCTCAAACTCAGTATGCCTGTGATGATCGCACCCATGAGTTATGGAGCGCTCAGTCGCTCAACAAAGCAGGCCATTGCAATGGCCTCTGGTTTGGCAGGCATCGCTGAAAACACCGGCGAAGGGGGTATGAGTGATGCGCAGCGAGACGCGGCCGGCCAGTTGATCTTCCAGTGTCTTGGTGGGCGCATGGGATGGAATATCCATGACATGCAGCGGGCCGATGGGTTGGAAATTTATATTTCCCAGGGGGCGAAACCTGGGCTCGGTGGCCAATTGATGGCTAAAAAAGTCACCCCTGAACTGGCGGCGATTCGAGGTATTCCCGCCGGTATCGATCTGCGTTCACCGTCGAGGCATCCTGACATCCTTGGTGCCGACGACCTGGTGATTAAGGTTGAGGAATTGCGTGAAGCCACGGGTTATCGTTTGCCGGTCAGCGTTAAGCTCGGTGCCGGGCGAATTCGCGACGACATCAAGATCGCAGCCAAGGACGGATTCGACTTTGTAGAACTCGATGGTATGCAGGGCTCGACCGGAGCGGGGAGCTCGGAGGTGATTGATCACGTGGGTATTCCGACCCTGCCCGCCATCATTGAGGCGCTCGAGGCGTTGGAGGAAATCGGTGCGCGTGAGCGTATTCAGATTGTATTGATGGGCGGCATTCGAGATGGTATCGATGCGGTCAAAGCCCTTTGCCTCGGCGCCGACGCGGCGGCACTGGGTACTTCTGTCATTATTGCCGGAGGCTGCATTGCCTGTATGCAGTGCCACGTGGGTCAGTGTGTCACGGGCATTGCGACGCAGGACCCCGAGCATGAAGATCGTTACAAGCCCTTGATTGAATCCAAGAACATTCATCGATTTCTGGAGACGGTGCGGTGGCAGATTGCGGCGTTGACACGTGAGCTCGGCTACCGGAATGTGCGGGACCTGAGCCGTGCCGATCTGGTGGCCACTACGCCCGAGGCGGCAGCGATGACAGGTTTGTCTTATGAGCCACAGTGGCGTGTTCCCGCCGTTGCAGTGGGTGGCTGAAATGAGCGTTTATGACATTAATCGAATCTCGGTGCCGGTGACACCGCCTGGCTACCCAGATGACACGCGTGACGCCCATTACGTGCCTGCCCCCTGCCAGGTCGCCTGCCCGATCGGGACTGATGCCCCTTCTTACATTGGCTATATCTGGGAGGGACGCTACGACGAAGCGTTTGAGGCGATTACTGCCACCAATCCGTTCAGTTCCATCTGTGGAAGGGTATGTGATGCGCCATGCGAGCCGGCTTGCCGGCGGACCAGCAGTGACGGCCCCGTACAGATTCGTAATCTCAAGCGACACGTCATGGATAAATTAGGCGCCGACCATGTGCCCATGGTCGTGTCTGTCACTCGTAAGGAGACCGTNGGCATNGTNGGTTCCGGNCCGACCGGGTTGACTGCNGCGCACGATCTCGCTGTTGCCGGCTTTGAAGTNCATGTTTATGAAATGACGGATCGACTGGGCGGNCTCATGGTGTGGGGCATTCCAGAATTCCGCTTGCCCACGGGGGTTATTCAAGAAGATATCCAACGACTCAAGGCAAAGTGTCCATCGATTAAATTTCATCTCAACACNNGCTTAGGGCAGCACGTGACCTTGGACGAACTCAAGCGNCGTCACGANGCAGTGCTGCTGGCGATCGGTTCGTGGTGGGGCAAGNCCATGAACGTGGCAGGTGAGGATCATGATGCGGTGGTGGATGGNGTCGGTTTTCTTCGCCGAGTCAATGCAGGTGAGCGACCTTCATTGCCCCACACCGTGGTCGTGATCGGTGGCGGAGATGTCTCCATGGATGCGTGTCGCGTGGCCAAACGCTTGCCCGGCTGTGAGCGTGTGAAAGTGATCTATCGCCGGGGNCCAGATGAGATACCGGCGAGAGAAATCGAGTTACATCACGCGATCAAGGAGGACATAGAGTTTGTCTACAACACGTTGCAGGTGTCGCTTGAAGCAAACNCGGCGGGGTTAATTCTGAACTGCATGCGAACTGAGCCTGGGGTCCCCGATACGGATGGTCGGCGACGCCCGGAGGTTGTTGAAGGATCGGAACATGCGATCAATTGCGGAATGGTGATCGCGGCTGTCGGTCAACAGGCCCAATCAGAGGANCTCGAAAAGCACNACTTNATGGCAGCCGACCGAGTGCAGACTGATTTTGTGTCCATGAGAACCGACGATCCCAAGGTTTTTGCGGCTGGCGATGGAGCATTTGGTGGNTCAACCCTGGTGATGGCGATGCACCATGGTCAAAGAGTCGCCTACTACATTCAGGCGTTTCTCGATGGAAACGAAGCACCGGTGTCCTATCGGACNCCTTATCGGACTCGACGGGTACCGGTCGCGCAGGATTTGTCGTGGGAANTATTTCCGGTACAGGAACCNGTGTTTCATGGNATCGGTGATCAACCGGTNACGTTTCCAGAGATTGAAGAGACTTACGATACCGAGGTTGCACGCCGTGAAGCAGCACGATGTTACCGTTGTGACGCGGAGACCGGCTCAGCGGACTATNCGGTTCATCATCGTGAAGATATTTTCTCGATGGCTAGAATCAACCCACTTGATCAGGCAACGCATCGCGCCATGTTGACGCGGCGTTTGCCGACGCGGGAAAACCCATTTCCTGAAGGCCGCCCGCCATCATTAGATGATCTTGTTTTTTTGCCGGCTAATTTGTCACGACTGGTGATCGACCCCTATCGAGAGCATTGCCGCACGGATGTTCAACTCGGTGGTGTGCTGTCACTGGACCCACCGTTCCTGGTGAGTGGCTTCGACGAGGCGCCAGAGGAAATACGCAGAGCGGCGGCCAAGGCGTTGGTTGGCGGCGGCGGGGCATATGTCGGCGGCAAGTCTTTAGGGGCAGAAATTGACTGGCTACAGATGGTGACGCCGGTTAANCCGATTGATGTAACGGCCCGGGGCGTNATCTGCCACTGGTCTGACGCTGATCGGCTGCTGGCGGGTGCGGAGTCAAAGCAAGCCAGGGGCCTGTTAATTAATGACGTGTCAGAAATTGATGCGGCACTCGATGNGGCACTGGCAAGTAACATCCAGATGCTGTTGTTGGATGCGACAGGGGTGTTTCCGTCACTCACAGGTGAGTTATCCGGCACACTGGATTTTCGGTTACTGGATCACACGGTGAAAGCACTTCGAAAGCGTCGTCAGGAAGAAATGCTTGATCTCTTATATTTTGGAGGCGTGCGATCTGGAACTGATGCCGCAAAACTTATTGCCATGGGTGCCAGTGCGTTGATTTATGGCGTGTCGATTGCGCTTGCCGCAGGTGCAGTCATCGAAGAGGGCAACGTCAATTATGTGGCTGACCGCAAACCAGAGGAGCGTGCCGAGGGGATCAGCGCTATTTTGAGAGCAAACGCCGGTGAAGCCTCCATGATGGCGCGTTGTACCGGTAAGACGAGGTTGCACAATCTCGAACCCGAAGATCTTCGCAGTGTGACGTTACCAACGGCCGCTGCGATGGGTATACCACTGACCGGACACCGGGCGACGACGGATTACGCTGGCGAGTTGAAGGAGTGACATGACTGCTGGCGAGCGGTGACGCCAGCGCAACGAGAGGAAAAGAAGATGGCCAAGAACCTTTCTAGAATCGCAAAAGATCAGGGAATTCGTTACTTTCTGATCAGTTTTGTGGACCTGTTCGGCGTGCTGCGTTCAAAATTAGTCCCTGCCCGTGCTATCGACGGAATGCACGCNAACGGCGCTGGGTTTGCAGGTTTCGCGGCGTGGCTCGATATGACGCCCGCCGACCCCGATATGTTTGCTATACCGGATGCGGACTCGCTGGTGCAGTTGCCGTGGAAACCGGAAGTGGCTTGGCTTGCCAGTGATCTCTATATGAACGGGGTGCCGGTCGAAGCTTCTCCCCGAGTCGCTCTTAAGCAGCAGATTGATCGAGCCGCTGCAAAGGGCTATCGCATGATGACCGGCGTGGAGTGTGAATATTTTCTGATTGATGCGGATGGCAGTGACATTTCTGATGCCCGGGACACACAAGAGAAGCCGTGTTACGACCAGTCCGCACTAATGCGGCGCTTTGATGTAATCAGTGAGATCTGTGACGCGATGATCGAATTGGGCTGGGGTCCTTACCAGAACGATCATGAAGATGCGAATGGGCAGTTTGAAATGAACTGGGATTATGCCGATGCGCTCGTGACCGCGGACCGACATGTCTTTTTTAAATACATGGTCAAAGCGGTTGCTGAAAAGCATGGGTTGCGGGCAACGTTCATGCCAAAACCATTCCCAAACCTGACGGGTAATGGCTGCCATGCCCATGTCTCAGTCTGGGATAAATCAGGCAAACGAAATTTATTTCACCACGCGCGGGATGATCTTGGCTTATCAAAACTTGCCTACCAGTTTCTCGGTGGTGTTTTGCACAATGCTGATGCACTTACCGCGTTGTTCAACCCCACGGTTAATAGTTACAAGAGAATTGATGCACAGGTGACGTTGTCGGGTGCCACCTGGTCGCCCAATGCCATCACCTACGGNGGCAATAATCGAACCCATATGGTGCGTGTGCCCGAGGCCGGCCGCTTCGAAATGCGGTTGATGGATGGGGCCGCGAACCCCTATCTGCTGCAGGCTGGGGTGCTCATGGCAGGCTTGGATGGAGTGGCGAACAAACGTGACCCGGGTAAGCCGCTCGACATCAATATGTATACCGAGGGCCAGAATCTCCGTGGCCTAAGGCGGCTTCCGTCAAATCTCCTGGATGCGATTCGAGTGTTTGAAAAAAGCAAAGTAATTCGTGACGGTCTGGGTGACGCACTGGTAGACAGTTACGCCAAATTGAAGCACTCAGATTGGCGCCGTTATTCGGCTGCGATCAGTCCGTGGGAGCGAGAGCACACGCTGGACTGTTAAACGGCCCAAGTGTTCCACTCGAGTGGCAGATGATTATGTCTGGCACGTCGTGATCTGAGGAGCGTTCAGCCTTCGCGTCGTTCGTCAATCGAGTCGGCGATGATGCACAGCATCTCGAACATCAGATTGGCCACCGTCACACAGGTGATACCGGTCGGGTCAAAACATGGAAAAATCTCGCTGATATCAGCGCCGACCACGTGGCGGCCGCGTAGCGCTCGCAGGATGACCTGCGCATCGCGCGGTAAGATACCGCCGATTTCAGGCACGCCCGTCCCTGGCAGATAGGCTGGATCCAGTCCATCGATATCCAATGAAATGTAGATCGGCCCCTGGCCGAGCACTTCGTCGATCCGTTCGATCACTGCGGCGCGCCCCATCTCTTCATACTCGTCCATCGTAATGATGGTGTATCCGACGTCGTAGCCAAACTGAATATCGTTATCATCGAAACGGCTGCCGCGCATGCCGATTTGAATGACGCGCTTTGGATCGACTANNCCCTCTTCGTATCCACGCCGNANAAACGTGGCGTGNTTGATACGGTCGCCACACAATTCATCGAGTGTGTCAGCATGNGCATCAAAATGCAGNATGCCGACNGGNGNGTCGACGGCTAGCGCGCGAAGNATNGGTAACGGAATCGTGTGATCNCCGCCGATTGCAATGGGCACAATGTCCTTAGATCGAAGATCGCAAAAAAACTCTTCAATCAGTTGAATGGACTGGTCTTTGTTCAATGGGTTAACCGGGGCATCACCTAAGTCAGCCACGTTGCAAAGTTCAAAGGGTTTGATGCCGCTGGTTGGGTGAACTCGTCGTATTAATCGAGAGGCTTCTCTCACTCCAGCTGGCCCCTGCCGGGCACCACTGCGGTAATTCAGGCCAATGTCAAAAGGCACACCCACCAGCCCAATGTCGACTTCCTCTGAAGGTTCATACCGCCGAGTCCGTAGAAAAGTGGCGATGTCCGAAAACCGCGGAACCACGGCGGGGTCTATCGGTTGAAAATCTTTTTTGGACACGTGAATAACCTCCGGAGGTTTAAGTCATCACTGCGGGATGAGTGTCTTTATAATCTTGCGGACTATTGGTGGACTCAACCAGTGTAAAGGGTCACTGCTCAAGGACGGAGCCAATTGATGAGACTACTCGTTTTTCAGCACATTGCCTGTGAGCATCCGGGAATTTTTCGATCGTTGCTAGCCGAGACGGGGATCGACTGGACGCCGGTTGAACTCGACGCCGGTGAGCCGATACCGCCGCTCGAAGACTATGATGCGTTATGGGTCATGGGAGGCCCGATGGACGTGTGGGACGAGGCGCTTTGCCCCTGGTTGCNNCCGGAGAAGGAAGCGATTCGCCGCTGGGTAGAAGAAATGCGCAAGCCCTTTCTTGGTGTTTGCCTGGGTCACCAGTTGCTGGCCGATGCATTGGGCGGACGTTGCACTCGTCAGTCGTCCCCGGAGATTGGCATTCTTGAGGTCTCTCTGACGCCGGCCGCTGTCAATGATCCTCTGTTTGCCGGTATTGATTCCCCGGTTCGCTGTTTNCAATGGCACTCTGTGGCAGTGACCGAGCTGCCGCCNGATACCACCGTACTGGCGACCTCTCCGGCTTGCGAGTGTCAGGCTATGCGCGTTGGCAATTGCGCTTGGGGCATTCAATTTCATGTTGAACTGGAGCCCACGACCATTCCCGAGTGGGGAAACGTTCCGGCCTATGCCGAGGCCTTNGAGGCAACACTNGGGTCCGGCGCGATGGCNGGGATGGCAAGCGATGCCGAACNACATTTTTCAGATTTTCGACGAAACGCTGAGCGCTTGTTGGCGAATTTCCTCGCTGTCGCCACATGAGTTCGCCGTTGCCACTACAGANATAGTNCTTTNCNGCACGAGTTTGCCGCCNACGTCATAGACAGGAATAACCACATTGAAAAGGAAAAATCAGCCCGGGGGNCTTAGCCAGGGACTCACNCATTACGGTGATGCGGGTTTTGCACGTTATCTGCGTCGATCGTTTGCTAAGTCGATGGGCTATTCGGCGGAGGCCNTGGATCGACCGGTGGTGGGGATCGCGTATCCACCCAGCGGTTACAGCAACTGTCATCGACACTTTCCCGAACTGCTGGATGCCGTCAAGCGCGGAGTGACGGCAGCCGGTGGACTACCGTTGGAATTTCCGACCATCGCGTTACCCGAGGTCTTTCTTGCACCCACCAGTTTGAAATACCGAAACCTAATGTCGATGGACACGGAGGAGATGATACGGGCACAGCCGATGGACTCAGTTATCTTAATGGGTGGGTGTGACAAAACGGTCCCAGCGCAGTTGATGGGTGCAGCGACTTGTGATGTGCCGGCCATTCAGCTGGTTGGTGGTCCGATGATGACGGGAACTTACCGNGGCGAGCGCCTGGGCGCGTGTACCGATTGCCGCCGGTTTTGGGCAATGTATCGGGCTGGGACGATCTCTGATGAGGAGATCAACGAAATCGAAGACAATCTTGCGACCACGGCGGGAACGTGCCCGGTCATGGGCACCGCCAGCACCATGGCATGTATTGCCGAGGCCTTGGGAATGGCGCTGCCGGACAGTGCGGGTGCACCCGCTGTCCATGCAGATCGTTTGCGCATCGCTGAGGCCACAGGCTTAGCGGCTTACCGCCTGATTCAAAGTGGCATCACTCCGGCCCGAGTGATTACGGAAAAATCGGTTGAAAATGCGTTGCGTGTGTTGCTTGCGATTGGAGGATCAACCAATGCGGTGATTCATCTGACTGCTATTGCGGGACGCCTTGGCGTACCCGTCACACTTGAGCGGTTGAATGAACTGAGTGATGACACGCCGGTGATCGTCAATCTTAAGCCGACGGGCGAACATTATATGCAAGATTTTTTTGCCGCCGGGGGCGTAGGTGCCGTTTTGAACGAACTCAAGGGAAAACTGCATCTTGATTGCATAACCGTCACCGGTGAATCGATCGGTGAGCGGATGATTCGATCGGCTGCGAAGCCTGTGGACCGTCGTGTGATTGCTACCCATGACAATCCCATTGAGGCGGTCGGTGGGCTCATTTCGCTATTTGGCAGCCTTGCGCCACGCGGTGCTGTGCTCAAGCGTTCTGCGGCTGATACCCGTTTATTTGAGCAAGAGGGCACGGCAGTCGTATTTTCCTCGCTCGACGATCTGGCCCAACGCATTGATGACCCCGATCTACCCGTGAGCGCGGATTCGTTTCTGATCTTACAGAACGCAGGGCCGACAAGTGAGGCTGCCATGCCTGAGGCCGGTTACCTGCCCATTCCACGTAAGTTGGCGGCCCAGGGTGTGAAGGACATGGTAAGGATTTCGGATGCCCGCATGAGTGGAACAGCCTACGGCACCATTGTTCTTCATGTTGCGCCCGATGCCGCTGCAGGAGGCCCCTTNGGCTTAGTTCGTGACGGGGATCGAATTCGTCTCAGCGTGCGTGANCGATGTTTGGATCTGCTGGTAGATGAGGCGGTCCTCAATCAGCGACGTAAGGAAAGCGCAGATGAATCGAGTGCGCCACGGCCTCAGAGAGGTTACGCGCGACTTTACCAAGCATCGATATTGCAAGCCGATGAAGGGTGTGATTTCGATTTTCTGACAGCCACGGATCGTTAATTGCGCTCATCACTGGCCGTTCAATACATCGAGATCGTCTGCATGATCAACATCGTAAAAGATCGCAGGGCTATCAACTTCGANTTCAATCACGGGCGTTGAGCCGGTAGCAATGAGTTCACGACCACCGATNTCGCCGGTCAGTTTGTTGAGTTGTGGAAACACGCTGGCGGGGAAAAGCACCGGGTTGCCTCGACGGCCAGCATATATGGGGACGCTGATGGNGTNTGGCATGAACGAATCCACGAGGGCATTGAGATGCTGTGACTGGATCTGCGGCATGTCGCCGAGACAGATCAATGCGCCATCAATGCTTTGGGGTAATGCACTCAGTCCGCAGCGAATAGAGCTTGCCTGACCTTCTAAATAGTCAGCGTTGTGTGTGTAGATGAGGTCACGGGTGCCTAGGACCTCGCGCAGGCGGGTTGCATCGTATCCAGTGACTACGATAACGGGCGTTGCGAGCGAGCCCAAGGCGGCCTCGACCGCGTGTACGATCAAGGCCGCGTTAGCCAGCGGCAACAGCAGTTTGTTCAGTGAACCCGCGCGTCGAGACAATCCACCAGCGAGCACAATCGCTGCAATCTGGGGATGATCAGCCACATTCATGAGTTGTGTATGCCTGCCATCGTTTGAGAGGACGCGTCACGGTGGTTTTCTAAATAGAAGCACACNCAACAAGCATCTNGGCTCGTGATGGACANAGTCTGACTAGTCTTTGTCACGCCGGTTATTGTTTGCTGACGGTGCCAGCATCAGCATCAGATAATGANTTTGATCACGCATCGCTAGAATCACCGTGGCGGCCTTTGCCATCNCGAAATTGCGCGGCACCGCTGATTCCCCCGGTGAGTAATTCCTTTTTCCCATTNTGCCACTCCTGTACAAGGGCATCCCGCACAGACAANCCGTGTTGNGCCAAGGCAGACCGTCGATCAGCGCGCAGGCAACTTTGTGGAAACCGTGCGATGTTTTGCGCCATGTGTTCTGCGCGCTNGCGGGAGGTCTTATCTTCTACGACATATTCACACAGTCCAATCCGTTCGCATTCGCTAGCTGGTATTTTGCGCCCCGTCAGTATGATTTCAAGAGCGCGGCCTTGACCGACAAGGCGAGGTAAACGCACTGTCCCGCCGTCCAGAAGAGGAATGCCCCATCGCCGGCAATAAACGCCTANGTAGGCACTTTGTTCCATGACACGGAAATCGCACCACAGGGCAAGTTCCATACCCCCGGCGACCGCAGGTCCAGCAATGGCTCCAATCACAGGTTTATCGAGTTCCAGTCTACTGGGTCCGAGAGGGCCTCTTGGTGGATCGTTGTGTAGAGGGAAATCCAACTCACCCAGTGGATCATGGTCGTCCAATGTCGCCGCATATTTCAGATCCCACCCTGCGCAGAACGCTCCACCCTCACCCCACAGTACGGCAACTGCTGCACTTTCATCGCGGTTAAATGCAATAAAGGCATCGTGTAAGGCGTCTGCACTTTCCGGATCCATTGCATTGCGGACTTCCGGACGTGAGTGGATTACTGTCCAGACAGCGCCAGATTTTTCGATTCGAACGGTCATTGCTGCCCCCAGTNNANTNGGTGATCAATTATTGATGTCGCAGAGAAANNCGCTGAGNCCTTGCGNCGCCAGTCAGGGCTACCGCATCAACGATGCGCTCGTACGGGATGCCTCGCAGAAGAGATACTGACTGTTAAGATTGGGTGAGTCAGTTTTAACGTCTTAGCCANAAATTTCCNACCACTAGCGCTTAATAGGCTCCGTGCGTTGCTGCGTAGCGTCCGCCCGTGTTTTTCTCCGCACCGACATAGAGGATCNGNCGCTTGATCGCCGCATCACGGCGGCATAACTCAAAGTCTTCTTCAACCAACCAACCCCGCGGTGGTCCGGTCACAGTGAAATGCCCATAGGCGTCTTCGCCACTGACTAGCGTGACGAGAGGACGATCNCCCGTCTCTTGCCGCATTGAAGTGGAAATGAAGCGAATCGCAGCACCGACACGTCGATGATCAGTGGTGTTGGGACCAGAAGCGTGGAAGAGATGCCCATGATGCAGGGATGACTGGCCGGGTTCCAGAATCACGTTAACCCCGTCGGTATCATCAACATCGACGGCAATCTCCTGACCGCGCGATAGCAGGTTATTCTCATCGAAAGTGTCGGTATGTGGCACCAACGATCGCTGATGACTACCGGGCACAAAGCGCATGCAGCCACTGGCAACCGTCGAAGGCGATAACGCGACCCAGGCAGTCACTTCGTTGACTTCATCGAGGCCCCAATAATTCAGGTCCTGATGCCAGGTCACGACTTTCGATGAATTGGCTTCTTTAATGAATAGGCCACCGCTCCATACCATGAGGTCTGGGCCCAACAGGGGGGAAACCGCTGCGATCAGGTTCGAATTACGGACTAGGCGATCAAACGAAGGCAACAGTCGATCAGGATATGCTCTGACCAGGCCCAGTTTTTCCGGGTTGTGCGCTAACTCGGCTTCCGCTTTTTCGAGATCGTTTTGGATGGATGACGCTTCGAAACTGTCCACAACCTCAATCGGGAAGACAAATCCATCGCGGGCATAGATTTCAGGGAGTGATGCGACGGCGGCTGTCATTGGCGTCTCCGGTTAAGTGTTATGGAGCTTGAATGCCGGCAACTTATATTCTGTACGACGGTGCTGGCGTCATGCAAACGCTTTCTTATTGCATTGCATTGGAATGAGTGCGTTTATGTTTGGCCTTCAAGAGGCTGCTGAAAACTATTCCGCTTTTCCACGATGGTTGTACGGTGGTACGCGTTAGCCCCTGGGGATAAAGGTTCAGAACGATTTGTCGTAGCGCGCGGCGGTGATGGCCGCCATGACCGAGAGAGCAATTTCCCCTGGACTGTTGCCGCCGAGATCGAGGCCAACCGGTGCCTGAATACGGGCCAGGGATTTTTCAGTGAAGCCTTGATCAGTGAGGCGTTCCAGNCGTTTCGCATGATTGCGGCGGCTGCCCAAGGCNCCGATATAAAACGCAGGTGAGGCAAGGGAAGCCTGCAATGCGGGATCATCCAATTTGACNTCGTGCGAAAGCGTCACAATGGCGGTGCGGGCGTTTGGTTTGAGGCGCGTCAGGGCGGTGTCAGGCCATTCAAGAAGCAACTCGATATTAGGAAATCGTTCAGTCGTGGCGTAGCCTTGTCGTGGGTCGATGACCATCACATCAAAGCCCGTGAGGCGAGCCATCTCCGCAAGCGGCTGCGCAATGTGAACAGCGCCGACAATCATCAGGCGATAAGGGTGTGTAAACGGGCGCAGCAGTAACGCGTCCCCAGAATGATCTGTGATCATCACCTCGCCTGACGCCAGTAGGGGTAGGGCGGTCTCCACTAAGATGGAATCTTGTGGCAACGTGCCTTGCCACGCGTCTTCCCCGAAAATGGCGCACAGCCCAGTCAGCGTATTAGCAATGAAGACGG
Source organism: Acidiferrobacteraceae bacterium (assembly GCA_002714255.1). Classification (GTDB taxonomy): domain Bacteria; phylum Pseudomonadota; class Gammaproteobacteria; order Arenicellales; family UBA868; genus UBA11791. The sequence goes on from PAWW01000053.1 coordinate 14,400, forward strand.
CGGGTTCTGGCTGAGCCAGCCGCTGGATCAGTGCTCGATCAGATACCTTTAGCGCTAGAATTTCAATGGTTCCCCCGCAGGGTAATCCAAGCTCCCAGGCCGTTTCGTCCGCGACACCGTAGGTGAGAGTGCGCGGGACCCCCGTGCGCATGATGGTTTGTGCTTCTTCGATTACTGCGTTTTCCACACACCCACCAGAAACAGAGCCCTGAAACTCACCGTTGTCACAGATGGCGAGCAAACTGCCGACTGGTCGTGGGGCAGAACCCCAGGTCTTGAGAACAAANGCGAGTGCAATGTTGTGTCCAGCGCTCGCCCACTCGCTGATGTGAGTCAAGATGTCGCGGTCGTCTGCCAAGGTGTGAATCCTCCTNTACGCAACCCTAGTGTGTTANCAAAGGCAGCCCACAGNGGATGAGTATAGCGTTGGGTCGGGCGACAGTCTGTTGTCTCGGCNGTGTTAAGAAACNTCAGGTGGTCTNGCATAAACATTATCGTTATGATGTTTCTCGATNACACCAGAGACATNTCTTATGGCGCGTGACCGGGTNCATTTCGCGTTTCTCAATCTCGGNCATTTCTTTGACCACTTGTTATTGCTCGTTTTTGCAACGGTGGCGGCGTTGACTTTGACGCGTGAGTGGGGCATGACTTACGCCGAGTTGATTCCTTACGCAACACCGGCGTTGATTGCTTTTGGGTTGTGTGCTTTACCGGCGGGCTGGTTGGCTGATCGCTGGAGTCGAGAGGGGATGATGCTTGTATTTTTCCTTGGCATGGGTGCCAGTGCCTGTGCGACATCCTTTGCAAGCACGCCCATCGAGATCGCGATGGGGTTATTTGCGATTGGGGTTTTTGGTGCTATTTACCATCCCGTTGGTTTAGCGCTGGTGATCCAAGGCAGGGAACGCACCGGGGTTCCGCTCGCTGTCAATGGCGTTTTCGGAAATCTTGGTGTGGCTTGCGCCGCGCTTTTTTCAGGCCTTTTGGTTGATCACAGTGGTTGGCAGGCTGCCTTTATTTGGCCAGGAGTGGCCACCTTCATCATCGGCATCGGGTACGCGGGTTTTCTATATCTCGGTTCGAGTCACTCGCTTACGCAAGAGGCGGATGCCGTAAAGAAAAAGCAGGCAGGTCAAGTTAAGGTCGACAGTGGGATGTTTAAGCGCATTCTTTCTATCGTATTTTTTTCTACAGCCCTCGGGGGTCTCATTTTCCAGAGTACGACGTTTGCCTTGCCCAAGGTGATCGACGAAGTGCTCGCNGNCATCGCTGTTTCGGCATCAGCGGTGGGTTGGTACGCGTTCGTAGTGTTTGCTGCCGCGTCGGTTGGGCAGTTAATCGTGGGTTTTCTGGTTGATCGCTGGTCGTTGAAATGGGTGTTCTTAGTAGTGGCCGCGTTTCAGGTGCTTTTTTTCTGGGTGATGATTGGTTTGAGTGGATTGCTGGCCTTATCCGTTGCCGTCGCGTTCATGCTGGTCGTGTTTGGTCAAATTCCGATTAACGATGTACTGATTGGCCGAGTGACGCGCAGTGAGTGGAGGAGTCGAGTTTTTGCTGNGCGCTATCTCATCACATTTTCGGTGAGTGCTACCGCGGTGCCGATGATTGCCTGGATCCATGCAGGTTGGGGTTTTGATAGCTTGTTTGCGCTGCTGGCCGTTGTCGCTGCCATGATCGNTTTTGCGGTGGTGTTGTTGCCTCGAGCCCTCGCACCAGCAGCTTGATCAACGGGTGTGCTGCGGACTTAGGGTTACAGGTGCCCGGGATCCTCTACCTTAGGCCAGTAAGGCTGAGTTCGTTTGGTGAATGGAATTGATCCATAGTCAGAGGTGAGTGTTCCGGGGCCAGAGACGTAATAAATGGCTGCCGCAATGGGCTCAAATCCAGCGTAGAAATGTTGCGTCGATTTGACCACGATGATTCGGTAAGTCATCAGATCAATACCGAGCTGCGTGAAGACATCTGGGTTAAATACCTGGGTCCGAGTTGCGTTGAGGACCAGATCGATTCCATTGATTGACTGCACCCACACAATGTCGCCAGTAAGATTTGTCGATGGCCCGAAACTCTGTGTTCCATTGCGNAGTGTTCCGCGCACGGTAACTTCAAGATCCACGGGTGTGCCTGAAGTTGGGCCACATTTTCCGCCGATGCGAAGCTGTAGAGTGCTTCCTTCGCCGGCCTCAAGGCAGAAGCGTACGGCAACCGGATCCCAATAGAGTCCGGACAATACGCTGGTGGTGTTGGTTTCTAGCAGGTGCTGTAAAACAAAGGTGGAATCACTGGGTGCGCCGCCACCGGCATTGTCCGCAACATCGGCAAGGACCACAGGCCCCGGTGGGGCCTTCTTCGCGAGGTCCAACGCCTCATCGATATTGACCCGCGGCGCCGCAATCGCCTCGCGTAGGTCCCAGATCTCTTGGCCCAGCTTTTGCGCGACTTTTTTAGCCTGATCAGTGTCATTGTCGGTGACAACCAGCATTTTTCCACCGACGTCGGCAACATCTCCGTACGGAAAGCAGTGACTCATCGATACGGAAAGCACACCGTCGTGACCTTCCAACGATTGCATGCGAGCGACAAATGATTTCATGGGTTCCGTGGGTGTGCGATAGCTGTTAATCATGTTGAGATCAAAGGTCGCCATTCTCGGACGCACTGAGCCGCGTGCCGCGGCTGAGCAAATGTCAAACAATTCTTGCGCACGCTCCTGTGGATCGATGTGGGGGTATTCTTTGAATGTGACAATGACATTGGCATTGGCCATCATGGCCTCGCTGATATGGCAATGAAGATCTAGTTCTGCACCAATGATGACGTCTGGCCCGACAATCTCCCTGATACAGGCCAACAGGTCACCTTCACAGTCGTCGTAACCTTCCGCAACCATGGCACCGTGCATATTGATCAGGACCACTTCGACGGGCANGGCTGCACGCAAGTCGTCAAGAATCTCATCGCGAAACTTTTCGTAAACGCGTCGTATCGTCAGGCCGGCAGGTTGGGCAAAGGCAGCGAGACTCTCAACTACTTTGCGTTGTTCAAGTTCAGCAGCGCGGCGCCAGACGTGCAGTGGGCCGGAAAATAATGAGGGTTCGTGTGATGTGGCATCGCCGTGATACAGCATGGTCTCAGCGAAGGTCTCCTCACCGGTGGGGATGGGAGAAAAAGTATTGGTTTCAGTACCGAGACAGGCGATAAAGGTCTTCATGGAATCGTTCTTCCGTGTTGCACGCTGATACAGGGGGCATCGTAAAATGCCGGCGATTTGATGCTAAGCGTCTTCGGCTTGTTTGTCCAAATTAGCGACGGAGCCCGTCACAGTCGTTTTGGTAATGACCAGAGTGTGCCCATAGCGAAGCCGTAGGTTGAAAGACTCTCTTAAATGCTTGCACCTGGCGTCACGCGCAGTCGTAATATAACCATTCGTTTACCGAGCAAGATATGATGACTGACAGACTTGAAGCATTTGCAAAGAAATACCTCATCCGTTATGGGGGTGATTCGCTGAAGGGCATTTTCGTTCGTGCCCAAGGTGCCAGCGTGTGGGACGCAAACGGCCGGGAGATTCTCGACTTCACTTCGGGCCANATGTGCGCGACGATCGGCCACAATCATCCNGCGATTGTTNAGGCGATTCGTCACAGTACAGAGCGAGCGATNCANCTTTTCAGCGGCATGATTCCTGATTCAGTCAGTGAACTTGCCCATCGTTTGGCCGGCATTTTGCCGTCACCGCTGACGCGATCGCTATTTGTTAACACCGGTAGCGAAAGTAACGAGGCCGCAATCCGNATGGCCAAGTTGGTCACCGATGGGTTCGAAGTNCTGGCGTTGGGGGGCTCTTGGCATGGTGTGACGGGCGCCTCGAGTGCGGCGTCTTTTGCGTCGGATCGGCACGGCTATGGGCCAACTATGCCAGGAGTATTCGTGTTGCCCGANCCCAATGCCTANCGTTGTCCGGTTGAGCATTGCACTCGCCAATGTGATCANACTTGTCTGCGGGTCGGCCTAAGAATGTTTGATATGCAAAGCGTTGGCGCNCCAGCAGCTATCATTGCGGAGCCCATCATTAGTGCGGGTGGTGTGATCGTGCCGCCCGATGGCTACTTTGCCGAACTTCGTCAGGCGTGTGATGACAGAGGAATGAAATTGATATTTGATGAGGCGCAGACAGCGTTTGGTCGCATAGGAGCGTGGTCTGCGGCGGAGAAAGTGGGGGTAACTCCTGACATCATGACGGTGTCAAAAACGCTTGGAGGCGGTATACCGCTGGCGGGTGTGGTAACCAGTGATGAAATCGAGGACAAAGCNCACNGTCGNGGGTTCAATTTCTACACTTCCCATGTAGCCGATCCGATGCCAGCGGCCGTGGGTCTAGCAGTGATTGATGTGATTGATAAGGAGAACCTGCGNCAGCGAGCGTTAGAACAAGGAGATTATTTGCGCCGGCAGTTGGAGATATTGGCNCAGCGGCATGAGGCGATTGACGAAATTCGTGGAGACGGACTACTGATCGGTGTTGAGCTAGTCAAGGATCGTGATTCCCGGGAACCCCACCACGAATTAGGNGCATTGACNACCAGTCGTTGTTTTGAACTGGGCTTGAGTATGAATATTCGNCGTCGACCGGAACGCGGTTCGGTGTGGCGTATCGCGCCACCGATCACAGTGACTCGAAACGAGATCGACCGNGCGATTGCTATACTTGATCAGGCCTTGTCCGAGTCTGTTGATCATCTGGCACCGGGCCATTGAGNTTTAGTCAGACAGGTGAGGTCAACGCGAGCCATCNTANGANCGNTCGTANCGAGCGGTTATTGTTTTTGCCTGATGGGTTCATGCAGGTGATGGATATTGGTTTNAAATGTCGTGAGNAAAGAGGGNNGCTCGCGCAGGGTGAAATCTTCGACTGTTTGCAATGGTTACACTGAGGTNATGACGTGAAGTTTCTCCGATCTAGTTTGTTTGGTCTGAAACATTGATAGGGCTGCGTGGTTCGCGATGACTGTCGTCGACGAAACAATCACATTCACTTGGCGTTGCGTGCACACCTGGCGCCGGGCAGCCATCAACACCTGGTGGTGTCTTGTCGGCTGTTCGATCGGTGATTTCGGGACGATTTTGTTTTTTTCAGTGGTCGAGTATTGAGTGGCCAGTGATGGCAATCATGTCACTTGCCATCGTTAATGGACTTTTGACGTCGATCGCGTTGGAGACCCTCGTTTTGCTTCGACAGATGCCACTGGCCCCGGCATTCCGGACTGCCTGCGGTATGTCCATGATCTCTATGGTAGCAATGGAGATCGCCATGAACAGCGTGGATGTGTGGGTGATGGGTGGTGCAACACTTAGCCTGTCCGTGTTGCCCTTAATGTGGTGCGCCGGGTTTTTCGTGCCTTTGCCTTATAACTACTGGCGACTGAAAGGGCTCGGAAAAGCCTGCCATTAGTTCGATGCGCCATTTCGTCAGGCATCCATTTTTGTTGATGGCGGCGCTGGCCGCGTTCGGTGCTGGGGCCTGGTTGTGGTCTGAGGGTAACGAGTTTGCGCCACCCTTGGCATTGGTCGACATCAGGGGTGTTGAGCATTCGCTCGAGCAATATCGTGGAAAAGTAGTCGTCGTCAACTTTTGGGCGACATGGTGCCCTCCGTGTGTTGAGGAATTGCCTAGTTTAGAGAGTGCGTGGCAACGCTACCGACAACAGGGGTTAGTGGTGCTTGCAGTGAGTGGCGAAGAGCGTGATGTTGTGACTTCTTTTCTCGAGCGGCTTCCATCCGACATCACGTTTCCTGTGTTGAT
>PAWW01000054.1 GCA_002714255.1 Acidiferrobacteraceae bacterium
GTATTTGAGTACCTGTCCAATTTGGGTTTGTCCTGCGTGGCACCGAATCGCTGTCATGTAGTGTAGTAGGTCGTGCGCGCTGCTGGTCCAGGGTGTCGCAGCAAACTCCATAAAGCCGCCATAGTGGGCGAGTTGAACGCTAAGACCGCCGATGGAAACGGTTTCGTTGAACATCTGCCCTTGAATATGGCAAGCGCGATCCCACACGGTTTCACGGCTTGCTGTTGCGTCCATCGCGAACAATAAGCGACCGTTTTGGTCGGCAACGTGACCCACCGCGGTTGTCTTTATCGCGTCGATGAATGAATCGACTTCAGCCCGGGCAGAGGTCTGCGGCAATTTGTCGCGTGAGCGCGTCACCGTATGCCCTTCAAGCCAGCGGTTGAAACCCAGCTAATACAGCACTCGATATATCGGGTCGGCTTCATTATGGTGGACCGAGCGGTTTTCGTATCAGGATGTTGCCAGTGTCCGAGTGCCGATTTCAGCAACATCGCGAGAGACCTGCGGGGCACTCAGTACACGCTGAAGTTGTTCGCGCATCAACTGTTGACGGATGGGCTCATAACGGCGCCAGTGGCTCAACGCGCCAACAAGCCGAGCAGCCAACTGGGGATTAGAGCGATCCAGCAGTATGACTTGATCCGCTAGAAAATGGTAACCCGCGCCATCGATCTGGTGAAAGTTGACGGGGTTCGAAAAACCGAAGCCACCAATTAGCGCGTATATCTTGTTGGGATTTCCCGAATCATAAGCAACGTGTCCGGTCAGTTCACGGACCTTTTCAAGTGTATCGGAACGTGTCGAGGTCGCTTGAACACGAAGCCACTTATCGACGACTAGAGGGTAGGATTGCCATTTTTGGAAAAAATCGCTCAGGATTTTTTCCCGGCGCGGAGCATGTGATGAGGCGAGAGTGCTGAGTGCCGCCAAAACATCGGTCATATTGTCGGCTGTAGAAAATTGTCGTGTGGCCAGTGCGAAGACATTATCTGACTCCAGTTTCATCAGGTAAGTAAGGCAAACGTTACGCAATGCCCGGTTACCTGCCGAATGTGAATCCCGACCGTAAGGTGCGGTAGTGGTCAGTGAGTGGTACTTTGTGGTGAGTTGTTTTTCCAGATGCTGAGCCAGCGCGTGTTCGGTCGCTGCACGCGCCCGGTGAAGCAGTACCGGGTCAATCACCGCGAGATCTTCTGCCAGATATGCCTCTTCCGGAAGTGTCAGTGTAAGGGCCTGAAATGCCAGGTCCTCACTCTCTAGATCGAGCACCTGGCTAAACGCTCGGAGGAACGACTCGCTGACCATGGGTTCACCCGAGGTTGCCAGCACGTTCAGTGTGCCAAGGATTTCTAGACGCGCCAGGCGCTGGCCGGCATCCCAGCGGCAATACGGATCAGAATCGTGGCACATGAGCAGTGACAACGCGCTTGCATCTAACGGATAGTCTAGGATGACGGGTGCGGAAAATCCCCGTAACAGGGAGGGGATGGGCTCACTCGTCACCTCGGAGAACACGAAATCCTGTTTGGTTTCCGTTAGTTCGAGTAGATGCTGGTGTGTGGTATCGCCGTCGCTGGCGAGACGGGCCAGCATCGGTTTACCGTCGTCATGTAATAGCGCTGTTTGCACTGGAATATGAAGCGGCTGTGGCGAGGGGTGGCCAGGGAGTTTTGTCGAGACCTGACTTAGAGTCAGTGTGTATGTTTTATCCTGTGCATTGTATCGGCCGGTGGCGGTTACCCGTGGTGTCCCAACCTGGTCGTACCAGCGGCTAAACTGGGTGAGATCGGTGGCAGTTGCATCTGTCATCGCCGTAAGGAAGTCGTCGGTCGTGACGGCCTCGCCATCATGGCGGTCAAAATACAGGTCACAGCCCAGGCGAAAACCAGTGGCACCCATGAGCGTGTGCAACATGCGTACCACTTCCGCACCTTTGATATAGACAGTCAGAGTGTAGAAATTGTTTATTTCCGCATAAGACAACGGCCGCACGGGGTGAGCCATGGGTCCACTGTCTTCCCGAAACTGATGGGTTCGAACAAGCGCGGCGTCTTCTATGCGCTTGACCGCAGCCGAGCCAATGTCTGCACTAAATTGCTGGTCTCGAAAAACAGTGAATCCTTCCTTCAGGCTGAGTTGAAACCAATCACGACAGGTGACGCGATTGCCTGACCAGTTGTGAAAGTACTCATGTCCGATGACGCCGGCGATGTTATGGTAATCGCGATCAGTCGCTGTCTCAGGCTGGGCAAGGACATATTTTGTATTAAAAATGTTGAGACCTTTGTTCTCCATTGCACCCATATTAAAGTCACTGACTGCAACCACCATGTAAAGGTCAAGATCGTATTCGCGGCCGTATTGCACCTCGTCCCAATGCATTGCTTGTTTCAGTGATTCAAGGGCATGTTGGCATTGAGCAATGTCACCTTGCCGTGCGTAAAGACGCAGATCAACGTCTCGTCCAGAACGCGTTGTGAACTTGTCCTGAAGGTATTCGAGGTCACCGGCGACGATAGCGAAAAGGTAACTCGGCTTGGGAAATGGATCATGCCACTTAGTCCAGTGCCGCCCGCCCCCACGGTTTTCTTGTGCTACCAGATTACCGTTAGATAAAAGCACTGGGTAAGATTTTTTATCTGCGGACATCTCGACGGTGTAGATAGACAGAATGTCGGGGCGGTCGATAAAGTACGTGATCCTGCGAAATCCCTCAGCCTCGCATTGTGTAAAGAGGCTATTCTGCGACAGGTAAAGCCCACTCAGTGCGGTGTTTTGAGTTGGGTGAATGCGATTCTCGATACGTAACTTGCACCGATCGGGTAAGCCTTTTATGAGCAGTCCCCGGTCATGCATCTCTATGTATTTATCAGCCAGCGGCGCTTCATCAACATATAGAGCCGTTAGAGTCAATGCCTCACCATCGAGTTGGAGCGGCACTTGATCGAGTGTCACTCGCTCGATCGACAATCGGGAGCAGACATGGGTTTCGTCCGCCTGCAGATCAAACTGAAGATCCACCTGAGGGATACGGTACGTCGGTGGGCGGTAATCGCGCAGATAGGTCCGGTCAGGTGCGCGGTGGCGAGGGGATAATTCAGTAGTCATCAGGACCCTAACAGCATGATCAGTGTGTGGAGCAAGAGGATAGCGCAACCCGGCCACGATAGGACCAGATGCCGACTCGCCAGGACAGGAAATATCGCACCTCCGCCAGCGGCAGGGGGGATGAAAGTGGCGGGTAAAGGGAGTAGCATGTCACTTGGCGGGAGTGGTAGACACGGTTTTCCCGGCACCAGAGAGCGGGACTGAGTTTTCCATTGCCTAACCGTCGGCGTTGACCGCTAGACAATGACTGAGGAGAGACTATGGGCGTGGAATTATTCGATACACTGACAAACCGAATCAGCGAACTAAAGTCCGAGCACCGGGTCCTTGATGGCCAACTAGAGGCACTCGCGGATGATCCAACCGTTAATGATTTACAGGTTCGCCGTCTAAAGAAAAGAAAACTATTCCTTAAAGACAGTATCGCGCATCTCGAAAAACAATTGATTCCCGACGCGACCGCGTAGCGCTGATGTAGGCGCCGGCGGACCCCCCCGAGACCTCTGATCACTACACGACTCGAATTTTAATAACGATAGTACTCTGGTTTGTACGGGCCCGAAGCGTCAACGCCAATATAAGCGGCCTGGTCTTCTCGTAGTGTTGTCAATTCAGCACCAAGCTTGCCAAGATGTAACCGAGCCACCTGTTCATCAAGTTTTTTGGGCAGCACGTGTACGCTCTGAGAATAGCGCTCCGGGTTTTTCCACAGTTCAATTTGGGCAAGCACCTGATTGGTAAATGAGTTGGACATTACAAAACTTGGGTGGCCAGTGCCGCAGCCGAGATTGACGAGGCGGCCCTGTGCAAGAAGGATCANCCGCTTGCCGTCCGGAAAAATNACATGGTCGACTTGGTCTTTGATATTTTCCCAAGGGTAGTTCTGNAGGCTGGNGACATCAATTTCGTTGTCAAAATGGCCAATGTTGCAGACGATTGCCTGGTTCTTCATTGCTCGAAGGTGATCGGCTGTGATGACATGGTAGTTGCCGGTGGCAGTGACAAAGATATCCGCCTTATCAGCAGCGTAGTCCATTGTGACTACGCGGTAACCTTCCATTGCGGCCTGCATGGCACATATGGGGTCGATTTCGGTTATCCATACATTGGCACCTAGCCCGCGCAGAGATTGAGCGCTGCCTTTGCCGACATCACCGTAGCCGGCAACGACAGCAATCTTGCCGGCAATCATGACGTCCGTCGCTCGTTTGATTCCGTCAACCAGTGATTCTCGACAACCATACAGATTATCGAACTTAGATTTGGTTACAGAATCATTGACATTAATTGCCGAACAAGGCAGTTCTCCGCGCTCTTGCATCTGGTAAAGGCGATGAACGCCGGTCGTGGTTTCTTCTGTGATGCCCTGCAGATTGCCGACAATGCGGCCATAGAATTCGGGATCCTTGTCAAGACGCCGCGCGATACTCGCGAAGAGCGCCTCTTCTTCTTCGCCGGTTGGTTTCTGTATTAAGTTGCGATCAGTAGCCGCTCGGGCACCGAGAGTCACAAGCAAAGTCGCGTCCCCACCATCGTCCAGGATCATGTTGGGGGTCTCATTACCGGGCCATTCCATAATGCGGTGGGTATAGTCCCAGTATTCGGTCAGTGACTCACCCTTGTACGCAAATACGGGGACACCGCTGGTAGCGATAGCGGCAGCAGCATGGTCCTGGGTAGAGTAAATATTGCATGAAGCCCATCGTACGGCAGCACCCAAAGCCGTTAGCGACTCGATGAGTACAGCGGTCTGGATCGTCATGTGGAGCGACCCGGCGATGCGAGTGCCAGCAAGGGGTTGGGCAGCTTGGTATTCTTCCCTGACCGCCATTAGCCCCGGCATTTCCGTTTCGGCAATGCGAATTTCTTTACGACCCCATTCTGCCAAAGCAAGGTCCGCCACCACATAGTCGGTGCCAGAAACGATTGCAGCATTCATAGCCAACTCTCCAGAGTAACTAAGCGCAGTTTGCTTCTAAATTCATGCCGTTAGCCGAGCCTGACAGGGATATCCTGTTGCAACGCTCCTCGACAACAACAAGGCTCGCCCACTGGCAAGCTTAAGAAATAACCGCTTGAGTCAGCAACAATCGATCAGTCACAGACCTGCAGCGGATCGCATGATTTCGGCCTTATCAGTCTTTTCCCAATGGAAGTCAGGGTCTTCGCGGCCAAAATGCCCGTACGCTGCACTCTTGCGATAAATCGGTCGCAGTAGATCAAGTTCTCGAATGATGCCTTTGGGGCGCAGATCAAAGTGGGCATGCACCAACTTTTCGATTTCCTCTTCTGGAATCACCGCGGTACCTTGGGTGTTGACCATTAGTGACACCGGTTGGGCAACGCCGATGGCATAAGCCACTTGCACTTCACATTGAGTCGCTAATCCTGCCGCAACAATATTTTTTGCTACGTAGCGCATGGCATAAGCAGCAGATCGGTCGACCTTGGACGGGTCTTTGCCGGAAAAAGCACCGCCGCCGTGGTGAGCGGCACCGCCATAAGTGTCGACCACAATCTTGCGACCCGTCAGACCACAATCCCCATGGGGTCCGCCGATGACGAAACTGCCAGTCGGGTTAACCAGATAACGTGTTTTTTCTGTGACCATGTTTTGCGGCAACACGGGTTTTATGATTTCCTCGATCACCGCCTCCGATAGGGCGCCATGTTCAATGTCTTCCGCATGCTGGGTAGAGAGAACCACAGTATCCACCGAAACAGGTGCACCGTCTTCGTACAGTACAGTGACCTGGCTCTTGGCATCCGGGCGTAGCCAAGGCAAGCGACCGCTGCGACGCACCTGTGCCTGGCGCTCAACGAGACGGTGGGCATAGGTGATTGCAAATGGCATCAATACGTCGGTTTCGCTGCACGCAAAGCCAAACATCAGGCCCTGATCGCCTGCGCCTTGTTCTAGGTCAAGTCCTTCGCCTTCGTTGACTCCTTGAGCGATGTTGGGTGATTGCTTATCCAGCGCCACCATGACGGAGCAACTCTTATAATCGTAGCCCATGTCGGATGACGTGTAGCCGATATCTCGGATGGTGTTACGCACGATGTCGGCGTAATCCACTTGAGCAGCAGTGGTGATTTCACCCGATACCAAGGCGAGGCCGGTATTGACGAGTGTTTCACACGCAACCCGCGAAGAGGGGTCTTGCATGATCACAGCATCGAGTATCGAGTCCGAAATTTGATCAGCCATTTTGTCTGGATGACCCTCNGAGACCGATTCCGAGGTAAAGAGAAAACTGCGTGCCATGAGGGATTCCGCCGTTCAGTCAANTGGTGCCAACGAAGGCCGCATGGTACCAGAACAAAACGGGTCACAGACCATGTAACCCGGATTACTACTATCCAACCAACAACCTTTTTATGTCGTGATTAATTTACCTTTTCTATCGTGATAAACCACCGGTGCTGCTCCAGTTGGTGTGATACGGAATTTGCCGCGTCTTGTGCTTCGTTTTCTAGCCAAGTCGTAGCGAGGGTCTCGGACATGATGTAGTCGCGATAGGCCGTTAAGACACCATCGATAGCGGGGGATCCTTGAATACCGAGTGCAATGCGGTCAGATATCTGTAGACCGGTTGTTTTTCGTGCTTCCTGAACGGTCCGCACCATCTCGCGAGCGAGGCCCTCCGTTTTAAGGGCNGGGGTGAGTTCAGTATCCAGCGCGACCAGAAACCCCTCCGATTCCGCGCTGGCAAAGCCAGGGGCAGCCGTGGTTTCAACGAGTAGATCTTCTGGGCCAAACTCAAACCGTTGGCCTTCGACGTCGAGCGTGATGGAGTCTCCCGCAGCCTGGGCTTTGGCTACGTTGGCGCCATTAACGTCATTCAGCATAGCCCTCACGGCAGGGACGTACTTTCCGAGACGCTTACCGACCCTGGGTAGGTTCGGCTTGATGCGATATGTCACCAACTGTGCATCTTGCTCAATGACTTCAATGATTTTTACGTTCAGTTCATCTAGCACNTGGTCGCNGTGTGNGTCGAGTTTTTCCACCATGTTTTTATTAGGCAGTCGGACTAACAGGCGAGAGAGTGGTTGACGCACTCGTATACGGCTGCTTTCGCGTGCTGTGCGCCCCAGTGCGACCACTTTTTGCACTACGGACAGNGCTTCAATCAATGCGTCGTTCTGCCATGCAGNNTCGACCNCAGGCCACGATGTCATATGTACGCTTACTGGCGCTGCNTGGTCGGTGGAACGAACCAGATTCTGGTAAATCTCTTCGCTGAGAAACGGGGTGAACGGTGCCATGAGGCGATGGACCAGGTTGAGGCATTGGTACAGTGTGCGATAGGCGGATTGCTTGTCGATNCCGCTCTCGCTTTTCCAGAATCGCCGGCGGTTGCGGCGCACGTACCAATTGCTGAGTTGATCGACAAACGATTCGATGACGCTACCCGCACGGTGGGCGTCGTATTGTTCCAGTGCCGCGGTGGTTTGCTCTACCGTGCGATGCGCCAGCGCGAGAATCCATCGATCGATCTCCGGCCGTTCGGGCAAAGGGACATCTTGTTTGATATCAACTTGGTCAAGGGAGGCATAAAGAGTAAAAAACGCGTAGGTGTTCCACAGCGTATTAATGAATGAACTGGCCACTTCCGCGATGATCGCGACGGAGATGCGTTTTTGCACATCCGGCGTCAGGCGGGCAAGAAAATACCATCGTAAGGGGTCGGCACCGATATGGTCAAAAACATCATAAGGATTGACAATATTGCCTAGCGACTTCGACATCTTCTTTCCNTCGCCATCCACAATGTGACTTAAGCAGATACAATTTCGGTAGGCGACGCTGTCGGATACCAGCGTCGCGATGGCGTGGAGGCTGTAGAACCAGCCGCGGGTCTGATCGATCGCTTCACAGATGTAGTCAGCGGGGAAATGTTGTTCGAACTCCTGCTGATTTTCGAACGGGTAGTGCCACTGTGCGTAGGACATGGCCCCGGAATCGAACCAACAATCGATGACTTCGGGCACGCGGCGATACTCCCGTCCATTATCGGGATGGGTAAAGTGCACTTCATCAATGGCGGGTCGGTGTAGATCAAGCGCCGCCAATGATCGACCGCACAGTGTTTCCAGTTCCTTCACTGAGCCGATGCAAACGTAGTCACCTTCGCCATCGGTCCACACTGGCAGCGGTGTACCCCAAAAACGTTCGCGCGATAATGCCCAGTCGACGTTGTGTTCTAGCCAGTTGCCAAAACGGCCGCTGCGAATCGTTTCCGGAACCCAGTTAATGGTGGAGTTGAGCTCGACCATGCGGTCGCGCACTGCCGTGGTTCGAATATACCAGGCGTTCTTAGCGTAGTAGATCAGTGGGTCACCGGTGCGCCAGCCGAAAGGATAATTATGGCGGTGGGTCTCGGATCGAAAGAGCAGGCCACGCTCGCGCAGTATCTCGATGATGGTGGGGTCCGCGTCTTTAAAGAATTGACCTTGAACGGGTGTGACTTCGTCCTTGAAACACCCGTCGAGGCCGATTCCGTGTACCACTGGTAAACCATGGGCTTGTCCCAGGGCAAGATCGTCCACGCCGTACGCAGGCGCAGTGTGGACGATACCGGTGCCATCGTCTGTGCTGACGAAATCAGCGGTCAGGACGCGACAGATATCTCCCTCGGCAGGTAGCTCATCGAATAACCGTTGGTAGCGCAACCCCATCAGATCCTCACCCTTTACGCGTCGCACAATGGTGTGCGGCCCCTCGCCAAGCACTTTGTCGACGAGCTGTGCGGCAAGAATCAGGGTTTCCCCACCGTGTTCGACAAAGGCGTAATCGATGCTTGCGCCGACTGCCAGAGCCAGGTTGGCCGGTAAGGTCCACGGCGTGGTAGTCCAGACGAGAAAATAGGTTTTATCCTCGCCGATAACTGGAAAACGGACGGTGATCGATGGGTCGTCAACCTCGCGGTAACCTTGGGCAACCTCGTGAGAGGACAAGGTAGCCCCGATACGAGGGTCGTAGGGAACCACCTTGTAGTCCTGATAAATCAGATCTTTGTTCCAGATAGTTTTCAGGAGGTGCCAGACCGACTCGATATAGTGGTTGTCGAGCGTGTAATACGCTTGGTCGATGTCAACCCAGAAGCCCATACGTTCAGTCATCTTTTCCCAATCACCGATGTAACGCATCACGGATTCTCGGCAGCGTCGGGTGAACTCGGCGACGCCAATCTTTGCTTCGATTTCCGCTTTGTCAAAGATGCCCAGTTCCTTTTCTATCTCATGCTCAACGGGCAGTCCGTGGGTATCCCAACCAGCTTTTCGTGGCGCATAGAAACCGCGCATTGTTTTGTAACGGGGATAGATGTCCTTGAACGTGCGGGCCAGCACATGGTGAATACCAGGCTGACCGTTTGCGGTCGGCGGGCCTTCGTTAAAAGTGAAGAGCGGGCGCCCTTCAGATTGACTCAGTGTCTGGGCAAAAACGTCCTTGTCACGCCAGAAATCAAGGATGCGCTGCTCTAGTTGCGGACCTGCGTAGCGAGAAGACACCGTTGAAAAAGACATGGCGTTTGTTCGTCAGCGACTGAAAGTATAAGGCCTGTATAAAGCAACTGACCCACGGAGTTATGGGTAGAACGGAGCGAAACCCATATTAGCCCTGTCACCCGGGCAATCTAACCGGGTCGTGACCTTGATAGCAACCATCGGGCAGTCAGCAGAACGTGAAAAGAGCGAGCTCACAAGACCCGCGAAGCGTCCACATCATTTGATTCAATCATCAATAGGGTCTCAAGATGAACGCCAACGCTATGGGCCAGCGCGTGAAGATCATAGCCGCCTTCCAGGACGGAAATCAGGCGACCGCCGGCATGCTTGTCAGCCATTTCAAGCAGGCGTTTAGTCATCCAACCATAATAATTAGTGCTGAGATTGATCGCCCCGAGAGGGTCGGCTTGGTGTGCGTCAAAACCGGCGGAAATAAGAATAGCTTCCGGTGAGAAACGATCAATAGCAGGCAGAATTTTNTCAACGAAAGCATCGGTGTAGTCACTGTCTCCTGCACCCGCAGACATCGGGCAGTTTAAAGTTGCCCCTTTCCCCCTGCTGTCGCCGGTTTCGGACCGAGCGCCAGTACCGGGGTAGTGTGGGTACTGATGCAGGCTTGCAAAAAAGACTGACGGATCCGACTCAAAAGCATGNTGGGTACCATTACCGTGGTGGACATCCCAGTCGAGGATCAATATTTTCTCAAGACCATGNTGTCGCTGCAGGTATTTGGCCGCGATTGCGATATTGTTGAAGACGCAAAAGCCCAGTGCAGCATTGTGTTCAGCGTGGTGGCCNGGTGGCCTGACCAGTGCAAACCCATTGTCTGCGCGCCCTGCAATCACTTCATCGATAACATTGATCAAGCCGCCAGCCGCCAGTAGTGCAGTGTCGTAGGTGGCTGTGCTGACGGNNACATCTGGCGTATCGAGGTACGGCAAGCCGGCACGGCAGGCNGATTCCGCTCTTTGCCCCAACGCGGGATCATGAATTTGATGAATCCACTCGAGATCACATGCGATGGCCGTAACGGGTAACAGTTGTTGAAACCACGGTTGCTGGCGAAGATGGACGATCGTCGCGTTTAGCCGATCGGCTCTCTCCGGATGGNCAAGACCGGTATCNTGTTTCAGGAATTGGGGATCAAAACAAAAGGCAGTGTTCATCAAACAAGNTTCGGGTCATCTGCAGCGGTTCGTTTTCTTGTTCTGACAACACAGNTTCGCCNGGCGTTAGGGTGGCAGCTCGATTTGATNGCACTGTGGTCAGACATCCTTTTTNTCATTCGCGAGTANCGGTGTTGGTTTGCGNGGTCAGGACNGCGGGCGATAGTATCAAANTGGCGNGATGTGNCTGTNTATNNATNTCGGTATTAACAAAGGAATAATGATTTGGCAAGGTACCACGATTTCTGTAGGCCGTCTTGGCNTNANTTNTTGGGNCAGGTGGTTTAGTGATGGGCNCAGTACTGGTTATCATGTTCGTGGTGCTTGTTGCATTAATCNTTGTTTCGCGCTGGTGTTGGCCTCTTCCGCCTCAGGTGGGNANGCTCNAANCNCCTGCTCTCCTGATTAAGGGTGAAGCNACTGTANTCACNGTGGGAACTTTCAATATTCATCGTGCNNGGGGTTTGGATGGCCGGAAAGATCTGGCCCGAGTGGCNCAAGTGGTTGGCGCGTGTGATGTGACGGGACTGCAGGAAGTCGAAGGCGTCACTTTATTCCATCGACAGAGCCAGGCTGAACGNTTGGCGAAACAATTGCAGTGCGAGGCTCACTTTNCGCCAACCCGNCTGCGNGCGTTTTTCCCNGAGCGNGGCAATGCACTGTTGAGTCAATGGTCAATTANTGCCTGGCNCCGACAGCCATTNGTGCGAGCGCGNCTGNGTGGCAAGGGTTATCGNAATTTNACCGAATACACCGTGCAGGTGGGTGGCCAACCTGTCGTGGTGATCAANACCCATNTATCAAAGCCNGAAGGGNAANACANGGGTCTTGAGCAGATCGTCGCAGCGTTTATGCGNCATGAACGCGCTGTCTTGTTGG
>PAWW01000055.1 GCA_002714255.1 Acidiferrobacteraceae bacterium
TCTTGGAGTCACGGTAGTCTACGTCACCCACGATCAATCTGAAGCGCTCACGATGTCGAATCGAATCTGCGTNTTCAATGAAGGCATCATCGAACAACTGGCCTCCCCAACAGATCTGTACGAGCGACCCAACAACGCATTCGTTGCGCAATTTATCGGTGAGAACAACACGNTGCCTGGACAAGTGACCTCGGTTAACGGCAACCACTGCCAGGTCCANACCGATGGCGGNGCCACTGTCGAGGCNCTCAAAGTTAACGTNAATGCCAGCGGGGACCGCACNACGTTGTCTTTGCGACCGGAACGCGTCGAAGTGAATCCGGAACCCGGCAAGTTCCCCAACGTTTTCGATGCCCGCGTGGAAGAACTCATTTACCTTGGCGATCACATTCGCACCCGCGCCTCTGTTTGCGGCCAAACCGACTTTATCGTCAAGATCCCCAATGCATCAGAACACGCCGTCCTGCAAGCAGGGGATGTCGTCACTTTCGGCTGGTCCGCTGAGGACTGCCGGGCACTGGATGTCTACCAGGGCGCCTGAACACGCGGCCTGATGGCATATACCGCCGCATGACGCGGCTCCATTCACCAAGAGCGAGGAATCAGCAAATGAGGAAATCCCTGCTACTTTCAACCGTGGTTTCGACCATGGTCGGTGCCGCCCTGGCACTACCTGCTGCAGCTGATGTAACAGTTGCATCGTGGGGTGGTGCCTATACTATGAGCCAGCAGAAGGCGTACGCTGACACATGGAAAGGCGGCAAAGCTAACTTTGTTAACTACAACGGTGGCCTAGGCGAAGTACGCACCCAGGTCGAAGCGGGCAATATCCAATGGGATATCGTCGATGTACTGCCTCACGAAGCGCGAGTCGGTTGCGACGAAGGTCTTTTCGAAGAATTGCCACGCGATGCGTTCACCCCGGCAGCAGACGGCACCTCCATGGATGACGACACCATGGTGTCAGTACCCAACGACTGCGTCGTACCGCAGATTTTCTGGTCTTATGTCCCGTTTTATCAAGCGGGCACCTTTGACGGAAATGCCGCGGGCAATCCCAAAACCATCGGTGACTTCTTTAATGTCAAGAAGTTCCCCGGCAAACGTGGAATCCACACCTGGGCCAACGCGTTGATCGAAATGGCACTGATGGCCGACGGCGTAGCTGCCGCGGATGTCTACAAGGTCATGGATACCGCAGGCGGTATTGATCGTGCTTTCTCGAAACTCGATACCATTAAGGACCACGCCGTTTTCTGGTCATCTGGCTCGAAACCCCTTGAACTCGTCAGCAGCGGCGAGGTGTCAATGGCACTGGCCTACAATGGCCGCATTGGCGCTGCCGTGCTCAGTGAAGGCGCTAAGTTTGTGACCAACTGGGATGGCCAGGTTCTCGAGGAAGAGTGGCTGGTGATGCTCAAGGGAACCAAGAACAAGAAAGAAGCCCTTGAGTTTATGGTTCATGCCTCGGCCCCTGCACAACAGGCGGGCCAGGCCAAGTGGATCAACTACGGGCCGATGCGAAAATCCGCACTGGCCATTATCGCAGCCGGTGAGCCCTGGTTTAACACGGGTGTCAATATCATGGAGCACATGCCCAATGCGGGTGAGGCCATGAANAATGCTGTGTTTGCCAACCCGGAATGGTGGGCTGATAACGGCGACTCGATCTCTGAGCGTTTCAAAGCGTGGATGGGTCAATAGTCCAGTTATTCATTGCCTAACTAGACTGCTGGACTGGGTGTTTAACACCCAGTCCAGCCTTTTCCTGGCTACCTGACCAAACGACTAACGGGCAGAGCGTAATGGCCACATCAGAGAACACGGCATCTGGGCCACTGCTGACCGTAGATGGTACCCCGCTTAAGGTCAGCCTAGCCCGCTCTCTTCGGCGCAGCAAGTTACGCGGCGCCTTGTTGGTCCTGCCGGCGCTGTTATTTCTCATTATTATCTTTGTTGTCCCTATCGCTCAACTGTTATCACGCAGCGTTGATGACACGCTGGTCAACAGAGCGTTGCCCAGAACCTTTGTGGCGTTTGAGTCCTGGGATCGCCAATCCTTGCCCGCAGAAGCAATGTTCGAAGCGATCTTTCTGGACATCACGACGGGTGAAAAATATACGGTCGGGAAAGCCACCACCCGAATGAACTATGAAAAACCCGGCTGGCGAAGCTTGATCAAGAAATCCGGGCGAAAATTCAAGAAAAAAATCAAAGGCCCACCTTATCGGGATGCGATGATCAAGATCGATAAGCGATGGGGTGACGTCACTTTCTGGCAGACACTGGGCGCCATGAAAGATCCGCAGACGCTTGGTTATTTCTTAAATGCTGTGGATCGTCAATACGACGCCAACAAACATGTCATCATGAAAGAGAAGGAGCGCCGAGTCTACGTCATGCTGTGGTGGCGAACGCTTCTTCTGAGCCTTATCGTCACGGTCGGTTGCCTGGCAATGGCCTATCCTGTCGCACACCTGCTGGCAACACTGCCCCTACGCTACTCCAACCTGCTGATGATCTGCGTATTGATGCCGTTTTGGACATCGCTACTCGTGCGGATTGTGGCGTGGATGGTCATGTTACAAAACAACGGCGTGGTCAACAGCACGCTGGTCTGGAGCGGTATTCTCGATGATGAAAACCGCTTATCCATGATGTACAACTTCACGGGCACCGTCATCGTCATGATTCAGATCCTGCTGCCCTTCATGATTCTGCCCATATACAGCGTCATGAAAACGATCCCGCCGAGCTACATGCGCGCAGCTCAGAACCTCGGTGCACCGCCTTCGCTGGCCTTTTTAAAAGTTTACTTGCCCCAAACGCTGCCCGGCGTTGGCGCAGGCGTGATTCTGGTCTTTATCGTTGCCATTGGTTACTACATCACACCGGAACTCGTGGGTGGGAAAGATGGACAACTGATCGGCAACATGATTGCCTACCATATGCAGAAATCGCTTAACTGGGGGCTTGCGGCCGCCATGGGAACCCTCCTTTTGGCTGCCATTCTGCTCCTTTACTGGGTATATGACCGCATCGTTGGCATCGACAACATGCGCATGAACTGATCTGATGGCATTACCCGCTTACGCAACCGCGCCTCAACGTTTGTGGCACTACACGTACCTTGGCATCTGCGCGGTCGTGTTGTTCTTTCTTGTCATGCCATTGATTGCGGTCATCCCACTGTCCTTCTCAACATCACCGTTTCTGCACTTCACGCCGGAATTTCTCCGACTGGAGCCCGATGCATTTTCACTGCGCTGGTACCGCCAGATGATCGGCGACTGCTCTGACCCCGGCATCACAACAGTTTGCTCTGACCGCTGGAAAGACGGCGCCTGGAACAGCCTGAGAATTGGTATCGCGGCGACCATTCTGGCCACCACACTGGGAATTTTATGTGCACTCGGCCTGAGCCGACCGCATATGCCATTTCGCAAAGGCATCATGGCGCTCATGATCTCGCCCCTAATTGTTCCCTTAATCATCACAGCATCAGGACTGTTTTTCGCCTTTGCGAAATGGCAGCTCGTGTCAACGTTTACCGGCATGATCCTGGCGCATACGGTGCTTGGGNTACCCTTTGTCGTGATCACTGTGACCGCAACGCTGGTGGGTTTTGACACCAATTTGATGAAGGCCGCGGCCAGCCTCGGCGGTACACCGGTGCGTAGTTTTTTTAAAGTACAACTACCTCTGATCACACCAGGCGTGATTTCTGGTGCTCTGTTTGCNTTNATCACNTCTTTTGATGAAGTGGTTATCGTGCTCTTTATCGGCGGACAAAATCAGATTACGCTGCCCCGGCAAATGTGGTCGGGTATTCGTCAGGAAATCAGCCCGATCATCCTGGCGGTTGCGACCATATTGGTGATCTTTTCCATTCTCCTGCTGACTACCGTTGAGTTGTTACGACGACGCTCTGAACGACTGCGTGGCGTCAGCCCTGGCTAACGTCGATCGACCAACGGATGGAAAAAAAACACCCGGCCCTTGTTGTAGAAGACCTGCGTAAAAGGTTCGGCTTGGAAGAAGTACTTAAAGGCCTCTCTCTTAACGCCAACGAGGGTGATGTGATTTCCATGCTGGGTGCATCGGGTTCAGGCAAGAGCACATTCCTTCGCTGCATCAATTTGCTTGAGATCCCAGATAGTGGCTCCGTTACCGTTCGGGGTGAAACGATCCACATGGCGGCGGACCGTGCCGGCAACCCGGTGCCAGCGGACATGAAGCAAGTTGTCCGTCTTCGCGCCCAGCTTGGCATGGTGTTTCAAAATTTCAATCTGTGGTCACACATGACGGTGCTCGACAATGTGGCCGAAGCACTGATTTATGTGCTGAAACTATCGAAGATAGAAGCCTATGAGCGCGCTGAAGCCACCCTTGATAAGGTCGGCCTGTCGAATCGACGCGACTATTATCCCGCCCATATTTCCGGGGGACAACAACAACGGGCGGCCATCGCNCGCGCCCTCGCCATGGAACCTGCGGTGATGCTGTTCGACGAACCCACTTCAGCGCTGGATCCAGAACTGGTAGGCGAAGTACTCAAAGTCATGCGGACTCTAGCAGACGAAGGTCGAACTATGCTCGTCGTCACCCACGAAATTGGATTCGCACGCGACGTGTCTAACAGGGTAATCTTTCTTCATGAAGGGCTGATTGAAACAGAGGGAACACCGCAAGCTATGTTCGGTAATCCAGAATCTGANCGCTTTCGACAATTTCTGTCGAATACACTGCACTGATACATNGANTTAAGGANGTCAGTCTGTCATGCACCACTTTTNTNATCACAACATCACCGGAGGAGGTTTCAACNAATGCNATTGAAAAAATTGCTCTTACCTTTGCTGACAACAATATTNATGTTGAGCAGCGCAGCTNACGTACGCCGGCGACAGTTTACGNGTNGGCGTAGAAGGNGCTTACCCACCATTTTCGTGGAANGAAGCAGACGGAACACTNAAAGGNTTCGACATCGACTTTGCTCATGAAGTATGTAAACGCCTCAACAAAGAGTGCGTGCTCGTTGAACAGGAGTGGGACGGAATGATCCCTGCCCTACTGGCAAGAAAATTCGATACCATCATTGCATCAATGTCCATTACAGAAGAGCGCAAAAAGAAAGTTGATTTTACCGTCAAGTACTACAACACACCGGCCATGCTGGTTGCTAAGAAAAATCCTGGATTCGATGACACAGCCGATGGGCTCAAGTACAAGCGGGTTGGTGTACAACGCGCAACTACCCATCAGTGTTCTGCGGAAAAACTGTATCCAGACGCAGAAATCGTGCTCTACGCAACGCAAGAAGAAGTCTGGCAGGATCTCGCTACCGGCCGACTCGATGCACAGTTGTCGGACTCGCTACAGGCACTCGAAGGCTTTCTCAAGCTNGATGCCGGAAAAGGATTCGACTTTCTTGGTGGAGCCATCGACGACCCGCAGTGCCAAGGCATTGGTGCTGGATTTGCGGTGCGCAAGAAGGACACGACCCTACGTGATGCATTGAGCAAGGCAATCGGCGACATTCGAGCCGATGGAACATATAAAACACTTAACGACAAATACTTCGAAATCGACGTCTACGGCAGCTGATCGGCTGCATTCTCTCCCAACCCAGGCGGGCCCGNGCTTCTCNCGGGCCCGCCCGCACTNNCNCTAATTACTGTCGATGGAATCCGTCTGGGAGTATCGTTATCTGTTGCTCAGTGGTACCGTTGTCACGGTGCAGCTGGCGGTAGGCTCACTGATTTTATCGGTAGTGCTGGGTCTGGCAGGCGCGTCTGCCAAACTAGCCCGCAATCCCATTTCGAATCGCTTCGCATCAGCCTACACGACACTGGTTCGGGGCGTTCCAGATTTGGTGCTGATGATGTTGCTGTTTTACGGCGGACAACAAATCGTTAACGAGCTGGGCACTGTCACCGGCTGGTGGGACTATCTGGAGATCGATCAATTCATTGCGGGCATNGGCTCTATCGGTTTTGTCTTTGGCGCTTACATGACGGAAACCTTCCGCGGTGCNATNCTGGCCATTCCGCGTGGCCAAATTGAAGCAGGTATTTCCTGCGGCATGACGAACTTGACGATATTTCGCCGAATCACCTGGCCGCAGATGGTGCGGCACGCGTTACCAGGTTTCACCAACAATTGGCTTGTACTGATTAAGGCAACNGCGCTGGTCTCCGTTATTGGCCTGCACGATNTTGTTTGGAATGCGTCGACTGCTGGTCGCTCCGTGCGGGAACCATTCACCTTCATGTTTGCGGTGCTATTGATTTATCTCGCCTTGACCGCGATATCCGATATTGGTCTGCGCTGGCTAGATCGTCGATATAGCGCGGGCGTAAGGCCAGCTTAACTGTGGCAAACACCAGCGAAAGAACCTTCTGGGACTACCTGGCATATGTCAGCGAGAACCATTCACCCATTGATTTCGTGCTGATCGCAGATCACCTGGACAAGTTTCTGTATGGCACCCTGGTGACACTGGAGATTACTGTCCTATCCCTGTTGATCGGTGGTGTACTGGCAATCCCACTGGCCATCGCACGAGCACAACGGCAACGTGGCCTCAACGGCGCCATATTGGGCTTTACCTATTTTTTTCGTGGGACACCATTGCTGGTGCAGACTTACCTCTTTTACTATGGCTTGGCCCAGTTCGAGTTCATTCGTGAGAGTTTCCTCTGGGCGCCTATCCTGTCGAAAGCATGGTGGTGTGCATTGATTGCATTTACCTTGAACACAGCCGCTTACACCACCGAATTTCTTCGAGGCGCCATAGAAAATACCCCGCGTGGAGAGATAGAAGCGGCCCGCGCTTGCGGCATGTCACGCCTGACTCTTTTGTGGCGCATCGTCCTACCCAGTGCGTTTCGGCGGGCGTTACCCGCCTACTCCAACGAGGTAATTTTTATGCTGCACAGTTCAGTTGTGCTTAGCACCATTACGATCCAAGATATTCTCGGCGTTGGCCGATGGTTGAATGGCCGCTACTATCTCGCATATGAGGGCTTCATCACCGCGATGATTTTTTACATGATTCTCGTTTTCATTATCAGTCGAGGATTTCGATGGTGGGAAAATCGTTGGTTAGCCCATCTTCGCCCTCGTCCCCTGCTGAGCACACAATGAACTTACTGTGAGCACCTCTGACCCAACCCCTTCACCGACAGGACAGTTGGCCGCGCAATTGGTCCGTCGAGTCTCGATTACTCCTGATGACGCGGGCTGCCAGCCATTACTCCTTGAACAACTCCAGGGTGCCGGTTTCCAGGGCGAGTATTTGCGCTTTGGTGATGTCAGCAACCTGTGGGTGCGTCGCGGGCAAGTAGCCCCCCTCTTTGTCTTTGCAGGGCACACCGATGTCGTGCCAACCGGTGGCGATGAAAAATGGGGGCACCCCCCGTTTGCCGGTGACATCGTCGGCAATATCCTGCACGGTCGTGGTGCCGCAGATATGAANGGCAGTCTTGCAGCCATGGCCACTGCCTGCCAACGATTTGTAAAACAACATCCCAAACACCGGGGATCAATCGCACTGCTGATAACCAGTGATGAAGAAGGACCCGCAAAGGACGGCACGGTACGAGTACTAGAAACGCTTACCGATCGCAACGCGCGAATCGACTGGTGCGTCGTTGGAGAGCCCACCAGTCAAAATCGACTCGGCGACACTATTAAGAATGGACGACGCGGCTCACTTAACGGAACACTGGTCGTTCGTGGCGTTCAGGGCCACGTGGCCTACCCGCACCTTGCCGATAACCCCATCCACCGCACCGCTAACATCGTGGCCACACTGGAAAAACAATATTGGGATGACGGTAACGCCTATTTCCCGCCAACCACATTTCAGATCTCAAATATTCAATCTGGCACAGGTGCCACCAACGTCATTCCCTCTGAGGCAAAAGTGATGTTCAACTTCCGCTTTTCACCTGAATCCAGCGTGGAATCGCTAAAATCCACGGTGGAAACACTGTGCCAGGCGAGCGGCGCCGATTACACAATCGACTGGTCCTTGTCTGGCTTACCTTACCAGACCGCTGAGGGAGAACTGGTAGGTGCGGTCATCGCGGCCGTTGAATCCGTAACGAATCATCACCCTAATCTGTCAACGGACGGAGGCACGTCTGATGGTCGGTTTATCGCCCCCACTGGCGCACAGGTGATCGAGCTCGGGCCGATTAATCGCACGATTCATCGAATTGACGAACAAGTCGATCTTCATGACCTTGACCTCTTGTCCGCGATCTACGAAAACATCCTGATCCGATTATTATCCTGAACCTTTATCGAATCCACATTACGATCTCGTAATCCAGCCGTAATCTCGTCGTAATGCGAGCTCCACGACACTTCTTTNCCCTTATTCTTAAACGGAGATATTCCCGTGCGTAGGAAAAGATTTCTCACCTTGACCGCCCTGCCCATTGCACTTTGGCTTTTCTTTTCTGGCGGGGCGACTTCAAACGCAACTACCGCCCTTCCCCCACAAGTCAAAGAAACGCTAGAAACCGTTCCGCTCAGCGGCTTTGCTGATCTCGTGACGCGAGTCAAACCCGCTGTGGTTAATATTTCAACAAAGTCACGGGCTCGCGCAGTGCCGANTGGCCGAACGGCCCTGGACCCTCGCTCCACGTCACCACGATTGCCAGGCGGCCCTTTAGAGATGGACAATTTTCTGCGTCGATTCTTCGATTCGAAACCGATTNACCCTAGGAACCGTGCGACGCGTTCGCTGGGATCAGGATTTCTCATCGATGCAGAGGGACTCATTGTCACTAATCGGCATGTAATCGAAGATGCCAGCGAAATCACTGTGGTTCTCGATGATGGTCGTTCGTTCCCTGCAGTGCTTCAGGGCGAAGACGACAAGACGGATCTCGCCCTACTGAAAATCAATGCGGTGAATGATCAACCTTTTCCCTACGTCCGATTTGGGGACTCCACCTTGGCGCGAGTCGGTGACTGGGTACTTGCTATCGGTAATCCCTTCGGCCTGGGTGGAACAACAACCTCCGGCATTATTTCCGCCAGAGGTCGCAATATTAATTCCGGCCCTTACGACGACTACATTCAAGTGGATGCTTCCATCAATCGAGGCAACTCCGGGGGACCCTTGTTCAATACCAAGGGCGAAGTCATTGGTGTTAATACCGCGATCTTCTCACCGAACGGTGGAAATGTAGGTATAGGCTTTGCCATCCCCGCCAACGTGGTGACCGAGATTGTCGCGCACCTCGAGTCACACGGAGAGGTGCGCCGTGCATGGCTCGGCATTCAGATTCAGTCTGTCACACCTGCCATCGCGGAAAGCTTTAACCACACCGAGACCGGTGGTGTCCTGGTATCAGCCGTTAATCCCAGCGGCCCGGCCGCCCGTGCGGGAATTGAGATTGGAGATATCATTATCAGTTTCAATGACATAGACACTCGCCGCCCGCGACAATTGCAACATCAGGTTATTCGAACTCCACCGGGCATTGAAGTAGGCCTAGTGGTCTGGCGCGAAACCCAAAAAATCCGTTTAACGACAACTGTGACCTTAATGCCGACCGATATGAACATGGCGGCCACTGTGCCGACATTAACCGAAAAACTGGAACGATGGGGAATCGAGCTTGCGGCCATAGACGACGACGCCCGGCGTCAGCATCAAATAGACGCCAGCACCAAAGGAGTCTTGATTCAGCATGTCGCAACAAACAGTCCCGGGGAGCGCAAGGGACTCAAGGCCGGTGATGTGATCGTACGGATCGGCAGAACCGTCGTCACCACGCCTGGCGATGTCATCAATCAAATCGCCCGTGCGCGGGACACCGGCCAGCGCGCCATGGTCTTTCTAATTCTCCGGCAACACGCTACTCGCTTTGTACCGTTTAACCTTACCTGACAAGAATGTTGACGAGGACCGACCACTATTCGGCTCCTCGTCAACTGGTTAGAATTTCGGACATTGTCTGCGCGGGACTTATTGGCTGCCTAGATGCGCATATTATTGGTTGAAGATGACCCGGATACAGCACGACATGTGCGGCGCGGCCTGGCTGAGTCGATGCACGTCGTGGATCACACGGACAATGGCAACGATGGCCTTGGTCTAGCACTCACAGAGCATTACGACGTCATCATCGTCGATCGGATGCTGCCTGGCCGCGATGGCATTTCACTGATCAAAGCCCTGCGAGAGAAAAATCAGCGACTGCCCATCCTTATTCTTAGCGCACTGGGTGACACCGATGATCGAGTCGCTGGATTAAAGGCTGGGGGAGATGACTACCTCGCCAAACCGTTTGCCTTTAGTGAATTGCTTGCTAGAGTCGAAGCGCTGCAGCGGCGCACCCAACAGGGACCCATAACAACGAAACTCCAGGTGGGAGATCTAACTGTTGATCTACTGTCTCGCGAAGTGCGACGGGCAAATCAGTTGATCTCACTACAACCCCGCGAGTACCGACTACTGCTCTACTTGGTACAGCACGCTAACCAAGTAGTAACCCGAACCATGCTACTTGAAACCGTATGGGACTACCATTTTGACCCGCAAACCAACGTGATCGACGTTCACATATCCCGACTTCGATCAAAAATCGATCGAGACTTTGATTCACCGTTACTACACACTGTTAGAGGCGTGGGATACGTTATCAGTGAACATCGCTAGATTCTTCCCCAGCACCACGTTCAGATTCGCAATTTGGTACGTAGGTCTATTTTCCTTATCTGTCATCGTGATATTCGGGTTTATCTATTGGTCAACTGCAACTTACATGGCGACACAGACCGACGCCGCCATCGAAGCTGAGATTCAGGCGCTTGCCGAGCACTACGAAAAAGGTGGTATCCGCGCGCTTAGACAACTCATCGTGGAACGCGTTCAGCGGCAGCATCCCACCGGCACCACCATTTTTCTTCTGACCAATCCAGCTTATCAACCACTTGTCGGGAACATCAGCGGTTGGCCTAAAGGAAACGAGAACGGTGGCTGGATCGATTTCACACTGGAAGACGCGGGGACTGCGGGCGACGAGCTACATATGGCTCGCGCTAGACCCTTTCTGTTGCGGGGGGGCTTCCACCTGCTTGTCGGTCGTGACACCGAAACTCTACGGGTCGCGAAAACACGCATCATCCAGTCACTCTCCTGGGGTCTTGTTTTGACGCTGGTTCTTGGTATTGCCGGAGGAGTTGTCATCAGTGGCCGAATGTTACGCCGCCTGGATGCAATTAATGATACAAGCCAACACATTATGGATGGCGATCTTAGTCAGCGGGTACTGTTGAGTGGCGACAATGATGAATTTGATCAGCTGGCGCGGAATCTCAACCGAATGCTCGACAAAATAGAAACTCTTCTCGACGATATTCACAGAGTGTCCGACAATATCGCCCATGACATGAAAACCCCCCTGGCCCGCCTACGGGCGCGCCTGGAAACGCTTGTTCAGTCAAGTCACGAAGATTTTACCAGCCGTCACGATCTTGACGTCGCTCTACGGGAATCCGACCAACTGTTGACCATGTTCAATGTGGTTCTTCGGATTGCGCGAATCGAGGCCAGTCCGCATATCCAGCCGACTGAACACGTTAACCTCGCTATTTTGGCCCGCGACCTGATAGATCTGTACGAACCTCTAGCGACAGAGAAGAGCCTGACTCTGTCTTGCCCCACTAACCAAGGCGTCGTGATTGCCGGTGACCGGGATATGTTGTTTCAAGCATTCAGCAATCTGATCGACAATGCGATTAAGTATGCCCCCTCGAAAAGCCACGTCGCTCTAGATACCGGCCCCGTGCCAAAACCATATTTTGAGATTAGCGATCAAGGCCCAGGCATTCCGGAAACCGAACACGAAAGGGTCTTTCAGCGCTTCCATCGACTGGATCAAAGCCGCTCGACTCCGGGCAACGGGCTCGGTCTGAGCCTGGTGCGAGCCGTGACCAACGTGCACAGCGCAACGATTTCGCTTTCAGACAACAGGCCAGGGCTTGCCGTGCGTGTAACGTTTCCAGCAGCATGGTAAATTCCCCCTGACCCACTCACCGTGTTTCCGCTTCCACACCTGCTCGTGAAATCGATCATACGCATTAAAACAGTGACGATGGCTGCACAGTATGATGTGCGTCAGTCGCCGCTAGATGATCCCCTCCCGGTTCGTTATACTTTGCCTACATTCACGGTTAAATGAGGAAGCGCGAACCGCAGTGGCAAAAGAAGAACATATTGAGATGGAAGGCACGGTTCTTGAGAACCTGCCCAACACACAGTTTCGAGTCGAACTAGACAACGGCCATGTCGTCACCGCCCATATCTCTGGGAAAATGCGCAAACACTATATCCGTATTCTGCGAGGCGATCGCGTCACGGTACAACTCACGCCCTATGATCTAAGCAAGGGGCGCATCACATTCCGGGCTCGTTGAACCCCGTGATCGCTCGCCCAACCCCTGTGGACTGAACAAATATGCTGCACCTCCCCTGGTGGGGAAACACACTTGCCGCTTTCCTGTTGACCCACCTTTCGATCATTTCTGTCACGCTATACCTGCATCGACACAAAGCTCATCGCGCTCTTTCAATGAATCCCGCGTTGAGTCATTTATTTCGGGCTTGGCTCTGGTTAACAACCGGCATCATTACTCGGGAATGGATTGCCGTACATCGCAAGCATCATGCCAGAGTCGAAAGTTGTGACGATCCTCACAGTCCGCAACAAGTTGGCATTCTCTCCGTTCTTTTTGGCGGACTACTCCTGTATCGACGTGCCGCTCGAGACTCCAAAACACTCCGCAAGTATGGTTTCGACGCACCGAATGACCGCATTGAACGCGGTCTCTATACGCGTTTTCCAAATTTCGGTCTCGTATTGATGTTGGCGATTGACCTGATCGTTTTTGGACCTCTGGCCGGCGCGATCATTTACGCTGTGCAGGTGATCTGGATACCGTTCTGGGCAGCCGGAGTGATTAATGGGCTCGGCCATTATTTGGGCTATAGAAACTACGAGGTTGGGGATGCGAGCCGCAACATTGTGCCCTGGGGTCTACTGGTCGGTGGCGAGGAATTGCATAACAATCATCACGCTTTCCCACAGTCCGCCCGTTTTTCCACCCGCTGGTTTGAAATCGATCTGGGTTGGATTTACCTCAAACTATTGAATCAACTGCGCATGACTAAGATTCACCGCATTCAACCCATCATGGAAGCGCGTCTTGCTACGCACCCATGCGACACGGCCACATTGCAAGCATTTCTTGTAAATCGCTTCGAGATCCTGGCGGAATATGCACAGCACGTTGTTTCTAATGTGGTGCATGAAGAACGGTTACACATGTTTCATCGAGAAAGGCGACAACTGATGCGGCAGGCCGGCCATTTGATGCGTACCGAAACTCTTGGCCTTAACCCGCGCGCGGACAACCAACTACAAAAAGCCCTGTCCCTATCGCCGAAACTACAAACCGTTTATCAAATGAAACAACAACTTCAGAACATCTGGACGCGATCAACGGACTCCAGCGACGTGCTTGTGCATCAACTGGAAGATTGGTGTCGCGCAGCAGAACACTCAGGAATCCAGGCTCTGGAAGGATTCTCTGAAAGATTGCGCACTTATCGCCTAGTAAAGGTATAACCAAACTCGATGCGCAAAGGCAACAACCAACCTACCTGATCTTGAATTCCTTATAGATCACGTGCTTGCGCACAACCGGGTCAAATTTTTTCATTTCAATCTTATTCGGCGTAGTCCGTTTATTCTTACTCGTGGTGTAGTAGTGCCCGGTTCCAGCACTTGAAACGAGTTTTATCTTGTCGCGCATAGTGACGTCTCCTGCTGATTCAGACCTTGACTCCGCGACCGCGGATGTCTTTGAGGACAGCATCAATACCTTTTTTATCGATGGTCCTCAATCCTTGCCGTGAGACGGTCAAGCGAATCCACCGATTTTCGGTTTCCACCCAAAATCGCCGATTGTGGACGTTAGGCTTAAATGTCCTCTTCGTCCGATTATTCGCATGGGAGACATTGTTCCCAAACATAGTAGTCTTACCAGTGATTTGGCAGATTTTCGACATTGTTACGATCCGATTAGAAATAGCGCTCTCGGGGGCACGTTTTATACCAGATCTCGGCGTTTTTGCAAAATAACTCGAGCCAGAAAACAAGTTATTTCAACCTTTCGCGTGTAACCGTTACACTTCGATCTATGTCTTCGCTTGCGCGCAAACACGTTCTCGTTGGGGTCACGGGCGGGATTGCAGCATACAAGAGCGCCGAACTGGTTCGTCGACTGGTCGATCAGGAGGCTATCGTCCGGGTGGTTATGACTCGGGCAGCGCGGGAATTTATTACACCACTTACCCTACAGGCGGTGAGTGGTCACCCGGTTCGTGACGCACTGCTGGATTCCCAGGCCGAGGCCGGTATGGGTCATATTGAACTTGCCCGCTGGGCAGACCACGTCATTATTGCGCCGGCGACGGCAGACTTCATCGCACGTCTAGCGGCTGGACTGGCCAATGATTTACTGACTACGCTGTGCCTCGCAACCGAAGCGCCCCTAAGCGTAGCACCGGCCATGAATCGAGTCATGTGGGACCATCCTGCTACCCGCGCTAACATTGACATCCTGAGTCGCCGCAACGTCCACATCCTTGGACCCGACAGTGGCCTACAAGCGTGTGGAGAAACTGGCGAAGGTCGCATGATCGCACCCACCGACATCGTCTCATGCCTGAATGAGACTCCATCAACCGGTGTTCTCCAGGGTGTCAGGGTTGTCATCACAGCCGGACCGACTTGGGAGCCATTAGACCCCGTTCGCGCCCTGACAAATCATAGTTCTGGCAAGATGGGTTATGCCGTAGCGAGCGCGGCGATTGAAGCGGGAGCCGATGTCATTCTGGTGTCTGGACCCAGTTTCGAACTGCCGCCCCCGGGCGCCACCATTCACTCAGTGAAAACTGCCAATGAAATGTTGGCGAAAGTAGAGTCACAAATCGCTTCTGCCAATATCTTTATCGGCGTCGCGGCGGTTAGCGATTACCGGCCGGTGGAAGCCAGTCGCAAGAAATTGAAAAAAGGCCAGGAAACGATCCGTCTTGACCTTGTCCGCAATCCAGATATCCTAGCCAGCGTCGCCGCCAGAGCTGATGGCCCCTTTACAGTCGGCTTTGCGGCTGAGACGGAAGCGACCCTAAACAACGCACGGGAAAAACTGTTAGCCAAAGGACTGGACCTGATCGTGGCCAATTCAGTCACCAGTGACAACAACCCGTTCGGCAGCGACCATAATCATCTGCTGCTCATTGACGCAAAGAGCGATCTGGATCTCGGTCGAGACACAAAGAGCGCATTGGCACAAAAACTTATCATCGAAATTGCCCGACACTATCGTGCAAAGCATTCAACTCAAGATACTTGACCCGCGCCTGCAGAGTGAATTCGGGCTACCCACTTATGCTACCAGCGGGTCAGCAGGCCTTGATCTAAGAGCCTGTCTGAAGGAAAGGTTAACCATTGAACCTGGCCAGTGCTGCCTAATACCTAGCGGATTGGCTGTGCATATTGCCGACCCCAGCCTGGCCGCAATCCTGCTGCCGCGATCAGGCCTTGGCCACAAACACGGTATTGTTCTTGGGAATCTTGTCGGTCTAATCGACAGTGATTATCAAGGAGAGGTCATGGTGTCATGCTGGAACCGCAGCGATCAGACCTTTGTCATCGAGCCAGGGGAGCGTATTGCGCAGATGGTCTTCGTGCCCATTACTCAAGCTAAGTTTGAGCTTGTTGACTCCTTCGACGTCAGCGACCGCGATAGTGGCGGATTTGGACACACCGGCAGAAGCTGACTGCGGGATGCCCGTACCCTCTTGTCTGTTGGGTAAAACGGAGATTTTCCTTATACTCTCGGCCACATCACCGATTCTGTTCTGACCCCACCGCAGCCACGGACAAGTTTGGCCAATGCGCACCGATGATAGAGGCCGTTGGCCGCTGTATCAGAGCTATCTCACTGGCACTAATGCGGCCTATCTTGACTCCTTATACGAGACTTACGAAAACGACCCCCAGGCTGTCGCCACTGATTGGCGTCAATCGTTCGACACTCTGAGATACGAATCGGTCACAACAAATCGTGACAGTTTGCCAAACGGCAACGTCTATGCGTATCACGATGAACAATGGGGCACTGCAGAGGCACGAAAACAATCGGCCGTGCTCCGCTTGATCAATGCCTATCGCAGTCGCGGACATCTGATTGCGCGGAATGATCCGCTGCAACTAGCAATCACTAACCCACTCGAAGACTTCGACCTTGGTTTTCAGGGCCTCTCCAGCGAAGACCTCGATACACTCTTTGACACCGGCTCACTGTCAGTACGCCAGAAGATGACGCTTCGGGAGATTATCGATTTCTGCGACACGGTTTACTGTGGACCCATTGGCATCGAATACATGCACATTTCGCGGATGGAAGAAAAACGATGGCTACAGGCACGTCTTGAAACGATGCCTGTGCGCCCCCTAGAGAGTGCCGAGGTGCGTTGCGAGATGCTGAAACAACTATCAGCTGCCGAGGGACTCGAGCGTTATCTACACTCTCGTTACGTCGGTCAGAAACGCTTATCGTTAGAAGGGGGAGAAACCCTGATACCTTTGTTATCAGAACTCATTCAACGTGCCGGCGCCAACGGCGTGCGTGAAATCGTCATTGGGATGTCGCACCGTGGTCGACTCAACGTTCTCGCTAACATTCTCGGGAAATCTCCTGCAGAATTATTTGATGAGTTTGAGGGCCGCTATACCAGCGCCAGCGGCAACACGGACACAGGTGACGTCAAGTACCACCAGGGATTTTCGTCTGACGTAGATACGCCTGGGGGGGTCGTCCACCTGGCGCTCGCATTTAATCCATCCCACCTCGAGATTATCGGGCCAGTGGTTGAGGGATCAGTCCGAGCACGTCAAGAACGCTATATTGCCGCCAGTTTCGAAACGATGGATCGCCGTCGAGACGAAGGCAAGCAGCGTGTGATACCTGTTCTGATTCACGGCGACGCCGCTTTTGCTGGACAGGGGGTCGTCATGGAAACCCTCAATATGTCGAGTACCCGAGGCTTTTCAACCGGTGGCTCAATTCACGTTATTGTCAACAACCAGATTGGGTTCACCACCAGCAATCCGCTGGACGCCCGATCGACACTGTATTGCACGGAAGTCGCCAAGATGGTGCAAGCGCCCATTCTTCACATTAACGGTGATGATCCTGATGCGGTGCTGTTTGCGGTTCGACTAGCCTACGACTTTCGCACGACTTTTGATAAAGATGTGGTCATCGATCTGATTGGCTACCGGCGTCTTGGTCACAACGAAGCCGACGAACCCAGCGTAACGCAACCCACGATGTATGCCCGCATCGATAAACTGGCTACCGTGCGAGAACAGTATGCCGAGCGCCTCACAGCGGATGACATCATTGACCGCACCCAGAGTGAACAAATGATGCTGGATTACCGCGCTGCACTAGATGCCGGAAAGATTGTGGCAAACCATGTCACAACAGGCAATGGTCCATTAGACGGTGTTGACTGGAGCCCCTATCTGAACAGTCACTGGACGGACGCGAGCGACACCCGCGTTTCCAGTGTGCGTATTAGCCGCCTCAACGCACAACTACAAGAAACACCTCCCGGGTTCACCATCCATCCACGGATCGCGAAGTTGTTTGACGACCGCAATGGCATGGCGACAGGCACACAGCCCATCGATTGGGGTTTTGCCGAGACCATTGCCTATGCCAGCCTAATTGAAGACGGATACTCTGTGCGCCTGTCTGGACAGGATTCCGGACGGGGAACGTTTTCTCATCGCCACGCGGTCATCAAAAACGTGAACGCACGCGAATCACTGGTTCCGTTGCGTTCCATTGGCGCTGACCCAAACCAGTTCCTTGTCATCAACTCCCTGCTGTCGGAAGAGGCAGTGCTAGCGTTTGAATATGGCTATGCCACCACTGAGCCCCGTGCACTGGTTATTTGGGAAGCCCAGTTCGGTGACTTTGCCAACGGAGCGCAAGTGGTCATTGATCAGTTCATCAGCAGCGGTGAATCGAAATGGGGCCGTTTGTGCGGCCTGACCTTGTTTCTGCCTCACGGCTACGAAGGCCAGGGGCCCGAGCATTCATCTGCTCGATTAGAACGCTATCTCCAGCTGTGTGCTGAACAGAATATCCAGGTCTGTGTACCAACAACACCTGCGCAATTTTTCCACGTCCTTCGGCGCCAGATGATCAGACCACTGCGGCGACCGCTGATTTTGATGACTCCGAAAAGCCTGCTACGACATAAACTATCTGTCAGTGCACTATCCGACCTGACTAGCGGTGAGTTTGAGGCCGTTATCAACGATCAACAAGATCTCGACCCAGTGAACGTCGAGCGAGTGGTTCTATCCTCGGGCAAAGTCCATTTCGACCTTTTCAAAGCACAACAAGCACTACCTTCCGAAACAA
>PAWW01000056.1 GCA_002714255.1 Acidiferrobacteraceae bacterium
GGCCGATATCGGGAGAGAGCTTGAGGCAACATTTCCCGATCGGTTGCATTGTCTTAGCTTGCCAAGCAATCAAGGTAAAGCAGAAGCCGTGCGTGCCGGTGTGCAGGCGGCGCTAGCACTGAATCGGTTTGACGTTGTAGGTTTTTGCGATGCTGACCTTGCCACACCGTTATCAGAGATGGTTCGGTTGACCGAGGTNTTAGATGAGCNGGATGCCGACATGGTGTTCGGGTGTCGGTTGCTGCGCCTGGGCGCAGATATCCANCGNTCGAANNCCCGCCATTATCTGGGTCGTGTTTTCGCNACTGTGGTGAGTTNAATGCTNGATCTCCCTGTGTACGATACGCAATGCGGTGCAAAGGTGTTTCGCGCGCCCATCGCGTGCGAGCTTTTTGNAGCNGAGTTTTCGAGTCGCTGGTTGTTTGATGTCGAATTGCTGGCGCGTTACCTGCANAGTTATGGCCGGGAATCGACGTTGAGCAAGGTCATTGAGGCCCCCTTAAACGTTTGGATTGATCACCCTGGCTCTAAGTTGNCTCNGCGTGATTTTTTGATAGCGCCCTTCGAGTTGTGGCGAATCAGGCGTCGTTATCTGACATCCCACCTGTCTGATTGAGCGTTGAGAATAGTGTTGCTGGTTAATGATCCAGATTTATTNNTTTGNCAAGACAAANGGAGCNATGGNTNGGGCAATAAATGCATGACCGCGAGTATTTGGATGCCAGATGTCTAAGTTCCAGTGATCCGCCGCAAGACGGGTATCGGAGAAAGACTGAAGCAGGTCAAGGGCCGGAATCTGNCGGATCGTCAGAGCCTGGNTGATCCTTTTGTGTAANTTGGTGTAAGGATAAAGCGNTGCCTCGGGCCCAAAGTTGAACACNGGAACGATGACCACAGAAAATTCAACCCCCTGATTGAGCGCTGTTTCTTGCATGGCNCTGATCGTNTCTAGGAAACGAGANCCNTANCGGAAGAAGAAATAGTCCAGAAAGTCATCCACGAAAAAGTAGCGAAGCAACAGTCTTTCTATTTTTTCAAGAATGAAACTTGNCGGTGGNGAAAAATAGCGAACTTTTTCATTCATTGATCCGCCAAGGTCAACGTCGTTNAGACACATGACATAAATGGCCTTGTCAGGNTGAAAGCGGTNGAGATTGGTGTGAAGTGACTCGGCGATCTGCTCTACNTGATAGCCATCGATGCCGAAATTCAGGAATTCCGTTTTGGGAAGGTTCGGTTGTGCGGTCGCAAAATTCGATAGTTGTCNCACGAAAGTNNNGTCGAAAGGAACACTNAATCCGAGGGTAACCGAATCACCAAAGAATGCGATACGCTGGATATCTTTGGTTCGCTCAGTAGCCACCGCCAGATCCCGAAAGCCGTACTGATTTGTTCGAATGCCCCGCCGTNCAAAATTCGCCTGGTACTCCCATAGCAGTCGCGGGTTATCGGAAGGTTGCGCTAGAAAATCGTACCAGTCTCCCTGCTTGGCGTAATGCTGTTGCCAGCGTCCGTAGTTGTAGTGTCCATAACCTTCGATCGCGGCAAGTAGTACTGCCATCGCGAGNATGCAGATCGCAAGGGTCGCGGCCCGATGTCGCGTTGTNTTCTTCAATGNGTGNGTNGAGTGTTTGANTCAAGTTATCAGGGTCGATCGCGATCGGCGTTAGCGGCTANCGTATCGNGNTNGATATGTGGTNATGGCTGGNACATACCGTGCGAGGTCAGAATGGCTCCCAAGGTAGGTTACTAACGTTGAAAAATGGGCGATGGTGTGAACCGGCAAATCGAATTGTGTTTCTACTTCGGCGACTGCAGAGTGTTCGCTCGTGGTCATTTTCTCCTCCCGGTCGAGGGCTATTGCAACAGCCACTGGTTCGGCACCGGCAGCGCGGATAATACGTACGGACTCTTCTACTGAAAGGCCGGCCGTGATCACGTCATCGATGATCACAACGCGGCCGCGCAATGGTGCACCGANAACCTCACCGCCTTCGCCATGATCTTTTGCTTCCTTGCGATTAAACGCGAAGGCTACGTCACGATTATGCTGTTNAGACAGAGCTGCTGCGGTCGCAGNTGCGAGTGGAATGCCTTTGTAGGCTGGACCATAGAGCATGAAGGGNTCNGGTTCCNGCTCGGCGAGGAGAGCCGCGTAAAAATGCCCCGAGAGTAGCAATCTGGCGNCCTGTGTTGAACAGGCCGGCGTCAAAGAAGTAAGGGCTAACCCGTCCGGATTTGAGAGTAAACTCACCAAATCGAAGAACCTCACTGTCGATCGCAAACTTGAGAAAATCCGTTTCTGAATGGGTCATTGCCACTAGCATCATCGAGGTTGTCGGGAGGGCGGTCTTGTGTTTCGAATCATAACGCTGAACGTCAACGGTATACGAGCGGCCGCGCGAAAAGGCTTTTTCGATTGGTTGCCTAATCAGGCCGCTGATGTCATTTGCCTGCAGGAAACTCGGGCACAGCCTGAGCAGCGTTCAGCCGATGTTTTCTTCCCCGCGGGTTANAACGCCTATCATTGTGACGCTGAACGTAAAGGTTATAGCGGNGTCGCGATTTATAGTCGGCANGAGCCCGNTCGGGTTGAGAGCGGAATCGGCTGGCCAGATGTTGACGCCGAGGGACGCTGGTTGCGAGTTGATTTNGGTCGCCTNAGCNTCATTTCCCTCTATTTGCCCTCCGGAANCAGCANGGAAGAGCGGCAGATATTNAAGTACGACATCATGGAGCGGCTAAAACCNGTTTTAACAGCATTCGCGAACGATGGGCGAGATTACGTGATCTGTGGTGACTGGAACATCGCNCACCGGCAGATTGACCTAAGAAACTGGCGTGCCAATCAGAAAAACTCTGGATTTCTCCCAGACGAGCGGCAGTGGATGGATTGGGTGTTTGACGAAGCGAACTGGGTGGATATTTTTCGCACCATCGAACCTGGCGAGGACCAGTACACCTGGTGGTCGAACCGAGGGCAGGCATGGGCNAAGAACGTGGGTTGGCGCATCGATTATCAGATAGGTACTCCGCAGATTGCTGCCAAGGCGTGTCGCGTCGAAATTTTCAAAGACGAACGGTTTTCTGATCACGCGCCGTTGATCATAGACTATAAAATTAACGCCCNATGGTTGAAATCCTGATCGTNCNGCAGGTNCGAATACTACGGNGCCTATGGCCCTCAACCGATAGTTCCCCGGCGCAGATATTGCACGGAGCGCTACGATGAAGAAGCNGTCACAAACGTTCTCTGTATACCTGGAACGGCGAATGGCTCGTATCCTGCTCCTTGGGATAATCAGCGGTTTCCCCTGGGTCCTGATTGGCAGCAGCTTGTCACTATGGCTTAAGGAAGATGGCCTCAGCCGCAGCACCATTGGTTGGGCCGGTCTGATTTTTGGGGTTTATGCGTTGAATTTTCTCTGGGCCCCATTAATCGATCGGCTACGGGTACCGTATCTGACGCCCAAGTTGGGGCACCGGCGGGCTTGGATCGTCATGTCTCAGGCTCTGATCTTCGTCTGTCTCGTGGGATGGAGTCTGACTGACCCTGGGGTACACCTGTGGGGAGTGATTGCGATTGGTCTTGTGATTGCGATCGCATCTGCGACACAAGACATCACCATTGATGCACTGCGGATTGAGCAGATCGGCACGGACGAAGGTCAATCCATGGCTGCAGGCGCTGCCGTTGCAGTGGCTGGTTGGTGGACCGGCTATAAGTTGGGTGGCGTTGTGGCTCTGAATACCGCCGACGCCTTTCAATCTGCCGGCGTCGAAAACTACTGGCAGATGACGTTCCTTGTGCTTGGTCTGATGATCATCGCCTGCAACATTGCATTGATGTTTGTGCCGGAGTTACCGCCCACAGACAGGGCTGCCGCCCAGTCAACGGATGATCGAGTCATTGCTTCCAAACTGGGTTTTAGTGGGGGCACCGGTCACGTGGTGGCATGGCTGGTCGGCACAGTTGTTGGTCCTTTGATGAGTTTTTTCAGGCGCAATGGATTTGCAATCGCCGTCGCTATCCTCGGTTTTATTTTCTTATTCAAGATAGGTGAAGCATTCCTGGGTCGAATGTCGATCGTGTTCTACAAGGAAATCGGGTTTTCAAAGTCTGATATTGCGTTGTATTCCAAGGGTATTGGTTGGGTCACCACGGTGGTGTTTACGTTGCTNGGTGGGCTTTTCGCGATTCGGATTGGCTTGGTTCGAGCCATGTTTTTATCTGGAATACTGATGGCGGTGACCAACCTGATGTTTTCCTGGCTGGCTTGGGCAGGTCCTGTAGAAAGTCTTTTTGCTGCTGCTGTCTTACTCGATGATCTCGCAGCGGCTTTTGCCACAGTTACCTTTGTGGCGTTTATTTCGATGCTGGTTGATAGAACCTACACTGCAACTCAGTACGCTTTATTGGCCTCGATTGGGACTGCGGGCCGTACGTTGTTCGCCTCGTCTTCTGGCGCTCTGGTCGATTGGTTGGATGGTGACTGGGGAATATTCTTTGTNATTACGGCACTGATGGTGGTTCCGTCTCTAATTTGTTTGTGGGTATTGCGGCACAGATTGACTGCCATGCTGGTTGGCGCCCAAGTCCGTTTGTTTAGCAAGNGGGNGGAGCAAGGTTCCTAGGCCTTTGGCTGACACTCAAGAAAGAAAGGGTGTTGATCAGGGCTGACGCGCCAGACAGCGCTATAATTCGGACTTTTACGGTGAAATTTAGGCGGCCCAGTGCCGTTTTGTTAAGGATTTAGTGAGCTATGCCCTTCTATGAATACAGTTGCGAGTCGTGTGGACATGAGTTGGAAGCCTTGCAGCGCTTGTCTGCGGAACCGTTAGTTGATTGTCCTGCCTGTGGCGCGGCAGCGCTTCGAAAGAAAGTGTCAGCGGCGGCCTTTCGCCTGAAGGGTACCGGTTGGTACGAGACCGATTTCAAGGACAGTGGTAAACCCAAGACAGAGGGTGATGACAAAACAGACGGCAATAAGGACAGTAAAGCTGACGGCAAGCAGGAAGCGGCCACTGATGATTCTTCCGCCAAGAGTAGCGACAGTGCGACTGACGGTGGGAAATCGACCGCTTCCTCGCCTGCGGACAGCGACAAGAGCAGCGGCAAGTCCCAAGGGACTTCGGCCAAGAAAGATAGCGACTCGTCCAGTGCCAGTGCTGGGACCGACTGAGCACGGTTCAATGCAAGAAAGGTTGGTTTGACTTTAGCCATGAGAACACATCTTTGCGCTCACCTTGATCGTTCGTTTATCGATGCAGAAGTAGAACTCTGTGGCTGGGCGCAACGTCGACGCGATCACGGTGGNGTCATTTTTATTGATCTTCGAGATCGTTCCGGCCTGGTGCAGGTGGTGATTGATCCGGATCGACCGGCGGCGTTTGAAATCGCCGAATCGGTGCGCAATGAGTTTGTGTTGCGCATTGTCGGTAAGGTTCGACTGCGACCAGAAGGGACGATCAATCCTGAATTACCAACAGGTGAGGTCGAAGTGTTTGCCGTGGAGCTTGAGGTATTGAACGTCTGTGATCCGTTGCCATTCCAGGTAGATGAAGAGGATGCCACCGAGGCTGTGCGGCTTCGCTATCGTTACCTGGATCTGCGGGGAGCACGCATGCAGGAGAACATTCGATTGCGTCATCGAGTGATCCGGGCGATCCGCACCTACCTGGACGAGAGAGAATTTGTTGAGATAGAGACCCCCCTGCTGACTCGGTCAACTCCCGAGGGCGCACGCGATTACCTGGTTCCCAGTCGCACTTATCCGGGGCAGTTTTTCGCTTTGCCTCAATCCCCGCAACTCTTCAAGCAATTACTGATGGTCTCAGGGTTTGAGCGTTACTANCAGATTGCGCGTTGTTTTCGTGATGAGGATCTGCGGGCTGATCGCCAGCCCGAATTTACCCAGCTCGACGTTGAGCTGTCTTTTACGGACGAGACGGCGGTGATGGCGATGATGGAAGAGATGGTGCGAGGATTATTCCGATCCGTGCTGTCAGTAGATTTGCCCGACCCGTTTCCCCGCATCACCTACGCGGAAGCGATGCAGCGCTTTGGTAGTGATCGACCAGATCTTCGCATGGGCATGGAACTGATTGAGGTTTCTGATCTGGTTGGTGATTCAGAATTTAAGGTGTTTGCTAAACCGGCGACAAGCGACGATTGTCGCGTGGCGGCGCTGTGTGTCCCCGGGGGAAGCGCACTCACCCGCCAACAGATTGATGCTTATACGGAATTTGCCAAAGAAAGTGGGGCAGCGGGGTTGGCTTATATAAAGGTCAACGAGATGGACACTGGGCGTGAGGGGCTTCAGTCTCCGATCGTCAAGTTTCTCTCTGACGTAGCGCTTTCAGGCATTCTCAGTCGGACTGAGGCGTCTGCTGGCGATCTGATTTTTTTCGGTGCGGATCACACGACNGTAGTCAACGACGCGCTTGGCGCGCTTCGTGTGAGGATCGGCCACGATCTTGATCTGCTCCAGAATGAGTGGCGCCCACTGTGGGTGTCAGATTTTCCACTGGTTGCGCGTGACNATGAAACGGGCGCTTGGCAGTCACTGCATCATCCGTTTACTGCACCGCAGGAGGCCGATTGGGGCGCACTCACCGATGCGCCCGGTAGCGTCCGATCCCGGGCCTACGACATGGTGCTTAATGGCACCGAGTTAGGCGGTGGTTCTATCCGCATTCATCGTCCCGACATCCAGATGCGGGTGTTTGAACTCCTGGGTATCGATGCTGAGGAAGCGCGGCTTAAGTTTGGGTTCCTCCTCGATGGCTTGCGTTATGGTGCGCCTCCTCACGGGGGTATTGCATTTGGCATTGATCGCATCGTTGCGATGATGGCCGGTAGCCCCTCTATCCGCGATGTGATTGCGTTTCCAAAGACCCAACGGGCCTCGTGTCTCTTGACGGAAGCGCCCGGGAGTGTCGACGCTACCCAGCTCCGGGAATTGGGAATCCGCCTGCTGGGTGCTCACCCTGACGTGGCGCATAGCGAGAATTGAATTCAACCGTATCGGGCGATGATCCTCAGGCCGAGTTCAAGCGGCCCGAGTCNGTGCTGGTAGTGATTTACACGCAGGCCGGTGACGCACTGTTGTTGCAGCGTGTGCGGCCGGCATGGCCCGAATTCTGGCAGTCCGTGACGGGTAGTTTGCATTGGTCGGAGCAAGTACCGCT
Source organism: Acidiferrobacteraceae bacterium (assembly GCA_002714255.1). Lineage (GTDB taxonomy): Bacteria > Pseudomonadota > Gammaproteobacteria > Arenicellales > UBA868 > UBA11791. The sequence goes on from PAWW01000056.1 coordinate 7,192, forward strand.
CGATGCGGCTCGCCGCGAACTTTACGAGGAAACGGGTATCGAACTGGAGACGGGCTGGCATGACTGGCAGCATACTTTTCATTTTCCAGTGTTACCACAGTACCGGTACCGTTACCCACCCGGTTGCGCGGGNAATNTNGAGCACGTGTTTTCCCTCGAAATCCCGAGTAGACAGACGGTTCGAATCAATCCCCGTGAGCACAGCGACTTTCGCTGGCTGCCGTTGAGTGAGGCCGTATCGGCAGTGTGGTCATGGACTAATCGCGCTGCGCTTGACGCGTTGCGTGATGGTCGTTATCCAAAGGGTTGATCGAAGCATTTAAACACGAGAGAGTGTAAGTATGGCCGGGCACAGTAAATGGGCGAACATTAAGTTCAGAAAGGCGGCGCAGGATGCCCGTCGGGGTAAGCTCTTTACCAAGTTAATTCGAGAGATTACCGTCTCGGCGCGAAGTGGCGGTGGCGATGTGGCCNCGAATTCTCGGTTGCGCGCAGCGGTTGATAAGGCGTTGGCCGCTAACATGACCCGTGACACCATTGATCGCGCAGTGAAACGGGGCACTGGTGAGCTTGATGGGGTCGATTACGAAGAAATCCGTTACGAGGGTTATGGGCCTGGCGGCGCCGCTATTTTGGTTGANTGCACGACTGATAATCGCAATCGNACGGTGAGCGANGTNCGCCATGCCTTCACNAAAAACGGCGGAAGTCTTGCTGCAGAAGGTTCTGTAGCCTATCTTTTTGACCGTGTTGGGTTGCTGACTTTTCCGCAGGGCGTAGATGAGGAAGCCGTAATGGAGATAGCGGTAGCAGCAGATGCGGATGAGGTCGAAGTCACCGACGAAGGCATTGTTGAAGTTACCACGGCGCCAGAGGTGTTCGATGCTGTGCACGATGCGCTCAAGTCTGCGGGCCTCACGGTAGAATTCGCTGAGATCCTACAGCGCCCGTCTAGCCAAGCCGTTCTGGATGATGAGAATTCGGAGAAAGTGATGGGATTGATTGATGCACTGGATGAACTGGATGATGTGCAGGAGGTCTTTACCAATGCCAGCCTGGCGGGGGATCTGCTCAGTGAGGAGTGACTCACAGTGACCGTTGGCATGAGTACGACGACTGTGCTCGGGATTGATCCTGGGTCTCGCGTGACGGGGCTTGGGNTTGTCGCAAGCAAGGGGAGCCAACTGCAGCATTGTTACAGCGNATCTATTAGAACCGGTGATGGATCGCTTGGTGAGCGGCTGGCGGTGATCTACAGTGCGGTGTCAGATGCTATTACGAGATACCGGCCGGATTCGATTGCTATAGAACAGGTGTTTGTTTCAAAAAATCCGCGTTCGGCCCTGGTGCTGGGTCATGCTCGCGGCAGCGCGGTGCTTGCGGCGGTTCATCATCAACTGCCGATGGCAGAGTACAGTGCGCTTGAGATTAAGCGCGCCGTGGTTGGCACGGGATCAGCCAGTAAGACCCAAGTGCAACATATGGTCAGGGTGCTTCTGAATCTACAGCGCAAGCCGCCGCTTGACGCCTCCGACGGGTTGGCCTGCGCCATTTGTCATATACATACGGCTAGTGGATTGAATCGAATGGCGGGTGTCCGTCAGGTGATTGGCTCATGATGGGACTGGGAGGCAATGACCCGTGATTGGCCAATTGGTGGGCAAGGTGATCGAGAAGTTTCCCCCGCGTCTATTAGTCGATGTCGGTGGAGTGGGCTATGAACTTGAAGCGCCCATGACTGCTTTTTACGATCTACCGGAAGCGGGCGGTACGGTTAAGCTGCACACGCACTTGGTCATACGTGATGACGCACATTTGTTATTTGGGTTTACCGATCTCAGGCAACGCGATCTCTTTCGGGAATTGCTCAAGATCAGTGGTGTCGGCCCTCGAGTAGGGCTTGCTATTCTTTCTGGATTGACTTCAGAAGCACTGGTTAGCTGCATCTCAGTTGGTGACGCCGATCGATTGACTCGAGTGCCGGGGATTGGTCGTAAGACCGCTGAACGATTGATTGTCGAGCTACGCGATCGGTTTAAGTCAGAAGCGGTGGGTGGGTCGGCCATCGGGGATGGCAGGGTCCTAACACCAGAAGAGGATGCTGTGAGCGCGTTGGTTGCCCTCGGTTATCGGGCGCAGGATGCCGCTAAGGCCGTAACGGCAAGTCGCAGTGAAGGTGATGCGGTAGAGAACATTATTCGCGCGGCGCTGGGCCGGTTGGCAGGAGGGCGGGCATGACAGAACGTGATCCGATTGTGCAGGCTGATGATGTTGCCGACTCGGACGTCGAGCGCGTTATTGATCGGAGCCTAAGACCAACGGCGCTGTCAGACTTTGTCGGCCAAGCGAGTATTCGTGAACAACTTGAGATTTTTATTGGTGCGGCTCGGCGCCGCGGTGAAGCGCTGGACCATGTGCTTATTTTTGGTCCACCCGGTCTTGGCAAAACAACGCTTGCGCATATTCTCGCGCACGAAATGGGCGCGCAGATTCGTCAAACATCGGGTCCGGTACTTGAAAAAGCTGGGGATCTGGCGGCGATACTGACCAACCTAGAGCCATATGATGTGCTGTTTGTGGACGAGATTCATCGTTTGAGTCCTGTGGTAGAGGAAATTCTTTACCCTGCGTTGGAAGATTATCAACTGGATATTTTGATCGGTGAGGGTCCTGCTGCGCGCTCCATCAAGATCACTCTGCCGCCTTTCACGTTGGTTGGAGCGACGACCCGTGCTGGGCTTCTAACTTCTCCGTTGCGAGACCGTTTTGGCATTGTGCAGCGCCTAGAATTTTATGAGACCGGCGAGTTAGAACAGATCGTGCGGCGCTCGGCGGATATTCTTGGCGTAACGTGGCACGCTGAGGGCGTTACTGCCATTGCTAAAAGGAGTCGTGGCACTCCGAGAATCGCAAATCGGCTTTTGCGGCGCGTGCGCGATTATGCAGAAGTAAAGGCAGACGGACAGATTTCCGGGAGCGTCGCGCAGGCGGCGCTCGATATGCTACAAGTTGATGACTTTGGCCTTGATGTTTTAGATCGTCGTTTACTGATGGCCCTGATGGAAAACTTTGATGGCGGTCCAGTGGGTGTTGACAGTCTTGCGGCGGCCATCAGCGAAGAGAGAGGCACGATCGAGGATGTGGTGGAACCCTTTCTGATTCAGTCGGGATTCATTGCGCGGACGCCACGTGGGCGTATTGCGACGCGCACTGCATGGCAGCATTTTGGCTTACAGCCCCCGACAGGCAGTGTCGCCCAGGCGACTTTGTTCGAAAGCGGCACCTGAATACGATGTCACTTGACCCTTTTGAATGGCCGCTACGAATTTATTTCGAAGATACAGATGCTGCAGGCATCGTTTACCATGCTCGATATCTTCACTACATGGAGCGCGCCCGTACGGAGTGGCTGCGGGCGAAGGGGATGGATGTGCAGGAGTTGGCGCGAGATAAACGTATCGTGTTCACAGTCCGTTCTGTTTGCGTTGACTATCTGCGGCCTGCCCGGTTATCCGATACGGTATATGCGAGTGTGGTCGTGCGGCGGGTTGGTGGGGCCAGCATTGATCTCTCACAGGTGATTCGGCGAGATCATGAGACCTTATGCGACGGTACAGTACGACTCGCCTGTGTCGATGTAGATTCAATGCGTCCGCGGGGGATTCCAAAGGTGCTGGCCAGCGCAATAAGACACGATACAAAAAAATGAATGTATCCTGGCTATAGTAGTGAGGACAACTGNNAACCGTTCATGAATTCCGCAACCGAACTTGTCATCAAAAGCGATTCACTCTCCCTCGTGGAATTGGTGAGTCAGGCCACGCTTTTGGTGCAACTAGTGATGTTATTGCTGGCCATCGCGTCGCTGGTATCTTGGACACTCATCTTTACCAAGGCGGCTACGCTAAAAAGCCTGAGGGGCGAAGCGGACCGATTTGATGCATCGTTCTGGTCAGGTGGTGATCTTGCGAATCTCTACCGTGACCTGTCGAGCGACTCGGCNGAGTCTGCTGGCATGGCCAGCATCTTCGTGGCGGGTTACGGCGAATACAATCGATTGGCCGGCAATAGCACGATTGATCGCGCNGATCTGGTGGATGGCGTTCACCGCGCGATGCGCGTGGCGTTGAGCCGGGAGATNGAAATTCTGGAGTCCAATCTCTCATTCCTTGCGACCGTGGGGTCGACAAGCCCTTATGTTGGTCTTTTTGGAACCGTATGGGGAATCATGAACTCATTTCGATCTATTGGGGCGATGAAGAGTGTTTCTATTGCCACTGTCGCCCCAGGTATTTCCGAAGCGTTGATCGCTACTGCAATGGGCCTTTTCGCGGCAATACCTGCGGTCATTGCGTATAACCGATTTGCAAACGATGCAGATTCCCTGACTTCTCGCTACGAGGTCTTCGTGGAAGAGTTTGTCAGCATTGTCAACCGCCAGGCCATCGGCATTCGCCGGCAGACCTGAGCACAGACTCGAGATCCATGATGGAACGCCGGCGCCGTCGAGTAATAAGTGAGATCAANGTCGTGCCATACATTGATGTCATGCTGGTCTTGTTGGTTATCTTTATGGTGACAGCGCCACTGNTAATGGAAGGGGTGAAGGTTGAGTTGCCNGAAGTCGACGCCCGNCNAGTCACTGAGGGTANCGCTGAGCCTTTCGTTGTGCACGTCNACGAAAAAGGAAACTATTATCTCAACGATGACCGTGAAGCGGTGCTTGAAGCNCGCGAGATTCGTATCAAGGCNGCGGCTGTACTAAGAAATAGCCCCAGAACGCAGTTTCTTGTGCGTGGAGATCGTCGCGTGGACTACGCTGCCGTGATTCGTGTCATCGTTTTATTACAAGAAGCCGGTGTGTCTGGCGTGGGGTTAGTGACTCACACGCCGGGTTCTTGATTGGGTGGACTCTCACCTCCGTCGTTTGGGCCGTCCAGTTCGTGCTGTGGTGTTGGCCATTGCTGTCCACGTGGTGTTGTTGGTTCTCCTGGGGCTTGGTTTCTATTTTGAACCGAAAGTGATTCAGCCGACTGCTGCTGTTCCTATTAACGCGGTGGCAGTAAATAAGGCGGT
>PAWW01000057.1 GCA_002714255.1 Acidiferrobacteraceae bacterium
CCTGAAGTACTGCATGATTCTCCCGAACTGTTCTTACACGATCCCGAAACCCTCTCATATACCGTATCTGCCGTAAAACTGACACTGGTCGCCCGATCCAAACACCCGTCGTTCAAACTACCCGTGCCTGCGAGCCAGTCCAGTGTGCCTGACGGCGACACTGAGAAACGTTCGGGGGACGAATACAACACGGTACAGCCATTACCGGCGCAATCCGTGCCACGCACATCGCCCGTGTAAACCCCTGAATACGCGGTCTTAGAAGTGCCAGTGCTTGAATAACCACTACCACCGCACGACACCAACAGCGTCGAGATGAGCAAAAAAGCAAGTATTCTGTTAATCATGGATAGCGGTGTGGGCAATGCCCGGTGAATCTTAACATTGGCCAAGCCGCCCATTCACGCACACCGGGCCATAATCTGCAAGTTCGCACTGCGGCAAAGGACCTCACGTAGACTAGGCAAGCGCTCAAGAACATAGGAACCTCGGACAAAGATCTTCCGACCTGTACTAGACCATGACTAAGACAACTGACCCCATCACCTATCAACGGCGGCGTCTCCTGGTAGCAACTCTCGGAGTAACTGCCCTTTCCACCTTCGGCTACCTTCGATATGGGTCCCGCCAAACCGAGTCGATAAGTACCGCGGGTGCCAGTACGTCCCGTACCGATGATGCCGATGCACGGCACAGCCAAGTAGCGGTAACAACCAAGCACGCCGCCACGCACTATAACAACGCGTACGAATTTGGCTGGAACAAAACAGACCCGGCACGGCATGCCGCGAGTTTTCACTTAAGGCCCTGGACGGTCACCTTTGATGGCTTGGTCGAACGTCCGGGGACGTTTGACGTTGATCAACTCATGGGCCTACCTTTTAGCCAGCTGGAAGAACGCATCTACGATTTCCGTTGCGTTGAGGCCTGGTCAATGGTGATCCCCTATAACGGCCGACCGTTAGCCGAGATCCTGAAATCAGTGCAACCGTTGAGCAGTGCCCGTTACGTTGCCTTTACCAGCCTTTACCGCCCAGAAGAAATGCCCGGACAAGCATCGCCGTTCAGTACGCTAGAGTGGCCGTATGTCGAGGCACTAACCATTGAGGAGGCGATGCACCCCCTGACCTTCGCCACCTTCGGTGTCTATGGAGATCCGGAATTGCCGCAAAACGGCATGCCCTTTCGCATCACGGTACCGTGGAAATACGGATTCAAGTCAGCAAAATTCATTACACGGATCAGTTTTACCGCTGACCGCCCGCCCGCTACCTGGCACCAAGAAACGCCGGCAGAGTACGGCTGGTACAGCAACGTCTATCCAGATATTTCACACCCCCGCTGGAGCCAGGCCAGCGAGCGACGGATCTTAGGCGAAGGCCAAATCGAACGCATACCAACGCGCCCCTACAACGGGTATGGTGAAGCGGTGGCACACCTGTATCCCGGGGACCCACAGCAATACTGGTGAGCCGGCTTCTGCTCCATTTCGGTTGTGCTCTGCCCGGGTGCTGCCTGGCCGCCGGCTACCTGCAGGGCAAACTTGGCGTTGACCCGGAAAAGACCATCATCTGGGAAACCGGGATCTGGGCATTCAACCTGCTGATCCTCGTCGTGTTATTGCCCCGCGCCGCGCGCTGGGCCCGATGGCCTATGCTGGTCCAGTATCGCCGCGCGGTTGGACTATGGGCCTTTACGTATGTAACCGGTCACTTGCTTGCGTTTATTACCTTTCTGCTTGGCTGGGACATTTTTCGTCTCGGCGAGGANCTGCTCAAACGCTCCTACATCCTGGTTGGGTTCATCGCCTGGATCACCCTAATGCCTTTGGCCATCACNTCAACCAAGCGCTGGGTTCAGCGACTGGGCCCCGGCTGGAAACGCCTTCACCAGGGCGTCTATATCGCCGTTGTGCTGGCCGCCGTGCATTACCTCATGACCGTGCGCAGCGACTATGCCTGGGCCGGTAGCTATGCCATGGTGGTCATACTGATCCTAGCGCTGCGCTTCNNCATGTGGCGTCAGACTCGCGGACCTGCCCCACTGTCTGCGGCCACTCGAAAGCCCGCAACCACTGATTAACCATAGAGACCNGCCCTGTAAAAGATTAGCATTACGCACAAAATTAGCGGAGAGCCCACATGACTGAATTTTCAACACTACACTGCGAGGCCTGCCAAATTGGCGCACCACCGGCTACTGAGGAAGAGTTGAGCGAATTTCTATCAAGTCATAACGACTGGCAGAAACTCGATCTGAATGGTATCGAACAGATCAGCCGAATGTATGCATTCGACAACTTTGTCGACGCCATCGCGTTCACTAATCGTATCGGCGAGTTGGCCGAGACCGAAGGACACCACCCGGCGCTGCTCACCGAGTGGGGGCGCGTGACGGTGCGTTGGTGGACACACAAGATTCATGGTCTCCACCGGAATGACCTCATCATGGGTGCAAAAAGTGACGCGCTCTACTGAAATCGNGCTGACCTGATAACTGCTGTCCAATCGCTTACTTGAATGGATCGCACCGAACGNTTCTATCGCATCGATCAATTACTGCGGAATCAGCGCAGTGTTTCACTGCGCCAGCTGATCGANAACCTCGAGGTCTCTCGGGCAACGATTCGCCGTGACCTTGAGTATCTCCGCGACCGAATCGGCGCNCCCATCGTGTGGGACCGAAACCTCCGCGGTTACCGGTATGACACGAACAGTGACGAAGCGCCCCGCCAACCTCTGCCGGGCCTGTGGTTCAGTGCAGCTGAGGTCCACGCGTTGCTGACCATGGACCATCTTCTGGCGAATCTTCAACCCGGNTTGCTAACNCCCCATATCGCACCCCTGCGTGANCGNGTGGCACAATTACTGGAGCACGGCGATCATGCCGTCANCGAAGTTCGCCAACGGATACGGGTTTTACATATGGCNGCGCGCGCTGTCGACAGCCGGATTTTTGAANCCCTCTCCCACGCCCTGCTTAGACGCCGACGGTTGCGTATCCAGCACTTGAACCGACGCACAGCAGAACGCACTCGGCGCGTTGTCTCTCCCCAGCGACTTGCCCACTACAGAGACAATTGGTATCTGGACAGTTGGTGCCACTTACGNAAGGACCTTCGAAGTTTTGCCGTCGATGCCATCGAAGCGGCCGAATTACTGCCTGATGATCACGCTAAGGATGTGTCCGAAACCAAACTCGATCGNGTNCTCGGCACAGGTTACGGCATTTTTTCAGGTGAGCACGCGCGAAATGCCGTGCTTCGATTCTCGCCCAGTGCGGCACGCTGGGTGTCCCAAGAGCAGTGGCATTCTCGCCAGGAAGGCTGCTTTGATGAGGCGGGTTATTACCAACTGACCGTACCCTACACCAACGCCACCGAACTGGTGATGGATATTCTGCGCCATGGACCGAATGTCGAGGTGCTGCAGCCCATTTCTTTGCGCCAGCATGTCGAGGATCAGTTGGCTGAGACAACACGCCTTTATTTCCACGCTCCCTCNCGCCAACTNCCGTAACGGCGAGACGCNCAATCGGCGTGTTAGCATGAGCCGACAGAAACTGCGGATTCACACGATGCCTGACAAACCCAGCCAGACCCTGTCTGTCGCGCCACTGGAGGCCCCGTTTGGCGTGCGGGTGGGCAACCTTGATCTTCGCGGGAATATCAACGAGCGACTCATCGAAAATCTAGCGGACCTCCTCTATCGNCACCGTATCCTGGTGATCAACAACCAAAGTCTAGATCACGCGCAGTACTATCACTTTGGTCAACAATGGGGCCGCCTGATTCGTCACGTTCTGGATTATCTGCGAGTGCCCGGTTACCCCGAGATGATGGCCATTGGCAATACACAGGAAAAAGATCGCGACGCAGCCACCAGAAACGGGGCGGTTCACTGGCACACCGACGGATCCTACAAAATCGAACCCACCACAGTGACCATGCTTTACGCCCGTGTTGCGCCCAAGTTAGGAGGAGAGACCCTGTTCAATGACATGGTCGCAGCCTACAAAGCGCTCGAACCACNGCAGCAGAAATTGGCCGAATCGAGGACGGCAAAACACTTTTTTGGTGCGGCAAAACTCTCCCCTGGGGAATATCCCGTGACCCCAATTAAAACCGACAAACAGGCCAAGGCTGTGCCGCCAGTCGTCAAGCCGCTCGTCATGCGCCATCCAGTCACTGGACATAAAGCGCTGTATGGACTTGGCCAGTCCCCNTTTCAAGTAAACGAACTGCCGCAGNCGGANGGAGATACCTATCTAGGGGAACTTAAAGCGCACGCCACGCAACCTCAGTTTGTCTACCGACATCGTTATGCGCTCGGCGATATCGTCTTGTTCGACTGCTTGTCTACCATGCACAGCGGAACGCCTAACGATTTCGCCCAATCAACCGACGCAGCCAACGCGCGACTTCTGTGGCGTTTAAGCACAGAGGGGTTTCCAACACTCATCTCTCGGCGATTGGGATGATGGGATAGCACCACGTCGATCGTTGAGGCCGGGGACTTAAGTCGCGCCCAGTGAGCNACTGCCCATCGGAAGATAGGCAGATCGCGCACTCCATGTCCGCTGCCACCACATTCTGATTAAGGCCTAACGTGCTCTACCAATGCCACAGCAACCGCCTTGAGGAACTGGCCGAGCAACTGATCACAACGCTGGCCAAGCCGATGGCCGGGCCACTCACACCGGAGACCTTGGTAGTCCACGGTACGGGCACACGGCGATGGCTGTCACTCCAGATCGCAACACGACAAGGTATTGCCGGAAACCTCGAGTATCTTTTTCCAGCCGAGTTCATCTGGTGGTTGTATCGCCGGCAATTGCCAGAGGTTCCAATCACCAACGCCTTCGATCTCCCGACCCTGACCTGGCGTGTGCTGGCCCAATTGGAAAATCAAGGGGAACTGCCAACACACGAGACACTCACACAGTATTTGAGTACCACCGACGAACACGGTCGATGGCACCTCGCCCGTCGCCTTGCTCGAATGTACGAGCAGTATCTGCTTTACCGTCCGGACTGGATCNCCCGCTGGGAACAAGGGCACGACGCCAAAGACTGGCAAGCGTCCTTGTGGCGACAACTGATGCGGCACGGCGACGACCGCCATTGGTTGGCGTTACAACCCGCTCTTTACCGTAGCCTGGATGTTCACTCGACTGCGATCAACCTTCCCAGCCGCTTATCGCTGTTTGCATTACCNACACTCTCTCCGGGTTACCTGCAAACNCTTCAACGAGTGTCCGAACAAACTGATGTCTTTCTCTACACGCTCAACCCGTCAGCAGTTTATTGGGCACAAATCACCTCTGAAAAAGAAACCCTGCGGGCAACTAAACGCGATGAAGAAGTAATCAGTCATCATTTCGACCCCGGCAACACCCTGTTGGCCAGCGCTGGGCGCCAGCAGCGCGAGTACTTCGACCTGTTGCTTGAGCTTGAGGGGCAAAGCATCGACTGTTTCTCAGCACCCGATGAAACCACCCTGCTGGGCCGAATACAGGCGGATGTTTTTCAGCTGCAGGACCGCTCACCGAATCCCCGGTCCAACCCAAATGACGACAGCATTCAGGTGCAGGTCTGTCACAGCCCGTTACGCGAGATTGAAGTGCTGCATGATCGCCTGCTTGACCTGTTTGAACGTCACCCCCACTTGGCCCCAGGGGACATTGCTGTCCTTGCCCCGGACATTGAGATCTTTGCCACCAGCATAGAAGCCGTGTTCGGTGCGGTGGAGGGCAGTCGATACATTCCCTTCAGCATCGGTGATCGATCGCTGCTGGTGACGAGCGCTCTGGTGAATACTTTTTTTTCGCTGATTACGCTCAACGATTCTCGGCTCGAAGCAAACGAGATCATCGATCTGCTCGATCACAGCGCCGTGCACCACCGCTTTGGCCTCGACCACAACGACCTAAGCCAGGTATACCAATGGATATCAGACATTGGAGTTAGCTGGGGTCTTGATGACACTGCACTGATGACCATGGACTTTCCTGCGGGCAGCGTTCGCACCTGGCGTTCGGCAATCGAACGGCTACTTCTCGGGCACGCGCTGCCTGCACAAGACCAATTCTTTATGGGGCGACTCGCTTACCCGTTACATGACACGGCCCAATCGCGCCTCGTCGGCCACCTGGTCAATTTTCTAGAAGCCATCTTCAACCTGCAGCAGCAGCTCTCCAGGGCTCGTACCGCCACCGCCTGGGGAACCGAACTCAATCGCGTACTCGACCAGTTTTTCTCGCCCGAGGATGAACAGGAAAACGACCTCAACCGTCTGCGCGAAGCAATAGAAGTCACGGCGATCGAGGCCACCACGGCTGGCTACGACAGGGAGTTCGATCTGTCTGTGTTTCGCTTAAGCCTTGAACAACAGCTCAAGCGGTCGGCAAGCAGCCCGTTGCCTGCCGGCCGAGTGACCTTCGGGACCCTCACGGTGGGTCGCGCGCTTCCATCCGCGGTCATCTGTCTCATCGGGCTCAACGACGGCGACTTTCCCCGATCGGAACGAACGCCGGGCTTCGACCGCCTGGTACAAACCCCTCGATTCGGTGACCGACGCCGGCGCGATGAAGACCGTTATCTCTTTCTTGAGACCATCCTCTGTGCGCGCGAAGCCCTGTACCTCAGCTACTGCGGGCGTGAGCGGCGTGACGACACCCCGGTCCCGCCCTCGGTACTGGTCAGCGAGTTGCTCGACTATATCGCCCACACCGGTGACGCTGGCCAAGATAACGGCTCAGCCCTCACCACCGAGCAGCCACTTCAAGGATTCAGTCACCGGTATTTCTCTGATCCAACCAATGAGCGCTACTTCAGTTATGCCAGCGAACGCATGCCCCCCGTTATCGANCACCAANCGGCAGCGCCGCTCCTTTTTCCTAGCGCACTGGTTACCAAACAACCGGACGTATTAGCGCTCGCGGCCCTCGTTGAATTTTTTCAAAACCCAGCGCGCTACCTGTTACGCAATCGACTCGGTGTCGACCTCCCTCGTGTCAGGCCAGCCTTCGACACACGGGCACCCGCGCGGGCCGGTTTCGGTGCCTTGATGGCACAACGTCAGATATTGCTGGAGATACAACTGGGTGGCGGGCAACAGGTTGACGCCCAAGCCCGTTTACAAGCCCAGGCCCTGCTGCGACCGGGGGCACTGGGCTGGTTGGAACTAGCGGCTGAGTGGAGCGCACTCAGCGATCTGGCGACGCGCACCGCCGCGATCTCTGATCTGCCGCAACAACGGATCGAGATCGATCTGTCAGTAGGACAAACCACGCTCAGGGGACAGCTTGATGGGGTCAGCGCCGATGCTCAGTACCGGCATTCCGTACTAGACCTTCGCGCTGCCGATCTGATGACAGCCTGGATAATGCATCTTGCCCTTAACCTCACTCCCGCCTCACCGACACGCCACACACGGCTGGTGGCACGGGATGACACCTATACACTGCAACCGGTCGATCACGCGCGTGAGCTGCTGACTGACCTCCTGGCCTGTTACTCGAGGGGACTTTCGCATCCGCTGCCCTTCTTTCCACGAAGCGCGCACGCTTATGCGTTTGCCAGTGGTAACCCATCGCTAGCTGCCAAGCGGTGCTGGGAAAGTTCTTCCTATGTTAATGGTGAAGACGCCAACCCTTGGTATCAACTGGCGTTCCGGGACGAGTGGGACAACCTGCCGAACGACGAATTCGTGGCGCTGACAGAGCGCTTGTACCGACCGATTGTCGATCATCTTGAAACGTCATCGTCATGACCATCGAAGCGCCACTTGATCCAATGCGAGTGCCACTGGCGGGCGCGCACCTCATCGAAGCCAGTGCGGGTACTGGCAAAACCTGGACGATTACTGCGCTTTTATTGCGCCTGGTCCTCGAACACGATATTCCCGTATCGCGCATCCTGGTAGTCACCTACACCAATGCCGCAACGCGTGAGCTGCGATCAAGAATCCGCCAGGTACTTGTAAAGGCTGCCCGATCCTTGCGCAGTCAAGACCAGGCGGCCGTGTCCTTGTTGACTGATGAACCCATTTCGCCTGACATCGCGCTGCATCGAATTCGCCGTGCCATTCTCGATTTTGATGAAGCCGCTATTTTCACTATCCACGGCTTCTGCCAACGGGTGCTGAGCAACCGCGCATTTGAGAGCGCGATGCCCTTCGAGGCCAAACTTTTACCCGATGAATCGGGGTTACTGCGTGAAGTGGTTGATGATTTCTGGCGTCTTAACGTGTACTCGGCTGACCCATTATGGGCCAGTTACTTGCTCAACCAACGTGCAGACGATCCAGATCACCTACTTCAGGGGCTACGGCACGTGGTAGGCCGATCCTACCTGCAGGTGACACCTTTACCGCCGCTGGAGGACACCGCCCCGTCGGAACAAGCGCAAGAGGTGGCCTTTCAGGCGCTGAAAACCTTGTGGGCGAACGAGTGTGAAACCATCCGCGACCTGCTGATGAACCATGCGGGACTCAATCGGAACGTTTTTCGCCTCGCGAGCATTCCCCAGTGGTTCACTCAGATGGATGATTTTCTCGATCGTCCCCAACCTGATTTCAACTTGTTTGGTCTGTTCCANCGNTTTAACCATTTTCAAACCTCAGTACTGCAAACNNCGAAATCCTTGAAAAANGGGTGTGANGGCCCTCGGCATGCGTTCTTCAACGCCTGCGATCGGTATGCCGAGACACACGCGGCATTGCTTTCCCTGTTCGATCTTCGTTATCAACATCTGCAGCGCGCCCTGTTTGACTACACCAATCACGAACTGCAAGCACGCAAGAAAGATCGCCATGTTCAGTCCTATGAAGACCTGTTAACNCGATTGCAGCGCGCCCTGAAAACCAGTCAAGGGAATGCGCTGGCAGAAACGTTGCGCGCCGACTACCAGGCGGCACTGGTCGACGAGTTTCAGGACACCGATCCCGTGCAATACGACATTCTCCAACGCATTTTTATTGATGGCGCGTTGCCAACGTTTCTGATCGGTGATCCAAAACAGGCAATCTACAGTTTTCGCGGCGCCGATATTTTCTCGTACCTGCGTGCTCGGCGAACATTGCGCGAGCGACACCGGCTTGGCACCAATTGGCGTTCCAGTGATCGACTGCTGCAAGCGGTCAATGCGCTGTTTGGCGGGGGCGCACACGCTAACCCGTTCTGTTTTAAAGACATTCCATTCAACCCGGCCGCGGGTGCACCCAACCAACGACCGGAATTAACCGACGATTCCTCTCTGAAAGCCGCTCTCGTCTGCTGGCATCTCAAGCGCGAAGTCCCCGAAAAACCACTCAGCAAGGAACACGCCCGGCAGGTGGCGTCTGCTGGCGCTGCCAACGAGATCGTGCGGCTACTCACAGATCAACCCCGATTGGGTGAGCGAACGCTGGCCGCGCAGGACATCGCGGTGCTGGTGCGCACTCACCACGAAGCAGACTGGATCGAGCACAGTCTTCGAAACGCCGGCGTCCCAACGATACGCCAGACTCAGGGCAGTGTGTTTGAAACCGACGAGGCGACCGATCTGGAGCGAATCCTCATAGCCATCGCCAACCCGACGCTGGAAGCGTCTGTCCGTGTGGCCCTGTTGACTGAACTCTTGGGGCACGATGCCGATGATCTTGAANGNCTGGCAGCNGACGCCGGGCAATGGGACAAACGGNTGGGTGACTTCCATCGTTATCGCGCGTTATGGCACGACCACGGTTTCGCTCGCATGTTTCGAAAACTGGTTACAAACGAGGGTCTTCACCAACGTCTTCTGACCTACACAGACGGCGAACGGCGACTCACCAACGTCCTGCACCTTGGCGAATTGCTGCAAGCACAAGCCGGGCCGCGGGGCGNTACCACGGCGCTACTCAAATGGTTTAACCGCCAGAGAGACATCCCCACCGGAGATCAGGACGAATGGCTGCTGCGACTGGAGAGCGATGCCGATCGAGTTCGCATTGTCACCATACATGCCAGTAAAGGACTGGAATACCCGGTGGTGTTTTGCCCGTTTACCTTCGGCGGCGAACTTCGCGTATCACAGAACGGCCCGCTCGTTTTCCACGACGCGCAAAGCGATTNCTTAACCNTTGATTTCGGCTCGGNTGCCGACAGCGTNGGGCTGATTCGCGCGCGAGAAGCNGCCTTTGCCGAGAACCTGCGGCTCTTGTACGTAGCACTGACCCGCGCCCAAAGCCGCTGCTATATCACTTGGGGCGCGGTCAACGACGCGGCCACTGCACCCTTAGCATGGCTACTCCATCACCNCGAACAAGACCCCGNCCAAAACTTAATTGAAGCCCTCACGAGCCAGGTCAGAAGCCTAACGGACGACGATATCGCNGCAGATCTGCAACGCGTTGCCCAACAGGCAAAAGGGGCGATGATCGTAACCGCCCCGCCGAATACCCATGCGCGTTATCAATTGCCGAATGCGGNGTCGCTGCAATCCGCCGCCCGCGTTTTTTCTCGCCAACTGCCACTCAAACGCCGTATGCACAGTTTCACCGCGCTCTCTCGTGATCAGGAAACGGATCTCCCCGATCATGATTCACTGATCCAAAGACGCCCGGACATCAGCACCGACCCGCTCCGATTTCCCCGTGGTGCACGAGCGGGTACCTGCCTGCACCGCATTCTTGAGACTGTGGATTTCACCGACCCGCTGCAGGGCCCGCAACGCACCACCATCAATCAACTGCTGCGCGCCGGCGGTTTCTCGGAGGAGTGGGGTGATAACGTGGTTAACCTGTTGCAGCGTGTACTTGCGACTCCGCTCGACGGTCAGCGACTCGCGGACATCACGCGCGAACAGCGCTGCGATGAACTTGAGTTCTACTACCCTTTGGCATCGCTCACCGCCGATGCCCTGAAGGCGCTCCTTTCCCAGCACCGCTTCGGTCACGGCTCACTGGCGAACGACTGGGTCGAGCGACTCCAATTCGAGACCGCAGCGGGTTACCTGCATGGCTTTATTGATCTCGTTTTTGAATCCAAGGGACGTTACTTCGTCGTGGATTACAAATCCAACGACCTCGGTCCTAGAGACGAGGATTACGCTCCCGAACGACTGCTGGCAACCATGGTGCAGGAACATTACCTCCTGCAGTACCTGATTTACACCCTGGCTGTACACCGATACCTTCGCCTGCGCTTACCGGACTACGACTATGAACAACACTTCGGCGGAGTCTATTACCTTTTTCTTCGAGGCATGAACCCGGTCAGCGAGAAGCCCTCAGGCATCTATTTCGATCGACCGTCAGCCGCCATGGTAGAAGATCTCGATCGTCTGATCGACGGGTCATGAGCGAGCACGCGACAACACCACTCGAGGTACTGCATGGCCATGGATTGCTTGATGAGATCGATCGTTACTTCGCAACACACATCGCCACACTCGATCTCAAGGCGGGCCCGGCGCTGGCACTTGCTGCTGCGCTGGTGAGCCAACGCACGTTGGCAGGCGATGTTTGTATTGATCTTGCGGACGAGGGTCTGATCAAGCCATACCGAGAAATACTCGGAGATATCCTGCCCGCTCTACCGAAGTGGCTTGAGGATCTGCGGCAATCCCCCGTCGTGGCACTGCCTGGGGATTACCGGCCTTTGGTGCTGGACGAGGCGGGGCGACTCTATCTTTACCGGTATTGGGCATTGGAACAGCGCGTTGCCGCAGCCATTCGTGCACGCGCTGAGAATGCACCTTTTGTCATTGACGAAACCACCCTGGCATCGTCACTGGATAAACTGTTCCCTGCAGACACCCCCGCACGGGATCAACGCACGGCCGCGATGATTGCCGCGCGCCGACCGCTCAGCATCATCAGCGGTGGTCCTGGCACTGGCAAGACCGCAACCGCCATCCGTATCCTAACCTTGTTACAACAACTCGACTCGAAGCGACCACTCCGAGTCGCCTTGACCGCCCCGACCGGAAAGGCAGCAGCCCGCCTGCGTGACGCACTGATCAACGCGGATCCATCATACGAACAGCTGCCGTTCACCGAGTTAACCGAAACGGCGACACTGCATCGGCTCCTTGGCTTCAGGGCAAATGGCAGACCAGCGGCTGGTGCGGATCATCCATTAACTCACGATGTGGTATTGGTCGACGAAGCGTCGATGATCGACCTCAACCTGATGGCAACATTGCTCGAAGCACTGCCTGAACGCACTCGCTTAATCCTGCTGGGTGATCCTGACCAATTGGCTTCGGTGGAAGCTGGCGCTGTNCTTAGCGATTTGTGTGCTGGGATGGTTAAACCCACTAAAGGGCGTGCAACGNACCACAACAGCGCAGCACCCTCANTGNACAGCTGTGTGACGGTGCTGCGNCACAACTGGCGCTTTAGCAACAGTAGCGGCATTGGCCAACTGGCCGCCGCCATCAATGCCGGTGACGCGGATGGTGCGCTCGCGTACCTGGACGATGCCCAGATGCCCGACATCGTATTCAGGCCGTGCCCGAAT
>PAWW01000065.1 GCA_002714255.1 Acidiferrobacteraceae bacterium
AAGGGTGATGCTCCGGGTAGAATCAGTCTGAAACGCCAGCTTCACCATCTGGTACATCAGGCGGGTCATCTGCATAAAGGCGTTGCGGTTGGAGGGATCAGAAGGCATGCCGACTGGAGGGGGCGGCTTCGGTTTGCGCTCCCAAGCGCGGGCCATAACGAGACGCTGCTCGGCATCGCGCACCGCCGTTGTGTACTGTTCAAGCCGATCGCGGTCTGCAGCACTTAGCCGTCGCGCCAGCGTCTTAGACTCCTGCGCTAGAGTGTCCATTATACTCTCGCCCAACTGCAGTTTTCGCATCTGCCTCTCAACCTCATCTTCCGAGCCTTGCAAAAATAATTTGCGATAAACCGACGAGGCGCTGTTTTCACAGGGGATCAGCACTCCGGCATCGGTCCATGACAGGCTGCGTCGACCTACGTTTGCGTTGACACCGAGCGTAAGCGACGGGAACCGTGTTAGGTGGCCAATTTTCCCGGCGATAAATTGATCAAGAGAGATGGAGTTCCTAAAACCACCTCCCCCTGGGTGCGGAGCGCAGGTAAGAAACGAGATATCCGACGAGTGAGAACCGTCCACGCCAGGGTGCGACACACCGCTCAAGACCGTGAAATCGTCCCGATGCTTCCGCAGTAAATTAAGGTACGGCGACAACTNGTAATNNCGTCCACTTTCAGCANGAAAGAATCGATCCGNTAACAGACCGAGGTTGTTGCAAANAGCGAAAAATCGCCNTGGAGACTTCGNTTGCCNNGCGCGTGCAAAAACCGGCGTCATCGCCTCCAACAAAGGCAGNGCCATTGCCACGCCGGCTCCACGCAAGAATGTGCGGCGGTTCAATGTGCGACAATCGGCGATGTGCGGCCCCTTCACGTCTGTTCAGATTTTACTATCTTTGGCATGGAATGCAACGCTGGTTGTTGCATCATTTGTGAAGAAATAATTCACTTTGAATGATCCCGTGTATGAGCGATCGCACTCCGTAATTATTGTATGCGCACTGGTCAAGAATCGTCTCAACCGCCGCGCGATCACCAAATGTCACAGGCGCGCCGGTCGCGTATACTACCAACCGATTAACCAGGTTTCGCGCAATCGCCCGCTCGTCGTTCAACAGTAACCGTTTTAATTCTGAAATGTTTTTGAATGATTGACCATTTTCCAACTTTCCCGAGCAATCAATTGGCTTGGCCAGTCGGAATTTGAATGCGTGTCCGTTTTTACCTATTCCCTTTATACGGTCGCCCTTTTTTCCCAAAGAGCGGTAACGATCGCGCCATCCTCCTGCCACATCAAAACTCTCCAAAGCAAAGCCGACTGGGTCAAACTTGCGATGGCAANCCGCACAGGACTCTGCNTCACGATGCATGTNGAGTTGCTCNCGAATGGTCGTTGCGCCGCGAGTNTCCGGTGTGATCGCCTCAACCCCCGATGGCGGNGANGGAATATGAACTCCCATAATCCTCTCCATCACCCAAGCGCCGCGNACAACCGGCGAGGTCGTGGTGCCGTTCGCAGTCACTCTAAGCACACTTGCCTGCGTTAATAAGCCGCCCCGTAATGATTCTTCCGGTATCGCCACCTTGCGCAGCTTGATCCCCTCAAATGGCTCCAGTTGGTACAGTTTAGCCAGGCGCTCGTTCACAAAGGAGAAGTCGGAGTCAACCACATTTCGCGCTGGCAGATTCCCCGTGATCAACTCATTAAAAAAAGCGCGTGTTTCGAATACTGAAGCTTCAGTCAATTCGTCGTCAAGGTAGTAGTTTGGATACAGCACTGCGTCCGGGGCGTTGGCTAGGATATCTCGCAAATCAAGCCAATAATCGAGAAACGGATTCACAAATCTGGCCAACTTGGCATCGTTGAGTAGGCGCTCCGTTTCCTCGTGCAAAGTCTCCGGTTTGGCCAAGTTTTGCACCTTCATGAGCGCCATATCAGGCGGACTGTTCCACAGGAAAAACGAGAGTCGCGAGGCAATTTCCCCTTGGCCAAGCGGCCCCGGGTTGGCATCGAGAAACAGAAAATCAGACGAGCACAAAATCGCTGCGCACGCGGCAACGATTGAGCTGGTGAAATCCTGCCCCAGCATTTGGCTGCGCTCAAATATAGCGAGGTAGGGTTCCGCTTCCGAGTCTTCAATCGGCCGACGAAACATGCGTTTCATGAAACTAAGCAACAGCTTGCGGGCATCCCGTTTAGCCTCCAATGGCAACAAAGATACTCGTCCGCCGTCGAGCTTGAATGGCATATCGCCAGCCACGGCACGGAAACTCGCTGGTGGCCATTCGTCGTGCAGGGGACCTTCCAACTCCAGCCAGTTCAATGCGAAACCGGGGACGCCTTCGGGGATCGCGTTGGCGTTGCCGCTCCAACCGGGCCGGGTGCGCACCAACCGAGTGGCATCCGGCCGAATGATGTCGTTCTTTTTCAATACCACCTCGCACTCCGAGATGCTTGGCTCCGGGAACGAATCATAGACTGCAAGCCATCGACTGTCGCCGTTGCGCGATACGGAATAGAGTGTGATCGGCTCGCTGCGGATGCCGGGAAACGCCAACGTCCGACTGGGTCTCCACCACGCTTTGTCGCCTCCCGTCAACCCGTGGTCGTTACCACCACTCGCACCGTTTGGGCCCGCGAGAAACGTATACGTCTTCATTCGGATCTTATACCGCCCATCGATCGGCACTCGCACCCGGGTAAAGTCATACTTGGTCGTCGCTGTATATGTCCCGGAAACAAAGCCGACTGCCTCTCGCTCGCGCACCTCGGGATTCGATGGCCCCACGGTTACGGGCTGATTACCCCGAATTATTTCTGGCTGTGGGATGGTGCCGAGTAGGGGGATCGACGCACGAGTGGCAGCCGTCTGGATATTCGGTTTCCAGCGCAGCGCGCTGATCATTCCCCCCTCTTCCCGGGCATAAAATTTTTGCGTACGCGATTCATGTGCCACCGTCTGCAGAGCCACCCAAACTGCATATTCCGCAACCTCGTAGAATTTTGAAATTTGCACGTGCGACATATCGAGCCGCTCACCAACTTTGTTGAATAAATGTGCCGTTCCATCCTCAGGCAACATGTCGGCCACCAACAGCCAGGGTGCTGACAGTCGATCGCGAAGCGAATTCTCAAACTCAAACCGGTTCAAACGGCGCACCGTGGCGCGGCCGAACTTGGCCACGCGATTCTGNGCCGCTTGACTAAGAACGGGTGAAAGAGACCTGAAAAAAGNCGCTAATTCATCTTGCTTCGGGCGGCGCTTTTTCTTCGGTGGCATTTCACCGTTCTGCACCTTGTCATGAACCAGCACCCACGCGTCATACGACNCNCTGTTGCCCANTTCGAAGTCAAGCGATTCCAAATCCAAGTTTCCTTTCTGCATCTTCTGATCGTGGCAGTCGAAACAATGGTTTTCCAAAAAGGAGTGCAACGCCTCCGGCTTGGCCCAGACAGACACCCCAGTGAACANGANACNCANAAAACACGAGATTTTAAAAAAAATGNTCACTCCTTAACGGATGATTTGAATGAAGTTTCCAATGTGGGAAGNTATNAAATTGTTCATGATTACACCTCCTCTTACGCAACCAACTCCTTAATCACCTTCCCTCCAAACTGGCTCAATTGCTTGTAACGGCCGGCGTGGAAGTAGGTGAGCTTGTTGTCNTTAAGCCCAAGCAGGTGCAGCAGCGTGACATGTAGATCGCGGATTGGATGGACNACTTCGGCNGCTTCCGCGCCGATTTCATCGGTCGAACCCACGATCGACCCCTTCTTCACACCACCGCCAGCCATGAGCATCGTCATGGCATCGATGTTGTGCCCCCGGCCGAGCGCGTAAACGCCGCCGCGACGGTTGTTGTCCGGGGTGCGGCCGAATTCACCGGTCCACACGACCAACGTGTCCTCAAGCATCCCCTTNTCTTTNAGGTCCTTGATCAGGGCAGTCANTGGTTTGTCCACACTCTTGATCCNAGAAGAATGNCCGCGNTCAAGATAATCGTGGCTNTCCCAGCCGCCCGAAAANATNTGCACNAAACGNACNCCCTTCTCNACAAGNCGNCGGGCCATCAGGCANTGNCGNCCNAANTCCGCNGTNTCCNTCTGATTCATNCCGTANGCNTCNNGTACGNNTTNNGNNTCNCTCTTNAGATCNATGACNCCNGGCACTTCCATNTGCATGCGGTANGCCANNTCGTANCTNNCCATGCGTGCGGNGAGNTCGGCGTGNTCNGGATGCCTCGCGGCGTGGCGTTGATTAAGAAAAGCCAGCTCATCAAGTGCCTTGCGCTGATGATCACGGGTCTTGTGCTTGGGTGCTTGCAAATCAAGGATCGGTGAACCGCTCGACCGCAGCCGCGTGCCCTGATAATGCGCAGGCAAAAAGCCGTTGCTCCAATTGCGTGAACCGCCCTGTGGCATGGCCAACTCGGTCATCACCACGTAGCCGGGGAGGTTTTGATTCTCCGTTCCGAGCCCGTAATTGATCCATGAACCCAAAGCCGGGTCGCCTCCCAGGCGACTGCCGGTGTTCATATGGAAAAGCGCCTCAGGATGGTTCAGAGACTCGGCCTGACATCCACGGTAGTTGCAAAGTTCATCGGCCACCTCGGGCAAGTGGACCCACTGGTCGCTCATGTCCAACCCCGACTGGCCGACCTTGCGCGACTTGAACGGACTGCCGACATAAAAACGGAATCCATTTGCTAAACCCGCCGTTCGCTTTGATTCCAGTTTGTGTTTCGCACTGAGCGCTGGCTTCGGATCAAATGTGTCCACCTGACTCGGCCCACCTTCCATGAAGAGCATAATCACCGCCTTGGCCTTAGGCGTGTGCATCGGCTTCTTTGGAGCCAATGCTCCGGCGGTCTCTTTGGCCAACAGGTCGGTCATCGCCACCGAGCCCAATGATGAACCGAGCCCATAAAGGAAATCGCGACGACGCAGGGAGGCTGTGTTTGGGGAGAATGGCGCGTTCATATCAGTAAATATAAATGAATTCGTTGGAATTGAAAAGTAACAGGCACAAATCAGCGAGTGCGCGTGTAAAGCCGTTTACGTCAGCCGGTTTTTTGTCGGGCACATAACCCTCAAAGACAGGGAGAATCTCCTCATAGTCAAAAGGTTGACCTGTCAGCTCCTCCACCAACGAACGTGTAATGGACTTGGGGTATTCCACTTTCTGAGGCTGATGCTTTGCATGGTAACCCTGCATTCTAATCACGTACTGCTCAAGCCGCCCCCACTCCACCTTATCCGGCACACGGCCGAAGGCTAGTTGCACTACGCGTTTGACCTGCATATGCAGCGTGTCCGATTCCTTTTCCGCACGCAGGGCCAAGGCGATGGCGCGATCACTCATAACCTGACTGTTGAGTAACGTAAAAGCCTGCGGAGTAACCGCCGCTGAGTCACGCTCCTCACAGGAGTCATTGGGGTTGGGCTGGTTGAACAGCTCCAGGAAAGGATCGGCCTGGCCACGAACCCGGTATGCATAGATCGTGCGCCGATTGCGTTCATCCGGCGTACGTGAAGGCTGGTAGGCCGGCGAGAGGGAGAACTGAATCATGCGGGGCTGCAGCGCAACCTCCATGTTAATCTCAGGCATCACTGGAAACCCACCCTGAACATGGCTAAGTTCCCCCGTAGCGACCAGCAAACTATCACGCATTTCTTCAGCCGTAAGACGGCGAGGCAGATGATAGGCAAAGAGAGAATTGTCCGGATCTTCATTTTTCAACTTATCTAACCTGGGGTGACTCCCGCTTTGGCGGTAGGTGGCTGAGAACATAATCATCCGGTGGAGTCGCTTGAGCTTCCAGCCGTGTTCCATGAAATCGGCTGCGAGCCAGTCAAGCAATCCCAGGTGAGTCGGCTTGGCGCCTTTGGAGCCGAAGTTGTTGGGGTTACCGGCCAGCGGTTTACCAAAATGATGCTGCCAGACGCGGTTGACAACAGAACGGGCTGTTAACGGGTTTCTCGGGTCGACAATCCACTTGGCCAGGGCAAGCCGACGGCCCTGGAACTGGTCGGAAATCTCGTAGGGATCAGGATTCTTTGTCGATACCGGGACAGCTAGGGCACTCAACACACCCGGAGTGACCTCCGCCCCCGGTGATTCCAAGGCACCCCCCAATAAAATACGACTTGCTGGCAGGATCTTTTGTCCGGACTTCTTGGGAAGACGCATGGAGCGCGCGTTAAGGCTCTTGGGNGTCGAACCATTGTACACGCCCTGCACNATCGGNTGGTAGCGTTCCAGTCGGCGTTTCCAAATCCACTCNTCCTGCCGGCGTACTTTTTTGCGACCCTGCTCCTCTGGCGTGAGGCCCACGTGGCGCGGTGGCTTCTCCTNAACAGGCAAATCCTTGCGAGCATTCTCGTTGAGGTACTTCTTACCGTGTTCCTCAAACCATTTTCGCGCGGCGGACTCCTGTTTATTGTAAAGCGCGTTGTGTTTTTCCGTGGCAAACTTGAGCAACCGTTGCGTGGCANCGCGGCCTTCCTTCAGACCGATGATATTTTCGCTCTTAAGAAACGGTGCTGGNCGCTCGGCCAATTGAGTGCCGGCGAAGGCGGCGTACATGCGGTAGTANTCGCGCGTGGGCAGCGGATCAAACTTGTGATCGTGACACTTGAAACAGCGCATGGTCGTGCTNAGGAATGTCTGGCCAACGGCGTTGACGACGTCATCGAGATAAATCTGTCGCGCCTGCGGGGCGAGTGTCATCGCCGGATCCCACGGGCCCATGCGAAGGAANGAGACGGCCACNAGCAGCTCNGGATTGCGATTCCCCTCCGATTGCTGTTCCCACAGTTCATCGCCNGCAATTTGCTCGATAACAAACTCGCTGTACGGCTTGTCGNNATTNAAGGCGCGTATGACGTAGTCGCGATAGCGCCAGGCGTTGGANCGTTCGTAGTCGTTTGAATAGCCGCCTGTGTCAGCGTAGCGGGCGACATCCAGCCAATGCTGCCCCCAGCGCTCGCCATAGTGCGGACTAGCCAGCAGCTCATCAATGAGCTCATTCCAAGCACTACCCGAATCCTTGTCCCACTGAAGACGAAATTGATAAATCTGGAAAGGAGTGGGAGGTAGCCCAGTGAGATCGTAGTAGGCTCGTTTTACTAGGGAACGAAAATCCGCCTGAGGAGCCGGTGCAAATCCCGCCGCCTTAAGTTTGCGCCCGATAAAGGCATCCACGGGATTATCCGCACCTGCCGGCTGTTTAGGTTTAACAACCGGCTGGAATGCCCAAACGTCCTGTGGTTTGTAACGGCGGTATGTCCAGTCATCAGAAAGCCCGCCACTTGTCTCAACCAGGATCCCTTCAGAGGTAACCGGCTTGGCGCGTTCCTCGGCAATATAACGCGCCTGTGTCTTTACATCCGGCCAATGTGCACCGAGTTCAACCCAACGCTTTAGTGCAGAAAGTTGTGTAGCTGAAAGCTTATCGTTCTCCTTGGGAGGCATGACAGCCCAATCATCCTCGTGCTGACGAGTGGCCGCCAAATAAAATGGACTCTTTGATGGTTGACCGGGAACAAGTGAAGGTTCTTGGCTTTCGCCGCCCTTGAGCAAACCAGTCCGCGAAGTAAGGTTCAGTTCCCCCTTGATCTTCTCAGAATCCTCACCATGACACGCAAAACATTTACTGCTTAAGACTGAACGGACCTTAAGGGTAAACAAACGCTCTCCTTCCTGCTTGGCATCTGCTTGTAGAGAAACCTTACAGACAAAAAAAAGCAAAAGAATTGCAATGACCTTCATAAACCGTACCACCCATTAACACGTTTATGGACTCTATTTCAAGACCTTTAGCTTGAGGTCCTTGAAGTAGACAATCATGCCCGGGTCATGAAGTTGAAGCTGAATCATGCCATTCTTAAGACGTTTAGCCCGTGGAAGGTGCTCAGTGAATTCACTGGAAAGTTTACCATTAATGTAGAGCTTGAAGTTGTTGCCCTTGGCGATGATGTATACGGAGTTCCAACCGCCCTTCTTAATATCATCCGCGCTTAGCGCATCCTCAATGGGTGTAATAGTGGGTTTATCATCCTCACCAATCACCAGCCTGTCACCACGAAAGCAGCGGTGCTCTTTGCGCCCGGGAGTATGAAAGTCCCAAGCCCCCATCACGTTTTTGCCTATACCGAGATGACCCAGGTCCGCATGATAACTTTGAAAATCGCGTTTACGGGTTTTGTCGACAATGGCGCGGATACTTACCCCACTGTTGCCCTTATCGGGGAACCGGTAGCTGAACTTCATCTCAAGATCGGCCACGTTCTTGTTTGGGCTGTATGTGAGATAACCCCGCCCCTTGTCGCCATCACCCACAATCATGCCGTCCCGNACTGTCCACGCCGGTGCAGTCTTCGCAGGTGTCGCCTCCCAGCCCTTGAGTGTCTTGCCGTCGAAGATGGAAACAAACCCGTCCTTGCCCACCGCCTGCGCGGTGGCTAGGCCCAATAAGAAAAGCAAACTGGCAGTGATGGTTTTCATGGCNGAAATAATCGNCGCCNATTTAACGGGNGCCCGGTGGTTTAGGCAATCAATTCCTTGATGACNTTGCCNCCNAATTGACTGAGNTGCTTGTANCGACCGGCGTGNAANTAGGTGAGCTTGTTNTCATCCAANCCAAGTANNNGCAGCAGGGTNACNTGCAAATCACGCAGNGGNTGNACCACNTCNACNGCNTTGGCNCCAATCTCATCNGTNGCGCCTATNGTNTGNCCAGCCTTAACGCCACCNCCAGCCAGCCAGATATTCATNGCNTTGGGNTTGTGGTCACGACCGTATTTGATNCCGCCNCGAATTCCATTGTCGGGNGTCCGGCCAAANTCACCCATCCANACGATCAGCGTCTCATCNAGCAAATCNCGTTGCTTGAGGTCCTTGATCAAGGCNGCGATGGGTTGNTCCACGTTGTGAATNCGCGAGGCNTGTGCCTTGGCAATGTAATCGTGACTGTCCCAGGTGCTGGCATAGAGCTGNACGAACCGNACGCCCTTCTCCACCAGCTTGCGGGCGAGCAGGCAGCGGCGGGCAAAATTATCNGTNGGCTCNTTNCCGANACCGTACATCGCCTTGGTTTGCTCGGTTTCTTTATCGATGTTCACAATTTCTGGNACCTGCATTTGCATGCGGAAAGCCAGCTCGTAATTGCGCATGCGGGCCGTCAATTCTTCGTGTTGCGGATGCCGCTTGGCGTGCCGGTCATTAAGCTTGGCCAGGAAGTCGAGATTACGGCGTTGTTGAGTGCGTGTTACCCCGGCTGGNGGATGGATATCNAGCAGNGGTGACCCTTTCGGCCGCAATGCCGTGGCCTGATAACTTGTNGGCAAAAATCCGTTTGCCCAATTTGACGGACCCCCCTGTGGATGNGACAACTCGGGCAACACAACAAAACCGGGCAGGTCAGTATTCTCAGTTCCCAAACCGTAATTTACCCAGGCACCAATGGCTGGGTCGCCGCCGAAACGGTTGCCTGTGTTCACATGGTAGTTTGCCGTGGGGTGATTCACCGACTCCACTTGCAGCCCACGATAAAAACACAAGTCATCGGCCACCTCGGCCAGGTTTTTCCAGAGCTTGTTCATGTCCGCCCCGCTCTGCCCGGCTTTGCGGAACTCAAACGGACTCTTCACATAGTACCGCTTGCCCGAACTCATTGCACTTTGCTCTTCACCCGANCGGTTAAACTCCTNGAGGTGCAACTCCTCAAGCTTGGCCTTCGGGTCAAATGTATCAATGTGGGAAGGCCCGCCTTCCATGTAAAGGAAGATGCAATGCTTGGCCTTGGCCAACGGAAAATGGGGCTGCTTCCCGCTCGCCGCTCGAGCGGACTGAGCCAACATCGAAGTGAAAGCAACACTGCCAAGACTGGCATTGAGCCCGTATAGAAAATCACGGCGATTCATGGCTTTTTTACTTGGTGGCGCTGTATTAGATTTTGCCCGTCGGTGCGAGGTTGAGGTGGAGCTTCTCCCCCCGGACGAGCGTCGAGCCGCATTTCTTCCTGAAACATAATCGCCATGCCACGCAGCTTGCGGATAATTTCTCGATTGCGCGCGAGCTTCGACTCCCCGGAGTCTTTGCCAAGGTCATAGAGCTGAAGACTCGGATTCAAATACAGTTTCCAATTGCGCCAGCGCACCGCGGCCAGTGCGCCCTGGCTGCCGTGATAGAAAAATGCGTCGTTGTATTCGTTGCGATGAATCAAGGGCTTCCACTCACCGGGCGGATCCCACCGACGACGAAGCGGGACTGATGCGTTGAGCGATTTTTTCATTCCCGGAGGCGGCACGACCTTGGTATCACCCTTCAAGAGCGGGCTGATGTCGCGCCCGTCAATCACCCGACCCTCGGGAACCTTGATGCCCGCGAAGGTGGCGAGCGTGGGATACCAGTCCATCGCGCGCACGACCGCCGGTGATTCCTTGCCCGCCTGCAATCCCAGTCCCGGCCCCCACGCGATTGCGGGCACGCGAATGCCGCCTTCGTAGGTCGAGAGCTTGCGTCCGCGAATCTTCTGTTGCGGCGTGCGACCCGGCCCGCGCCCGTTGTCCGAGGCGTAGACTACGATCGTGTTGTCATCAATACCCAGACGCTTGAGCGAATCAAAGATGCGGCCAACATTGTAATCGAGTTCCTGAATGGCATCGCCGTATTCGCCCCAGTCTGAGCTTCCCTTGAATTCTTTGCTCACACCCAGCGGATTATGAAGCATGGTATGCGGCAGATAGAGAAAGAACGGGCCTTTCCTGTTTTTCTCGATAAATTGAATGGCCTCGTCGGTGTAAAGCTTTGTCAATTCCGCGGGATCGGCCGGGCGCTTAACGACCTTGTCATTTCGCATCAGGGGGACACCACCTTTATCCTCGAAATAGACAATCTCAACCGGGTCAAGATTGTGCAGCAGGCCGAAATAGTGATCGAACCCCTGATTGCGCGGCAGAAATGGCTCGTGAAACCCAAGATGCCATTTGCCGATGCAGGCGGTGGCGTAGCCGCCCGCCTTCAGCAACTCGGCAATCGTCAATTCGTCGGTATGAATGCCCGATCGCGAATCGGCGCGATGCACCCAAATGTGGTTGCCGACCCGGCGCGGGTAACACCCGGTCAACAGGCCCGCGCGTGACGGGCTGCAAATCGGAGCCGCTGCGTAGTAGTCGGTAAACCGTGTTCCCGCCTTCGCCATCGCATCGATCCGCGGTGTCTTGACCTCCGCCGCGCCATAACAACCCAGATCGTAGTACCCCTGGTCATCGATAAAGATAAAGATGATGTTCGGCTTAATCTTCGCCCCCATCAAAGAAACACTCAAACAAAACAAAACTGTGATGATGCTTTTCAATTTCCTAATAAACGTACAAAAATTCATTTGCATTGAGCAAAGCCAAACACAGGTCAGCGAAACCACGTGTTCGCGCATCGACCTGATGCGGTTGAAGGTCTGGCTGGTAATCCTGATACTCAAAAAGTTTCTCCACAAATGTAAACGTCTGGCCGGTATTCTCCTCGTTTGCCGAACGAACCACCTCGGTCGGATACGTGCGGGGTTTAGGATTGCGCTTGGCTTGCTCTTCAGTCGTTTCCTTCCAAAGTTGCAGGGCATCACCAGCCTCGGCCTTGTTCGGCACACGACCGAACGCAAGCCGGAACGCCCGACTAACCGCTTCACCATCGCCCTTGG
>PAWW01000058.1 GCA_002714255.1 Acidiferrobacteraceae bacterium
ATCGTCATTGGGCAGTTGTGAAATCCTCATGTGTACGTTCTCATTGCTCAGAACGACGTCATCGCGAGTGTCATCATAAAGCGCTTGGAGTACGTTGCGTGCGTTACCTACGTTATCTGCTTCACCGTCAATCAGAAATAAATGCCCGCGGTGGGAGATCTTGACGTCAAAACGTGCTTCGATCTGTTTGAGGTGAGTATTGTTTTGGCCGCACAACCCAGCGAGGCGTCGATTATCCTCTGGGGTCAGCTGAAGTGTTTCTGGAGTCGTGACGGTTTTCAAGTGTAGCTGGGCACCCTCGCCGAACCTTCGCTGATCATAGCAAAATCATTTGCTCGGTTGGCAACCAACCGAGCACGGAGAGAATTCGGCAACGCTTCCGTGATATGGACATCAACAAAATGCTGCAATAAATCTGCCGGCCCGTCGAAATTAACCACACGGTTGTTTTCGG
Source organism: Acidiferrobacteraceae bacterium (assembly GCA_002714255.1). Taxonomy (GTDB): domain Bacteria; phylum Pseudomonadota; class Gammaproteobacteria; order Arenicellales; family UBA868; genus UBA11791. The sequence continues at coordinate 455 of PAWW01000058.1, forward strand.
TACGTCCTGATAACTGGTTTGGATTCCTGCGGGCATATCCATCCACTAGGATGCGTTGCTCTGTTCCGACCATAGCGCGACTGGCCTGTTGCGCGGAAGCCCTCAAACGTTGCTGGACAATCGCCAGACGACGCTGCTTTTCCGCATGGGTAATCCCATCAGTTAGATCTGCCGCCGGAGTACCCGGTCGCGCACTGTAGATAAAACTAAAAGACTGATCAAAACCAATACGGTCAATCAATGAAACAGTCGCTTCAAAGTCTTCTTCAGTTTCCCCAGGAAAACCGATAATGAAATCAGACGATAAGGACAAATCAGGTCGGCGCTCGCGTAACCGATGCACAATAGACTCGTAGTCCGCCACACTGTACTGACGTTTCATCAACTTGAGAATCCGATCAGATCCACTTTGTACCGGTAAATGCAGATGACTCACTAATGCGGGCAACCTTGCATACGCGTCGATCAGTGCTTCGGAAAAATCTATCGGGTGGGAAGTGATATATCGAATCCGCTCAATACCCTCGACAGCGGCAACATAATGCAACAATTCTGCGAAGTCCACGAGATCGCCGTTATGCCGTCTACCAGTGTAGGCATTAACATTTTGGCCCAGTAGAGTTACCTCGCGTACACCGTTTTGGGCAAGTTCAAAAACCTCCGTGATGACGTCGTCAAAAGTACGACTGAACTCCTCACCACGGGTATAAGGCACAACACAGAAAGTACAGTATTTACTACACCCCTCCATCACCGAAACAAACGCCCGTGCACCCCGAGATCCGGGGATAGGCAGGTTGTCAAACTTTTCGATGCCAGGAAAACTGACATCAATCTGCGGCTTTCGCGCGGCGCGTGCTCTCTCAAGTAACTGCGGCAGGCGATGACAAGTCTGGGGCCCGAACACCAGGTCGACATAGGGTGCACGCTTGAGAATCTGATCTCCCTCCTGACTTGCAACACAGCCACCAACCCCGATAATCAAATCCGCACGTTCGCGTTTTAATTCCTGCCATCGCCCCAACTGCGAAAACACTTTTTCTTGAGCTTTTTCGCGGATGGAACAGGTGTTAAGGAGCAACACATTGGCCTCTTCAGGATCATCGGTCAGCACCATGCCATGTGAATCCTGCAGAAGATCGGCGACACGGTCCGAGTCATACTCGTTCATCTGGCAACCGAAGGTCTTTATATAGAGTTTGTCCGTCATCACTTGCCTTGTTATAAACCCAGAAGCATTGCGTACCACTGCAGTTTACAGACTTCAGTCCCAACGATCGTCACACACCTGAATCACACCANTGTTGATCCGTATTGGAAAGGTTTGCAATGGCTCGTAGGCNGGTGGAGCCTCAACTGCCCCTGTGCGAATATCGAAACGAGCTCCGTGCCGAGGACACTCGATTGCATCACCCACCAGGCAACCGCTAGCAATCTCGGCNCCATCGTGTGTGCAAACGTCCTCCAACGCATAGTATTCACCGTCAAGATTGAAAATCACCACCGATGTCCCGTCTACCTCCACGATCACACCTTGACGGCTCTCAATATCGCCAACTGACGCCACGTCGACCCACTCCGCCATTACGCCTAAAACATACCCAGTTCAAGCCGTGCGGCTTCGGTCATTCGCTCTTGATCCCAAGGTGGGTCGAACACCAAGTCCACCTCGACACCGGTGATTCCCGTCACTCCTTTNGCGGCATTCTCTACCCACCCCGGCAAACTCTCAGCAACCGGACAATTAGGCGAGGTTAATGTCATCTCCACCTCGACATGATTCGACTCGTCGATTTCGATTCGGTAGATCAACCCAAGATCGTAAACATTGACCGGAATTTCTGGATCATAAACTTCCTTTATGGCGTTGATCACCTGGCCCCGCAGGACCGGCTCACCACCACCACGCACATCAGGGCCCGTCTCTTCGCCAGCATCAATCGAATCAGGTAGCCGATCCGGCTCGCCGGGCGAGGCAACAAACGCTTGCCCAAATTCATCCAACTTGTCNGCGTTCTCCATCGGTGTATAGCCCTCGTTATTCGGTTGTAATCTTTTCGTTGTTCTGGTGAAGCGCCGCCTGAACAGTGTGCCACGCCANCGTNGCGCACTTTACCCGNGCGGGATACGCNGCTACACCGCCCAGNACNTCGAGTTTTGAAAAATCCAGCTCCGCNGCAGNGCGCCCNCCCTCACCGGTCACCAGTTGATGGAAGGCNGAAAAATAGNTNTCTGCTTCGTCGGCGCTTCTTCCCTTGAGAGTCTCNGTCATGATCGAAGCCGATGCGGTAGAAATTGCGCAACCTCGGCCCTGAAAACTAATGTCCTCAATGATNCCTGCCTCGTTTAACTGTAGGTAAATCTGGACTTCGTCACCACACAACGGATTGACGCCTTGCGCTTTATGGTTGTGGCACTGTGGCATGCGAAAATTTCTCGGGTGCCGGTTGTGGTCCAAAATTACGGTTTGGTAGAGCTCTCTCAAGTCAGTCATGCGCTCATCAAATCCTTGGTTCGTGCAATGCCGGCCAACAGCGCATCAACATCATCATAGTTGTTGTACATCCCGAACGAAGCACGCACGGTCGCGGCAACACCGAAATGCTCCATCACGGGCATCGCACAATGGTGCCCGGCNCGCACNGCAACACCCTCATGGTCAAGCACNGTACCTACATCGTGAGCATGAATACCGTCAAGCGCAAATGACAGCACGGCAGCTTTATCAGGAGCGGTCCCGAAGACCCGCAACCCGGACACCGCGCTGGCTTGAGCCTGAGCATAATCCAGCAGCGCCCTCTCATGCGCGGCAATCTGGCCCAGTCCGTGTCCGCTGACGTAGTCAATCGCAGCGCCAAGTCCGACCGCCCCCGCGATGTGCGGTGTACCGGCTTCAAACTTATAGGGCAGATCATTGTAGGTGGTCTGCGCGAAACGCACCTGTTTGATCATGTCTCCCCCACCCTGCCAAGGCGGCATTGCCTCGAGTAGCGATTCCTTTCCATACAGGATTCCAAACCCTGTGGGTCCATATAGCTTGTGCGCNGAAAACGCGTAGAAGTCGCAATCGAGCGCCTGTACATCAACTGCCATGTGGGGCACCGCCTGTGCGCCATCGACCAACACCACCGCACCGGCGTCGTGTGCCAGACGGATCATCTCAGTCATAGGATTGATCGTACCCAGCGCGTTGGAGACGTGCGTCACCGCAACAATGCGAGTGTTATCAGACAACATCGTTCGATACTGATCCAGGTCNAGGACGCCGTTATCATGNAAAGGAACGACCTTTAATGTNGCGCCACTTAACTCACAAGCGATCTGCCACGGNACGATATTCGCGTGGTGCTCCATTTCAGTCACTAGNACNTCACTACCGANTGATAGGTTGGCGCGACCATANGTCTGGGCGACAAGATTAATTGCAGCAGTCGTGCCACTGACATAGATGATCTCGCTGATCCGTGCAGCATTAAGGAGCGTGCAGACCTTCTCACGAACTGCTTCATAGGCTGCCGTGGCCCGCTGGCTGAGCGTATGCACCCCGCGGTGTACGTTGGAATGATCGCGCCGATAGTAATCGCTCACCGCCTGAGTCACGACCTCGGGTTTTTGCGCGCTTGCGCCACTGTCCAGATAAACCAATGGCCGTCCATGAATCTGTTGTTTGAGTATCGGAAAATCGGCGCGCACCGAGTCCACATCGAGCGCTACCGATGTCATTGATTTATCGCTTTGCAACGTCTTAGCCAATGGAATTGATCGGTCGGTCAGTCTGTCAACATCATCTCGACGCGCGTGAGGAGGTGTTCTCGCAGGGAGTCTGGCGAGACCGCGAGCAATACATCGCTTGCAAACGCCTTAATTAATAATCGCTTCGCCGCTTCCTCGGCAATCCCCCGAGAGCGCAGGTAAAACAGCGCATCCTTGTCCAATTGCCCGACGGTAGCCCCATGCGCGCACTTGACATCATCCGCATAGATTTCAAGTTGCGGTTTCGTGTCGATTTCAGCATCGCGGGAAAGCAAAAGATTCTGATTGCTCTGTTCGGACACTGTTTTCTGCGCATCCGGCTGCACAACGATACGACCATGAAACACCGCGCGCGCTCGATCATCAAGCACGCCTTTGTAATGCTCGTGACTGATACAGCCCGGTTCATTGTGGAAAATCTGAGTGTGGTTATCGATATGCTGGCGGCCGCGAGCCAAGTACAGGCCGCGCAAATTGACCTCAGCCCCCGCACCATCGAGATCAACCCTCACATCGTTGCGCACCAATTCTCCGGCAAGGGTTATTGCAAAAGCATCGAACCGACTGCCGCGCCCCAGCTTGGCAAACAGACCACCGATGTGGAAACTGTTCTTGCTCTCCTCCTGTAGCTGGTACAAGGTAAGGTGTGCATCAGCATCGACGATCACCTCTGTCACCACATTTGTCAGTGTCCGCTGAGCACCGATAGCAACGTATCGTACCAACACCTGCAGCCGTGAGCCCTTTCCAGCCACCACCAGATTGCGTGGCTGCGCCATCGTAGATTCAGTCGCGGCACTTGCAACAAATACAATCTCAAGCGGTTTATCGAAGACCTGGCCGGGCGCGATCTCTACGACCAAACCGTTACCGAGAAACGCCGAATTCATCGCGGTAAATCCGTGTGGATCAGGCACTAGATTCTTACCAAGGTAAGGCTCTAACCGACTGGGATCGGAAACCAGCAAGTCAGCCAGACTGCTCACACGGAGTCCATCTGGCACCAGGGTGACATCGGACAAGTGCGGAATTGGAATCCCATTCACCACCACGACCCGATAACACTCCAAAGAGGGAATTGCCGTGCGAGCAACAAAAGCAGCATCCACATCGCACGGGCCGATCGGTCCCATCTCGAAGGGCTTTTTCAGCAACGACTGAACGTTGGTGTAACGCCAATCTTCGTCGCGAAGGCTGGGGAATCCTGCATCCCGAAGCCGCTCGACGCCCCCGTCGCGCAGTTCCACCAGCCACGGCAAGTCAGGCGCAGGCAACTTCGACTCGAGCCGCTGCTGTGCGGCGAGGTAATCACCCACTGCTTGTGCTGTCATTGAACTAGGCTACCGAATGGCCAGCGCCACTATCGGCCTGTTCCTCTAGCCAACCATAACCATGCTCTTCAAGTTCGCGCGCGAGATGCTTATCGCCTGACTTCACGAAACGACCATCAGATAACACATGGACATGGTCAGGCTCAATGTAATCCAGTAGCCGTTGATAATGAGTCACCAGCAAGATCGAACGATCGCTCTGGCGCAAAGCATTAACGCCGCTGGCAACGACTTTCAGCGCGTCAATATCAAGCCCAGAATCGGTCTCATCAAGAATAGCCAGTCGTGGTTCAATCATCGCCATCTGGAAAATTTCGTTACGCTTTTTCTCACCACCAGAAAANCCGTAGTTAACCGGGCGATGCAGAAATTCTTCCTTCATTTCAATCAACTGCAATTTCTGCCGCACCAGTTTTAGGAAGTCGATCGCATCCAGTTCGCTCTCGCCGCGNTGTTTGCGTTGCGCGTTGACCGCTTCCTTGATCAAATAGACGTTAGTCACTCCAGGAATCTCAACGGGATATTGAAAAGCAAGGAACACCCCTTCGCGGGCGCGTTCTTCTGGTGTCAGGGCGAGCAAATCATGGTCACCGTAGGTCACGCTGCCGCGCATCACGTCATACCCCTCACGACCAACAAGCACATTTGCCAAGGTGCTTTTGCCAGACCCATTGGGTCCCATGATCGCGTGCACTTCGCCCGCCGCGACATCCAGGTTAATGCCTTTGAGAATGGGTTTCCCACCCACCTCTACCATTAGGTCGGAAATACTGAGCATAGATAAAGAACCGGCTAAGAGTGGTTGCTTGCTGCTAGCACATCAGCCAACAGCGCCTTCAAGACTAATACCCAGTAACTTCTGGGCTTCTACCGCAAACTCCATTGGCAACTCTTTGAATACNTCTTTACAGAAGCCGTTGACAATCATTGATATCGCGTCCTCTTCGGACAATCCCCGTTGGCGACAATAAAACAACTGGTCNTCACCGATCTTAGTGGTGGTTGCCTCATGCTCAACGATCGCCGTTGGGTTTTTGACCTCGAGATACGGATAGGTGTGAGCGCCGCATTGGTCNCCCATCAACAGCGAATCACATTGCGAGTAATTCCGCGCCCCTTCAGCTCCTTTGATGATTTTCACCAAGCCGCGATAAGTGTTCTGGCCGCGACCCGCAGAAATACCTTTGGAAATGATCGTGCTGCTAGTGTTCGAACCGATATGCACCATCTTAGTACCGGTATCGGCCTGCTGGCGATTATTCGTCAGGGCAACAGAGTAGAACTCGCCAATCGACTCGTCACCCTCCAGCAAAACACTTGGGTATTTCCAGGTAATCGCCGAACCGGTTTCCACCTGCGTCCAAGAGATCTTGGCCCGCTTGCCACGGCAAGCACCCCGTTTGGTCACGAAATTGTAAATGCCACCGCGACCTTCAGCATCCCCGGGATACCAGTTTTGCACCGTTGAGTACTTTATCTCGGCACCTTCCATCGCCACCAATTCAACCACTGCGGCATGCAACTGGTTTTCGTCTCGCATCGGCGCAGTACAGCCTTCGAGATAACTCACGTAACTCCCCTCTTCTGCCACAATCAACGTCCGTTCAAACTGCCCTGTGTTGATGGCATTGATTCGGAAATAAGTCGACAACTCCATCGGGCAACGAACTCCCTTGGGCACATAGACAAACGATCCGTCACTGAACACTGCTGAATTCAACGCGGCGTAGTAATTGTCGCCCCGCGGCACCACAGCGCCGAGATATTGCTTCACCAAGTCAGGGTGATCGCGCACTGCTTCTGAAAATGGACAGAAAATAACGCCCGCCTCAGCCAAATTTGCTTTAAAAGTAGTCGCTACCGACACACTGTCAAACACAGCGTCAACCGCCACTCCAGCCAGCGCTTTTTGTTCCTGCAATGGAATGCCGAGCTTCTCGTAAGTTTCAAGTAACTTGGGATCAACTTCATCTAAACTTTTTGGTGCATCCTCAGGACTGCGTGGCGCCGAGTAGTAACTAATCGCCTGAAAGTCGATTGGTGGGTAATCAACATGTGCCCAACTTGGCTCTACCATCGTCTGCCATCGACGGAACGCCTCTAATCTCCATTCAAGCATGAAAGGAGGCTCGTTCTTCTTGGCCGATATCGCACGAACGACCTGCTCGTCCAAACCGGGCGGCAAGGTGTCAGATTCGATATCCGTGACGAACCCTTCCCTATACTCCCGATCCACTAAAGCGCTAATTTCTGCTGTCGCTGAACTCATATGTTATCTACTTCGATCCTAGGTTTTGGTTGTTAGCGTCACTCACCACACAATCAACCCCATGCGTTTATGGTCATTAAGTGGGCGTGAGCTCGTCGTGAATGAACGCCACCTTGCGTGAGACATTTTCTTCCTTACCCTGACGACGACTGTCCTGCCGCTCGGCAACCTGCTGAACCCCCGGCTCACGAACGAGCTTGCCTAAACTAATGTCATCGAGAAATTCATAGATTTTCCCGCTGAGGCTGCTCCACAGTTCATGTGTGAGGCATCGCTCACCGTCTTGACAATCTGTCTTTCCGCCGCAGCGAGTAACGTCGACTTTCTCATCTACTGCGGTGATGATTGCAGCGACGGAAATCTGGTCCATCTCCTTGGCCAAGCGGTAACCACCGCCAGGTCCACGAGTGCCTTTAACGAGACCGGCTCGTCGCAACCGTGAAAAAAGTTGTTCAAGATAAGACAGCGATATTTCTTGGTTAGTCGCGATGTCCTGCAAAGTCACCGGCCGGCGAGACTGGTGTATTGCAAGGTCCAGCATCGCGGTCACGGCATACCGACCCTTAGTGGTGAGTTTCATATTAGCTCCTGGTTTGTCGGGGTTAGAGATATCTAATATACAAAAGATATATAAGATGGTCTCTGGCTTCTAACACGACAGTCCCCGATTAGATGACCTGTGGTAATGGTCCCAGCTAAATAACCAACCCACAGTATAAGGATTTAAGCCCTTAAAACCAAGTGGGGCAGTACGGTATTAGGGCTTAATCTATTGAAAAAAAGAGGTTATCGGTTGCGGCGAATCCAATTCACACCAATAACCAGCGCACCGACTACCAGCATCACCAGTCCCGCAGAGTGCTGTACCTCTAGCCATCCTACCGACCCGCGCAACTGAACAAGGCCGGCGCCCAGCAGGACGATACCGGCCAACGTACCCATCAGACGGCGCTCGAAACGACGTACCTGGCGACCGATTTCTCGCGCTAAGAGAGCTTCATTCTCCGCCGGTCCTGCCGGGCGCGTATAGCGTCGAATCATTGTCTCCATCGCGCTTGGTAATTCGTCCAGCAAAGGCACCAATCGTGGAAAATCGCGGCGTATGCGCCTGATCAAGGCAGGTGGGCCGACTTCTTGACGCATCCACTCCTCAAGAAATGGCTTCGCGGTCTCCCACAGGTCCAGTTGCGGATATAACTGCCGCCCCAGCCCCTCAATGTTCAACAGTGTCTTTTGCAAAAGCACGAGCTGTGGTTGGACCGGCATATCAAATCGGCGCGCCGTTTGAAACAGGCGAACAATGAGGCGACCAAAAGAAATCTCGCTGATGGGGCGAGCAAAGATTGGCTCACAAACTGTGCGAATCGCAGCCTCAAACTCATCAGCACGCGTGCCAGCCGGCACCCAACCGGCGCGAATGTGAGCCTCGGCCACCGCTCGGTAATCCCGATTGAAAAACGCGAGTAGGTTTTCTGCCAGGTACCGCTTATCACTCGCTGCAAGAGTGCCCATGATGCCGAAATCGACGGCTCGATACTGGCCTTTGTCACTGACGAAAATATTTCCCGGGTGCATATCGGCATGAAAAAAACCATCCCGAAACGCTTGAGTGAAAAATATCTCTACCCCGTTGTACGCAAGTTCACGCATGTCAATACCGGCTCGATGGAGCGCCGCCACATCGCGGATGGGAATGCCATAAACCCGCTCCATGACCATAACCGTCTGGCGAGTGTGGTCCCAGTAAACGGCCGGCACCATTATTAAATCTGATCCCTCGAAGTTCTGTCTCAACTGGCTAGCGTTAGCCGCTTCACGCATCAAGTCGAGCTCATTGTGAAGAGTCTTTTCGTATTCATTAACCACCTCAACAGGCCGCAGTCGACGACTCTCCGGCCAGAAGCGTTCTGCCAAATGCGCCAACCCATAAAGGACCTCGACATCTCGATCGATCACCGCTTGAATTCCGGGCCGAAGCACTTTGACCACCACGTCACTTCCGTCAAGAAGGAGGGCATGGTGCACTTGCGCCACTGACGCCGAAGCGATTGGTTGACGGTCAAACTCAGCGAAATGTGCATCAAGCGGCTCACCGTAGGCCGCCTCGATCATCTCGATTGCTTGCTCACCGGGAAACGGTGGTACGTCATCTTGTAGACGCGCTAACTCCACCGCGATGTCCTCTGGAAGCAGGTCCGGGCGAGTCGACAGCACCTGGCCAAACTTGACAAAGATAGGACCCAATTGCTCCAGGGCTTGACGGAAGCGTGCACCCCGTGACGCATCGCACCGACGCTGCCAGAACGCCGGGAAAAAGAACAACAGCGCTTTGTACTGTCGAAATACTTGCTGCTCGCTCAACAGTTCGTCCAAACCATAACGAAGCAACACGTTAACAATCCGCCATACACGGAAAGACTGTCGGACCCCTGTCATGATGTCCGTACCCGGTGGATTCGGGGTGATAGCCGATCGATACGCACACTCAATCGCTCGACATCATCGCGTAAGCGCTCGACTTCCACCTGGTGTTGCTGATACCGGAGCCGCGTGGGCAACAGGCGTTTTTCTTCAGTAAGGATCTCACCAACCGTATCAGTGACTGACGTACGAGCAGTGGCTAACCAGTCACGCAAGCTTCGCACACCGACACCTGCTTTTCTGGCCAGAAAGTCGCCAACAATCCGGGATAGTGCTTCTTCCCAATCCGGATCAAACGCCTGTAATAAAGTTTTCATCGCGCGTGCCAGCTCGACATCCCCGGACATCGTAATGCGGCGATCCCGCATGACGTTCTCTGGTGAGGCAGTCACACCAAGCATCGCAAGATCAAAGACACCGCCTTCGATCACAAGGTCTGGCGCTCTGCTCGGTTGTTCCACGATCTGGAAGCGAGCACCCGAAACTCGTGCGTAGACCGGGGTATTGATGCCGGCCAGCGACACCCCGAGCAGTTTCCCATCCAAAGGCCCCATCAGGGCAGCAGCCTCTGGATCCATTGCCAGCACGCGATTGAGTGCCGATATCAACACTGCCATATTCACGCCAATTGCCGATGATTTCTCATGCTCATTTAGCGCCGCTTATCAGTATCGAAACCCAATGTGCAACGCGACAATGCCCCCGCTCAAGTTGAAATACCGAACATCCTCAAACCCAGCCTCCATCATTAAGCTCGACAGCGTTGCCTGATCAGGATGCCGACGAATGGACTCGACCAAATACTGGTAACTATCCGCATCACCGGTGACCACCTTACCTAAACGGGGAATGAGGGCAAACGAGAAAGCATCGTATATGGAAGCCAACGCCCTGGACGTTGGGTGAGAAAACTCCAAAACGACGATTCGTCCACCCGGCCGCAACATCTCGAACATGGATGCCAACGCCCGATCGATTCGGGTCACATTGCGCAATCCGAATCCAATGCTGACGCAGTCAAAGTAACCCGAGGTAAAAGCCAGTCGCTCAGCATCGGCGATAGCGTAACTGATGGTGGCAACAAAACCGGCGTCGAGCAAACGGATTCGACCCTGTTGCAACATCGCGGGATTGATATCGGTAACGAATACTCGTCCACTGGAACCGACCCGCTGCGCAAATCTCCGGGCCAAGTCACCACTTCCGGCCGCCACATCGAGTACCCGGTGGCCTTCGCGTATCCCGCTCTGACCAACAGCAAAATCCTTCCAGCGTCGATGACTACCCAGCGACATCAGGTCATTCATTAAGTCGTAGCGTTCCGCCACTGAGCGAAAGACATCAGCGACCAGTGAAGCCTTTTCTGTTTCACCAACGCGTCGAAAACCAAAATGCGTATCGCGCTTGTCGTCCTGGGAGATGTCCATGGCATCCACTAGTCAGACTTGGGTTCCTTACGAACATAGCCGGCCGAGGTTAGTCGATTGAGATAAGCCTGCCAGTAGTCGGTCTGATGTTGACCGAGCTCATAGAAGGTTTCCCAAGAGTACAGGCCAGTGGAATGGCCATCATCAAAGTGCAGCCGCACCGCATAGGCGCCAACCGGCTCAATCTTGTCTATGCTGACCCACTCCTTGCCGGTCTGGAGTACCTCCTGACCAGGCCCGTGTCCCCGCACCTCAGCGGAAGGCGAGAACACGCGCAGATATTCACAAGACAACTCATAGCGACAGCCATCATCGAATGCAATTTCAAGCATTCGGGATTGCCGGTGCAATCGCAACTCGGTTGGTTTCGGTTGGTCACTCATTCGTTTAGTGCGCGGGTGAATCCCCCGGTTACGCTACACGCTCATCTTCAATTGACCCGCTAACGCGTCAACCGGACTGTAACCAACCGGCCACCTCCTCAGCGAAGTAGGTCAAAATTCCATCGGCGCCTGCACGCTTGATCGCCAGCAGCGTTTCAATAATAGCGCTACGGCGGTCGAGCCAGCCCTGATCTGCCGCAGCACACAACATCGAATATTCACCACTGACCTGATACACGAACGTCGGCACACCCAACTCAAACTTAATGCGGTGAACTATATCCAGGTAAGGTAATCCAGGTTTCACCATGATCAAGTCCGCACCTTCGAGAAGATCGAGTTCCGCTTCGCGTAGCGCTTCGTCCGTATTGGCCGGGTCCATCTGGTAAGACAATTTGTCAGCCTGCCCAAGGTTAGCGGCTGAACCCACAGCATCTCGAAACGGTCCGTAGAAGGCCGACGCGTACTTAGCAGCATAAGCCAGAATGCTTGTATTAACATGTCCCGCCTGCTCGAGTGCATCTCTGATCGCACCAACACGCCCATCCATCATATCCGAGGGTGCAACAATCTGAGCCCCGGCGTCTGCATGACACAGGGCCTGGCGGACTAGAATTTCAATGGTTTCATCGTTCAGCACGTAACCTGCTTTACTGAGAACCCCGTCCTGGCCGTGACTGGTGTAGGGGTCCAACGCAACGTCAGTAATAATACCGAGTTCTGGGCAGTGCTTGCGTAATGCTCGAACCGTGCTCGGCACCAAACCGTCTGGATTAAAGGCTTCCTCAGCGGTCGGTGATTTCTTTTCCGGTGGCACGACCGGAAATAACGCGACCGCTGGAATACCCAGATCGTGGAGATCCCTCGCTTTTTCTATCACCAAATCGGCAGTCAGCCGATCGACTCCCGGCATTGATGGGACTGCTTCTCGACGGCCTTCGCCCTCATGAACGAAGAGCGGCTGAATCAGGTCGTCGCAACGCAAGGCTGATTCGCTAACCAATGCCCGGCTAAACGAATGGCGGCGTAAGCGTCGCATCCGCAGCCGCGGGAATTGGCTATTAACCATTTGCGATTACCGCGGTTTAGTCCGCCCACCAGAACGGGCAGTTTGCTTTTTCTGCACCGCAGTTTTCGTGGTTTTTCCTCTGGCCGCCGCCTTTGGCTTCGCTTTTGCGGCCACCGGCTTCTTCACTGCTTTTTTCTTGATGACCGCCTTTGGCTTCGCTTTTGCAGCTGCCGGCTTCTTCTTCACTTTCGCGCGCTCGACGGCACCGCCACTGATAACTCGGGACGTCGTCAACGACGCCGAGCGTGTCATCACGTCACCCGCCGATACCTTCTTGTCAAATGGCCGAATCTCCGCATCAATCACGCTACAGATGGTCTCAAACACCTGGGCGGTATCATCTTCGACCTGAACCGTACGCAATTTCTGCTGCGCACGGAAGTAATCGATCAGGGGCTCCGACTCACCGAGGTAAGCGTCGAGCCTCTTAGAAAAAGTCTTCGCTTGATCATCGGAACGGCGCGTCAAATTTGCGGAACCACACTGATCACACACACCACGTTTCTCAGTTGGTATGAAATAACGATTAAAAATCGCGCCACAATCACCGCAGGTAATACGACCGGTCACCCGTTTCAGCAGGTGCTCAGGCTCGATGCAAAAATTCAGAGCCAATTGCAGGGGGCGATCCATCCAGCTCAAACGAGTATCAAGCTCCTGTGCTTGCGGTATGTTTCTTGGAAACCCGTCCAGGATGAATCCGCGTCGGCTATCAGGCGCGCGCAGATTGTCAGTCACCGCATCGATAACAATGCCATCAGACACTAACTGTCCAGCCTTGAGACTAGCTGACACCCGCTTGCCCAACTCGTTATCCGCCTCCACAGCGGCCCTGAGGATGTCGCCTGTTGAAATCTGGGGAACCCGGTAATGGACAGATAACAGCTTGGCCTGTGTGCCCTTACCCGATCCTGGTGCGCCTAGTAATACAATTCGCATCGTGGTCTAAGCAATCCTGAGTCGTCGTCAACCTAGCGACCGGAAATCCGTGCCGCCCGGCTAATTTTATGAAAAAAGGGGGCGTACACTACTTCGGTGAAGATTCAGGTGTCAATGGCATCGCTTAAATTATCAACATTTACCCCAGAGATTGACTCCAGAAGCGGTAAAACACCCCACCCGTAGCGTGAGCAGCGCTTGCGTAACGCGTTCCTGGCAACTGTACCTTTCGAACCCCTATGAGCGAAACTCGGGGCTTTTGGTGACACACCCCACCATCAGATTCACCAACTCCTTTGCAATGACTATAAAAAGCCCATCACGGGTTACTTGGCCCGATACCGAAGTCCGCCTGAGGTCAGCGAGAGAAACGGGATGGAGTGTCCGACAGCATTCTGGCCCCCTCGTCAAGCCAATTTCGTAGTGCTTTAGGTTGAGAATACAGGTTATCGATCAGAATCCTTCTTCAGACCCCATGAGCAGTGTGGTGCGGGCCATTTGGAGTATGCGACGCTTAAAAGATGCGTTGCGGCACTAGTCACGGTGCAATCAGACCATGAACGAGAAGGCGTTTTTTTCGACTCTAGTGGACGTACCTTAACGATCGCCGCCGGTAAACTATGCTTTGACACCATGGAGCTCACCGCCTCACTCAGATAAACCATAGGATCTTGGCCATGACAAAACGACAAAATATCTTCTATGCGCAATCCGGCGGGGTTACGGCGGTGATTAATGCGAGTGCTTGTGGCGTTCTCGAGACAGCCGCCAAACACAAGAAAGCAATCGGCCGTGTTTATGCCGGCCGCAACGGCATCATCGGCGCCTTAACTGAAGATTTAATCGATACCAGCCGAGAGACCAAACAAGCCATATCGGCTCTGCGTTACACACCCGCTGGCGCTTTCGGCTCCTGCCGATACAAGTTGAAGGGGCTTAACGAGAACCGGGCCCAATATGAGCGTTTGATCGAAGTATTCGAGGCCCACAATATCGGCTATTTCCTCTACAACGGAGGGGGAGATTCCGCTGACACCTGCCTTAAAGTATCGCAGTTATCGAAGAATATGGGGTTCCCGATTCAGGCGATCCATATACCCAAGACCGTAGACAATGACTTACCGATGACCGACAACTGCCCTGGGTTTGGGTCCGTTGCAAAGTACGTCGCCATCTCTACACGCGAAGCGAGTTTCGATGTCGCGTCGATGGCGAAGACCTCTACTAAGGTTTTCGTTCTCGAAGTCATGGGTCGACACGCCGGCTGGATCGCAGCGGCTGGGGGCATGGCCGCAGACGGCGACAATGATATACCCATTCTGATCCTGTTCCCGGAAGTTCCGTTCAAGCGGCACCGCTTTATGGCAGCAGTGAAACAAAAGGTAAAAACACACGGTTACTGCTCTGTGGTCGTATCCGAAGGTCTACGTGATCACCAAGGGAGGTTTCTCTCGGACCAAGGATTGCGCGATGCGTTCGGCCACGCCCAACTCGGGGGCGTAGCTTCAGTTATCTCAACGATGGTCAAGGACGATCTGGGTCTTAAATATCACTACGCTGTCGCTGACTACCTGCAACGGTCTGCGCGTCATATCGCATCACTGACTGATGTTTCGCAAGCCTATGCCGTGGGCCAAGCTGCGGTGGAACTGGCCCTGCGAGGCAAAAATTCCATTATGCCCAGTATCGTCCGCACGTCGAACAAGCCTTATCGCTGGCGCATCGGTGAAGCCAAATTGAGCCGCGTCGCTAACCGCGAAAAGATGATGCCGGCGAGTTTCATCACACGCGACGGTTTCGGCATTACCCAGCGCTGCCGGACATACCTCGCACCATTGATGAAAGGCGAAGATTATCCACCCTACCGTAACGGTCTACCACGCTACGTCAGACTGAAAAACACGGCTGTACCGAAAAAACTGAAGACTCCCTTTGCGCTCTGAAATCGCATACGACATTCACTTTCGACAAACGCCCAAACCATTGCACACAGGAGTCCATCGGAGGCTATGGTTTCGATGTGAGCACGAGGCGATAATCGGTAGGTCGATGGCTAGTACTTAACCCTAGCCATCAACGTTGCGGCAATCCCATTGACGAACACGAATGCATTAAATATGGACCCAAAAGTAATTCCGACTCAGGTGTACAGGGTGAAAACTGAACCCTACTACGCTTCGCAGGGGAGCGAGATTGAGCTATTTGAAGCCGCTTACCGTAACCAGATTCCAATTCTCCTAAAGGGGCCGACGGGCTGCGGAAAAACCCGTTTCATGGAACACATGGCTTTCCGTCTTTCCCGACCTTTGGTGACGGTGTCCTGTCACGACGACCTGACTGCCTCGGACCTGGTCGGGCGCTTTCTGATCGTCGGGGGGGAAACCCAATGGGTCGACGGCCCGTTAGCTCAAGCAGTGCGCTGCGGTGCATTGTGCTACCTCGACGAAGTGGTTGAGGCACGCAAGGACACCACGGTTGTGATTCATCCCCTTGCCGATGAGCGGCGGGTACTGCCGATTGAAAAGACCGGTGAGTTATTGCGGGCCACCGAGGCTTTTGGGCTGACGATTTCCTATAACCCCGGATATCAGAGCGTATTAAAAGATCTCAAGCCAAGCACGCGGCAGCGCTTTGTCGCCATTGAGTTCGGGTACCCCAGCGCTGAACTCGAAACAGAGATCGTTGTTCGTGAATCCGGCGTGGACGAGAACACCGCCACTTTGCTGGTTAAGTACGCCGCCATGACACGCAATCTGAAGGGGAACGGGTTGGAAGAGGGCGCCAGCACCCGCTTGCTCGTTCATGCCGGCAAACTAATGGTCAGCGGAGTTGACTCACGCATCGCCTGTCAGGGCGCTATTGTAGAATCACTCACCGATGAACCGGAGATGCTCGCTGCACTAAACGAACTCGCCACATCGCTTTTCTGACGCTATCCAGAATGCTGACTACTCGCGAGGCACGATCAACCGCGGTTTACTTGCTTTTGAACGCACTCGGTCGATAGCTCGATTCACTAGTCGGTTGCGCAGCATATATAACAGGCACCATCGTTTGCCGGGAAAATCCATCAAGGCCAACCCCATCAACATCGTGAGAATCCCCTGACCTGGCAATACCAGCATAACAAGGCCGAGCAATAAGAGAATCCAGCCGGCAATATTTCTCGCAAGAGCCCCCATCAGCGGCCGAACCCAGTGTCCTTGGGGACCCACCGCAGAATCGCGCCGAGTAACAAAGTAGTCCGCAGGCATCCGGGTCAGAGCCACGATGACTAAACTGGCGTACAAAAGGGCCAACCCGACCGACCCGATCGTAATCAAAGTAACCATAGCGGGATGTTGTTGAATCCAGCCAAGAACAAGGGACAGGCTAACCATCGGGTTACAAGAGAAATTGTCGGGAGTCGAGTACATCATGCCGTAGCCGCGACACTGCCGCAACGTCGAATCGCTCGCTACCAACCGGAATTACAATGACAGCTTTCCAGTCTTGAACATTTCTGATCCCAAGTTATGAAACGCATCGCAACACCACTAACCAGCGGGCTGATCGAAGAGCGCCTCGATGAAATACTCGACGCGGTTCTTTCCTCGCGCCGCACGGCCACCGAACCTGCACACGCGTTAGCCAAACGCAATCGCCCTGAGCAGGATTTCATATTTTACTGGCTCGGCGTGATCATCCGCACCAATTCAGAAATGGGGTTCCAATTTGTCAGTCACGCATCGCGGGCATTTGAATTGATGGATTTCGAAGGGGTCGAAGCCTGGATTATCGACGCCATGGACATTTACGACCGGCGCGGCCTTTACCCGGGTAGCGAAGCCTTTTCCAACGCCCAGCCTTTCGCCGCCGAGTATGCGTTGAGGCCCCGTCGAGTTGAGCTCGAACAGATTAATGGGATTCTCGACCGTTATGTCTGTGGTCTGTCGGGTCGAAACCTCCATCTGCAAGAGGGTGATGACACCTTCACTGACACAGAAACATTGTTTCTGCCTCCCGAGGTCACACAGTACAGTGGCTCACAACAAAATTTCCTGTTGTATAAAGCAACTGCTACCCACCTGTGGGCACAAACTCGCTACGGAACCTTCAAACGAAATGCGCCGGGTGATGCTCTGTTGTCTGAAAAGCTCAATCGTTTTTCCGATCCGGAACAAGCCCGGGCACTGTTCTCAAGACTCGAAGCTCACCGTATCGATGCCTGTGTGCGCCGTGATTTTCCCGGCATGGCGCGTGACCTTCAAGCGCTCACCCTCGATACAAACACAGCGGACAGTAATCTCGATCTGCAACAGGCAATGGTTGCGCTTGAATCGTCAGGCACCACGGTGGAAGACACCCTGCGGTGGGTTGCACAATGCCTTCGCCGGAATGTCGTCGTGCCCAATCCGTTACCTTGGCAGGGCGTGTTGAAACTTGAGCAAGCCGAAGCTGTCCTCGCGATGCGCATCGAACACGAACGGGAAATGCTCAGCGCACGCTTATCCGAAATGCTTGACGAACAGACGGACGAATCGGACGAAGAAGACAAACGGCGATTTCAACTCCACGACCCACAAAACCAAGATAGCGACGAAGCAGTAATGCTTGATCTTGATGGCGAAGCGATTAAATCAACACCAGAAGTAGCGCAACTGTTGACCTCTATTTTGCAAGACTTCCAACACATCCCTCCGGAGTACCTTGCTGCTGCCGGTGCTAGCCGGGCCGACGCATCGCAATTCGTCTCGCCACCTGATAACGATAGCACTCGCAGTTCAGATACTACCGATGCGTCCAACGTCATGCACTACCCTGAATGGGATTTTCGGCGACGCCACTATCGCAAGAACTGGTGCGCTTTACGCGAGATAGAGATGCACCCGTCATCGGAACCATTTGTCGAGCAAACGCTCGCCCGCTATCGCGGACTGGTGGTCGCCCTAAGGCGGACGTTCGAGGCCTTGCGCGACGGCAATAAGCGACTGCGCCATCAAATCAGTGGTGACAACATCGACCTAGATGCTCTCATTACCGCTCACGCGGACGCTGCCGCAGGCCATGAGATGTCGGACCAATTATTCACTCAACATCGTCGTATAGACAGGGACATCGCTGTCATGTTCATGGTTGATGTCAGCGGCTCAACCAAGGGCTGGGTTAACGAAGCAGAGCGAGAAAGTCTAGTCCTGTTATGCGAAGCACTTGAAATCCTGGGTGATCGCTACGCGATTTATGGTTTTTCCGGAATGACCCGAAAACGTTGCGAACTGTATCGAATCAAACGGTTCGATGATGATTATGGGGCAGACGTGCGGGCCAGAATTTCTGGAATAAAACCACAGGACTACACGCGGATGGGTGTCATCATCCGCCACCTAACCCGTTTGCTCAATACGGTAGAAGCACGTACCCGTTTGCTGATCACCTTGTCGGACGGCAAACCGGATGACTACGACGGCTATCGGGGCGAATACGGTATCGAGGATACTCGCCAGGCGTTGCTGGAAGCCAAGCACACAGGCGTCCATCCGTTCTGCATTACCATCGACCACAGGGGTCACGATTACCTACCCCACATGTACGGCGCGGTCAACTACACGGTTATCGAAGATGTCCGCCAGTTGCCCGTGCGAGTGTCAGATATCTATCGCAGACTCACAGCTTGATGCATTCGGGAGG
>PAWW01000059.1 GCA_002714255.1 Acidiferrobacteraceae bacterium
CGGCATTGATTGAATCGGTGGAGCGCATTGCGCATGAAAGATCCCCCCAGGCAGTTGGCACGGTGGGGGCTTTGACGGTTAGCCCGAATTCGCAAAACACAATTGCCGGCCACGTTGAACTTCGAGTGGATATGCGACATCCGGACGCTCGAATGATGGCCGAAATGGATGGTGCGCTCAGAGACAGTGCAGCGATGATTGCCGAAGCGCGCAGTGTCGTGATCAATGTCGATGATATCTGGTACAAACCTCCGGTGGTCTTCGACAGCGATTGCATTGCGTCGGTTCGAGAGGCGGCTGCGACGCTGGGGTACTCTCACCAGGACATCGTCTCGGGTGCGGGTCACGATGCCTGTCAGGTCTGTTCCGTCGCACCGACCGCGATGATATTTGTTCCCTGTGCGGGTGGTCTTAGTCACAATGAAGCGGAGAGTGCCAAACCAGAACATCTTGAGGCAGGTTGTAATGTACTGCTCAACGCGATGGTGGAACGCTCAGGAGTTGTCGAATCATGACCCGTGGCCTTTGCATTGTTACCGGTGCCAGTCGCGGTATTGGCGCTGCGACGGCAATTGCGGCTGCCAAGGCCGGGTGGGATGTTGCGGTGAACTATGTTGCCAATCGAGGTGCTGCTACCCAAGTAGTTAACGAGATTCGTGAGTGCGGAAGAAAAGCCATCGCCATTCAGGCGGATGTCGCTCAGGAAGTGAATGTCATGCGCTTGTTTAAGCAGGCGGAAGATGAACTGGGCGCCGTCACGGCGCTGGTGAATAACGCCGGCACCACAGGTAAGATCACCCGTGTAGAGGATATGTCCAGTGAAGCGATGAAATCTGTGCTTGAACTGAATGTGTTAGCGACGATGATCTGCTCTCGAGAGGCAGTTCGACGGATGTCGACCAAGCGCGGCGGTGACGGTGGAGTGATTGTGAACGTATCATCAATTTCACCGCGCATCGGATCTGCCAATGAATTTGTTCACTATGCAGCGTCCAAGGGCGCTGTCGATGTTTGGACTGTTGGACTCGCGCGTGAAGTAGCCGCCGAGGGTATACGGGTAAATGCAGTTGCCCCCGGCATGATCAATACTGAATTGCATGCAGCAGCAGGTGATCCGGAACGAGCGCACCGCAATGTGCCATCGATCCCTATGGGTCGGGCGGCGGAACCAGAGGAGGTCGCGTCTGCCATTGTGTGGCTGTTAGGTGACGAAGCCGCTTACTGCGCCGGTGCTATTCTGGAGGTGAGTGGTGGCCGCTGAAGCGATCTCTACCCGTAGTGGGTAGCGACAACCGCGCAGCGTCAGTCGGTGTGGTCAAACTCAGGTATGACTTTTTCTATAAAGAGTTCTAGCGAGCGTTTTTGTTCTTTGAGCCCGAGGCCAAGACTTGCGTAATAGATGAAGTGATCGACGCCCAGGTCCCTGTATTGGTTTAGTTTTTGAATGACCTCATCAGGTGTGCCGAAGAGTAGATTGTCGTGCAGCATCTGTCGGTCATATTCATTCCGGTTTTCCACGGAGGCAAGATCAATCGCTGCNGGGAAGCCGTTGTCGACACCACCCATGTTTTTGAACAGGTTTTCAAACTGTCCAAGCTGTCTTATCGCTGCCTCTACCGGAACTGCCCATTGGTCCGCTGAATCGTAGACACAGGTATGCCGCATGGCCGAAAAGATGGGTCGCGATTTTCCAGGGTTCTCCTCGAGTGCGGTTTCAAGACGTTGCAGATAAGTCTCGACTTCAGTCATCGGCCGAGTAAGCGGCCAGGACATGATATTGCAGCCNTGTTTTACCGCGTAGTCATAGGTGANGGGAGCCCGTGCGGCAACCCACACCGGTGGGTGGGGTTGTTGCAAAGGTTTAGGGACGGATGTGGCCGTTGGAAATGACCAGAATTCNCCNTCGTGAGCATAGTCCCCAGCCCACAGCGCTTTAACCGCGGGCAGCATTTCCTGCATGTAGCGGTAACCTTCTGACTGTTTAAGATCGGGATGCATGCGATCGAATTCTCTTTGATAGGCGCCGGAGCCAATCCCAAACTCGAGTCGGCCATCGCTATAAATATCGAGCAGGGCGGCTTCGCCGGCGACGTTAATCGGGTGCCAATACGGNGCGACGACAACGCCGGTGCCTAGACGGATTCGTGAAGTGTGTGCGGCCCACCAGGTCAGTATTTGNAAAGGATTGGGCGCAATAGTCATTTCAAGCGCGTGATGCTCGGCGGCCCAGACAATATAAAAGCCACCTTGGTCGGCCATTTTCACCATATCGAGGGTATGACGTTCGACGGTGGGCATGTCGACCTCCGGAGAGAGGCGTTCCATATTGATGGCGAGATGAAATTTCATCGGTTTGGCATGAGTTCAGTGATCTGTGATGTATTTAACCAACAATTGCGTGGTAAGAGGTGGCCGTGGGTCGGTCGCGGGCAGATCAATGTCGGCCTTGTTACCGTTTTCCTTCCGGGATGAGTCCCTGCGGCGCGAATCGAAGCGCTAGTAACAGGACGAGGCCCATGGTCATCAGGCGCATATGCGCGGCATTTTCCATTAAATGGTGACGAAGCGCACTGTCGGGGTCCATGCCCGCTGTGATGAGATCCATCAATGCAAGACCGATTGGCTCCGCTTCGATCCAGAAGAACCAGATAACGAAACCACCGATTACTGCGCCGAGGTTGTTGCCTGATCCGCCGACGATCACCATAACCCAGATGAGAAAAGTAAATCGTAGTGGTTGGTAAGATGCGGGCGTGAATTGACCATCAAGCGTTGTCAACATGGCGCCGGCTATACCGACAACGGCGGACCCTAGGACAAACACTTGGAGATGCCGCCAGGTGATGTCCTTCCCCATGGCACTGGCCGCGATTTCGTTATCACGAATGGCACGCATCATTCGACCCCAAGGGGATTTTAGCGCGGTCTCGGACAACCAAAAGACGACCAGCAGTACGCTAAGGAAGAGTGCCGCATAACTCAATTTTACGATGATAGATGATGCCTCGATCACGGGTATACCGAGTCGTTCTGCCCACGTCTGAACCCATACCGCACCCTGAAGGTCTATTTCATAGGGTACTGGTCGTGGTAATCCATTGACATTCTTGACGCCACGCGTCAGCCAATCTTCGTTTTTTAGGAAGTAGATGATGATCTCGGAGATGCCGAGGGTTGCGATGGCGAGGTAATCGGATCGCAACCCGAGCGCGATTTTTCCTACTACCCAGGCCGCGCCCGCAGCGAAGGCGCCACCGACTAGCCACGAAAATAAAATAGGAAGTCCAAATCCGCCAAGGAAGCCGGTTTTAGCCGGTTCCACCGCCTCGATAGCCGCGATTCCAGGATCGACAGTCACTCGCATGACAGCATAGCCAGCGATGACCACTGCGCCGGTCAGCCAATAGCGTTTTTTCCCCCAATTCGCCGTTTTGAGCCAAGTAACTACTGCTATGCCGATCGAGATGCCGCCGAAGCATAGGCCAAGCATCGTGCGACTCCCGCCTGCTTGCCAAGCCTCCGGCACTGGTGGCACGGAGATGACGATTGCGGCAAGTCCTCCAAGCGCCGTAAAACCCATCACGCCGGCGTTGAAGAGGCCGGCATATCCCCATTGAATGTTGACTCCGAGGGTCATGATGGCTGAAATGAGGCAGAGATTGAGAATCGTCAATGCGACGTTCCAACTTTGTAGCGTACCCACCATGATCAGTAGCAGCGCCATCATGCCAAACAACGACAAATGTTTTGCTCGTGGGGTCATAACGTTCGCCCACTGAATAACCCGGTCGGTTTTATCAGGAGCACAATGACCAGGATCATAAAAGAGACGGCAAATTTGTAGTCGGTAGATAGAAGTTGAACAAGTCCGTCGGGTGCAAACCCACTGGGTAGTAGATAGGCCAGTACTTTCTTATATGCAAACGTCACGAATAATTCGGAAAAAGCAATAACAAACCCTCCTGCAATTGCTCCAAAAGGATTGCCAATCCCGCCTACGATAGCAGAGGCAAAAATCGGTAACAGTAATTGAAGAAACGTAAATGGCTTATAACTTTTGTCCAAGCCATAGAGTGTTCCCGCGATACATGCCAGGGCGCCAGTGATGATCCAGGTAACCATGACCACACGTTCCGGGTTAATTCCTGAAAGTAGTGCCAGGTCTTCATTATCGGAATAGGCGCGCATCGATTTTCCGGCTCGAGTCTTATTAAGAAACCAGAACAGAACACATACAATGATCACGGCAGTGACAACAGTAATGCTTTGTGAGGTTTTGATGGCAAGACCTTGATCTAAGCCTGTCATTGCCTTGAAGGCTCCAGCCTTCAAGATGAAACGGGTGCCGTCGTTAAATACCTGATCGTTCGGACCGATGATGAAGCGAATCAGGCCGCCGAGTAAGAACATTAGACCGACGGAAACGATGAGATAAGTGACCGGCTGTGTCTTTTCTTGCCGGTAATAACGGTATACCAATCGATCAGTGACCAGGCACAGGCCAATCGTGATTGCAATGCCCACTGGAAGGGCCAATAGTGCCGTTGGCAGTGGTCCCAGGTTGATGCCCCTTGCTTGCAGCGCCCAGGTTACCAGTATCGTTGCCATCGCCCCGAACGACATAATTTCACCGTGGGCAAAGTTGGAAAACCGCAGTACCCCGTAAACCAGGGTGACGCCAAGTGCGCCCAGTGCCAGTTGACTCCCGTAGGCAAGCCCGGGAACGATGGCGAAGTTACTCAACAGTGCCAGTACGTTAAGAAAATCTGTCACCTGACTAGCCGCCAAGAAATGCTTTACGAACGTTTGGGTTTGCCAGTAATGCGCTACCCGTATCGGTATATCGATTGCTGCCCTGTACCAGAACGTACCCCTTGTCGGCGATGCTAAGCGCTTGTTTGGCGTTTTGTTCTACCATTAGGATAGCAATGCCTGATCGGGCTATTTCAATAATCCGATCAAACAGTTCGTCCATCACGATGGGCGACACGCCGGCGGTCGGTTCATCCAACATCAAAACCTGGGGTTGGGTCATCAGTGCGCGGCCTACCGCCACCTGTTGGCGTTGTCCTCCGGAGAGTTCTCCGGCTGCTTGGCTGCGTTTTTCTTTTAGGACAGGAAAGAGGTCAAAGACCTGGGTTAGGGTATCGGAGAAATCATCCCGCCGAATAAAAGCGCCCATTTCTAGGTTCTCTTGCACTGTGAGCGAGGTAAAGACGTTGTTGTTTTGAGGAACGAAGCCCATTCCGTTGCGTACTCGCTCTTGTGGTTTTAAGTGGGTAATGTCCCTGTCGCCCATCAAAACGCTTCCCTCCCGCAAAGGCAGCATGCCGAACACCGCCTTCATCGCAGTGGATTTACCGGCGCCGTTTGGGCCCACCACAACCGCGATTTCGCCTTGNTCCACGCCAATGGTGCAGGCGTGAAGGATGTCGGTGCCTCCATAGCCGGCNGACATCTCCTTGCCAATTAGAAAACTCATTGATGGGTGTTACGTGTTTTANGGCCAGCACCAAGATAAGACTCAATAACGGAGTCATTCGCCATAACCTCCTGCGCGGAACCTCTCGTCAGTACTCCACCTTCGTCCATGACGATGACCGGATCACACAGTTTGCTGATGAACTCCATGTCATGTTCGATCATGCAGAAGGTGTACCCTTGTTCCTGATTGAGTCGCAAGATGGCATCAGCAATCCTGTTGAGGAGGGTTCGGTTTACGCCGGCACCTACTTCGTCGAGAAAGACGATCTTGGCTTGCCCCATCATGGCTCGCCCCAGTTCGAGTAGCTTTTTCTGGCCGCCGGAGAGGTTGCCTGCAAATTCGTTAGCGACTGATGTNAGTTCAAGGAAATCGATGACTTCATCTGCTTGTTTTCGTATAGCCAGTTCTTGATCGTGCACAGTCCTGGGGCGAAGCCACGTATCAATGAGTCGTTCTCCCGGCTGGTTTGCAGGGACCATCATGAGATTTTCCTGCACCGTCAGCGTCGCAAATTCGTGGGCAATCTGAAAGGTGCGTAACAGCCCTTTAGCGAAGAGTTGGTGGGGTTTAAGGCCAGTAATCTCCTCGTTTTCCAAATAGATGTGGCCGGCGGTGGGAGGGTAGACGCCCGCAATCACATTAAACAGGGTGGTTTTGCCCGCACCATTCGGTCCGATGAGGCCGGTAATGGTGCCTTGCTCAACAGTTAGGGATACATCGTTGACTGCGTGAATGCCCCCAAACTGTTTGTGGAGGTGTTCGACAACAATCACGGTGGCAGCGTCGAAAGCGAAACGGCCCGGGAATACCCGGACCGTTTCTTTGGGTGGGTTAGCGGAAACGAACGGTTGTGTTCTTGCCGCCTTTAACNAGTATTTCTCGATAGTTGCCAGCCGATTCGCCAGCCCCGATTAATTCCACGGAAGAGGCACCAACNTAGTCAACGTCACCGCCNCCAGCAATGATCTTGAGTGCTTTGCCGAGTTCACCGGGAAANATTTTNTGACCNGGTGCGTTAGCAACNGACATGACCTTACCTTTAAACGCCTGGCTATCNGTTGAATTGGCCGCCTGCATAGCCATGATGATCAACGCCGCAGCGTCGTAGGATTCCGGTGCGAAGGGACCTGACTTGAAGCCCGCTGCGCTCGCCATTTTTTCAAACGTCGCTGCACCCGGACTATCCGTTCCTGGCACATCACCAATTGATCCATTTAGACCGTCACCAATGGCCGCTGGCAGACTGTCGCCGATCATGCCATCGGGTAGGTAGAACACGTCAAATGCGCCTGTGTCGAGGGATGCCTGGATGATGCCTTTACCACCTTGATCAAGATAACCCGCTACAATCAGAATTTCTCCACCTGCCTGAGCCAATGCCGCGACTTCGGCACCGTAGTCACCTTTGCCGTCTTCATGTGAGACGTTAATCGTGACTTTTCCACCGACCTTTTTGAAGTTGGTTTCAATGCTGTCAGCAAGACCTTTGCCGTAGTCATTGTTGGTGTAAGTGATTGCTGCTGATTTGTAACCTTGATCTTTTAATATGGCCGCGACCACCTGTCCCTGACGAGCGTCTGACGGGGCCGTCCGGAAAAAGAGCCCGTTATCTGCAACCGTTGAGAGTGCGGGCGATGTGGCAGAGGGCGAGATCATGACAACGCCATTAGCCATGGCAACATTTTGCAGAATAGCCGTCGTGACGCCTGAACAGTCGGCACCCATAATGGCGTTGACTTTGTCAGATGTAATCAGGCGTTCGGCCACAGCCGTTGCCGCCGCAGAATCGATGCAGGTGGAATCACCACGGACCACNTCGATTTTTGATCCGCCCATAAAGGAACCACTGTCGTTCACTTCCGATATCGCCAGTTCAGCCCCTGCCGCCATGGCCGGTGTCAGCGATTCAATGGGCCCGGTAAAACCTAGAATAATTCCGATCTTAACGTCATCGGCTACGGCTGGGCCGGTAAGCAGCGTCGCCGCTGCCAAAGCCAGAAATACTTTCCTCATCAGAGTTCTCCTCAAAATAGAGTTTGTTCTACCCTGGCCTTCGGTTCATGTCGGTCAGTTTCGGCCGGGGGGGAAAATTATACACAGTGCCCGGTGGATTGGGGTAATTGAGGGGTCTGTTCGGGGCTTCTCGTGTGGAGTGTTTCGAGGAATGCGTGAAACTGGCGATAGCACATAGCACATAGCATATAGCGACAGGAGGCCAGTGTAGCGTCGAACATCCGTGCGCAGAACGGCTCGTTATAATGACGGGNGNTTCATGGCTAGAGAATGATCGGATGATTGAAAAGCGTCTTTTTGGGCGGACAGGTCACTGGAGCACTGCGACCATATTCGGTGCAGCAGCCCTTAAGAACGTAAGCCAGTCGGTCGCCGATAGAACCCTGGATGTGTTGCTTGAGTATGGGGTGAATCATATTGATACCGCACCTGCCTACGGCGATTCTGAAAAACGGGTAGGCCGTTGGATGCCGGCGCATCGCGANCTGTTCTTTTTAGCAACTAAGACGCGNCAGCGAACTTACGCACAGGCTAAGGTTGAATTACATCGCTCGCTTGAGCGGCTGCGGGTAGATCAGGTCGATCTGATTCAGATGCACGCGTTGTACCATCCTGACGAATGGGATACAGCGATGGCCGACGATGGTGCGTTGCAGGCGCTGATTGAGGCGCGTGAAGAGGGTCTTGTTCGCTTTATTGGGGTTACTGGACACGGCTGGACGATCGCCGCGATGCATCGCCGTAGTCTCGAACGATTTGATTTTGATAGTGTCTTGTTACCGTACACGCCTTCGATGCAGCAAAATGAGCGTTANTCACGTGAGTTTGAATGGTTATTGTCGACCTGTCGTGAACGGGGGGTTGCGGTTCAGACCATAAAGGCCATTGCTCGGGGTCCTTGGGCTGGAAGGGAAGAGACATACAACACCTGGTACCAGCCGTTAGACCAGCCATGGGAGATTGATCAATCGGTTCATTGGGCGCTTGGGAGNAAAGAAATTTTCTTGAACACGGCCGGTGATGTGGATTTATTGCCGCGAGTGCTGGATGCCGCTGCGCGATATTCGAATCAGCTGGAGTCTATTGATATAAACGAACTGCAATCTCGTGGCCGTCTTTCCTCTTTATTTGGTATTGGCACATGACATTGATCGACCCCACAATGTATTTGCTGATCAGTCATCTGTACTTGTGCGATCGGTTGCCCTGAATTGGTATTACACCACTATGACCGACAGCCGTCTTAGGTTTCTTATTGTCGGGGCAGGACGCGGGGGCACCAGTTTGTTGATGGGGTTGCTGGACGCGCATTCTCGACTAGAGGTTGGACTCGAACGACACACGGTTGAATGCCTCATGGGGCATGGATTAGGGGTTCCCACGGCTGACATTCGGAAGGATCTGGCACAGGTTCGTTCAGCGCAATTTCGTGCGGCGTGTGATAACGATGCGGCGCAACATCCGGCCGTGGCGTGGGGTAACAAGATCACGACTGAACAGATCTATGGGCTCGAGGATCAGAACTTTGCTAACCCCGGCCAGGTTGATGTGCTGAAGNTTTTGTTTGANGGGTNTCTTTCCGATGTCATTGTTATATTTATTCTGCGTGANGGNAGAACCTGTGTGCGGTCAAAGTTGGCCAGAACCACGCAANAATTANCGCATGCCTGCGCNCGGTGGCGGTACTCGGTACAAGTCATGGATTACCTTGAACGNNACCATNCGNATACNGTGACNGTTCGNTATGAGGAGTTGGTNAAAAATCCACAGACTGTATTGCGGAATCTTTGCGATGTCTTAGATGTTGANTTTGANNCCAATATGCTGGCNGGGGTAGCGAATGAGAAGTTACCGGGTGAATATCGAAGTGATCGCATTTCAAAGGCGAGCTTATCCTTCGNGGGTNCGCCNGTGCTGGCGTTTCCGTTGTTGATGGATGAACTGCGTCGTCTCGGGTATATCAGTCCCGCGCGTTTCTGGATGGGGCGACTCACCTACAGCCGTTGGAGTCCGTTACTGTTCTTGGTGGTAGGCGCTATTGCGGTGATGAGCGTGCAGTCTTTTCTAGGTTAGTGATCGACNGGGACAGGAAGTTCTGTGTAGAAACAGCTCTTGAAGCCGTGACCACAGATGGGAAAGTCGGCCGTGGTTTCGAACAATACAGTGTCATTGTCGCAATCGACTTTAACTCGACAAATAGCCACGAACTGGCCATCGTCTTCTCCCATGACCCAGACGCGATTTAGCGTCCGGCGATATAANGTGAGAATGCCGGTTTTACAAGAAGCTTCCCACGCCTGCTGATTAAGGAATCCCACCATCAAGACTTCGTGGGTATAAGCGTGCTGGAGAACAAAAGGAGCCAGGCCACCCATCTTGTCAAAATCTAACTCGCGTGGTGTGAAGTGATGGGTGCCTGTTGGCACAGGGTATTGCGCGTTCTGATTAGTCATTTCAGGTAGTCAAAGCAAATTAGCGAAAATAGTGTTTGTTTTTCAGGAAAAACGATTCATCTCGTCAGCTAGAGTTTGGGTTGCCCCATGGGGGTCATCCGCAGCGCAGATACGACGACCGATGATTGCCCGCCGCGTCGCAATCCCCTGGGCGGCCTGGAAGGATTCTGTGATGGAGCCGCCCAGTGGGCCGATACCGGTGACGTAAAGCACGGGTTCGCTGACGTGTGTAAGCAACCATTCGCTGCGTCGTTGGATATTCTCAGGTTCGTTAGCCGGGAGGACAAAATGCGTTGCCCCGAGGCCTGCAGCAAGCGACATGATGCGGTCGACGGTATCATCGGCCAGATAACCCCCGCCGCTGATGGCGTAGTCGGGTACTGGGATATGACCGCCAACAACCGGGTCGAGACCAGCGTTTAGGCTGTGGGTAACGAACTCCCGCACCGCTGTAGGGCCTGCCACTGGGAAGAGTATGAGTCCGCTGATCCCGGTCTGTTCGCAGATTCGAACAAACCCGCCGGCGCTGTCGGGCATGTCTGCTCCGGCTTTCTGATGATCATAGATGACAGGCTTGTCGGTGAACTCCCGAATGGCTTTAACGGCATTGAAAAGGCCGATATGAAGCACCGCGTGCATTCCCAGTTTGTATTCGACGACCTCGTCGATGTCACAGGTGGCGTCGACGACACGTTTCAGATCATCGAGCGTCTCCAGGTCGAGTGCGGGTACCAGTCCCAGCGACTGCATAGATTTCATCCTGATTGATGTAATAGATAGGACTGTGCCCACTCTGTGTGGTGATTTTCAACCACGATGTTATTGGGGAAGGTGCTCGAAGCCGCTATCCATTGCCGGCAGTCGATAGTGGGTGACAGACATCGCGCAACAGTCGTTGGTTCGGTTCGATGAGCTCACCGGCCCGAATTACCCAGGCCGGAATCAGTCGTTGGTCCACGGTTAAGGTTTCTGCTTGCCCATCTGACAGCGTCCAAGGTCCCTGTTCGCAATTGAGTATCGTAATGTCGGCACGAGAGCCGACCGCCAGTGTGCCGATTTCATTTTCTTCGCGAATCAATTGGGCCGGGTGATAGGTAGTACGTGCAATTACCTGTTCCAGAGCCATGCCAAGACCCCATAGACGGGTCATCGCCCCACAAAGGCTGTAATCAAGTTTGCTGTCGTCATGGTAGCCGTTGAAGTCCGCGTGTACATCGCTACTGATAGTGTGGGGAACAATCTCGGCTTCCAGCATGCGCGATGCAATGGCATAGCTGAAGTTCAGTCCATACCCGATATCAAAGTGGATACCTTTCTCGAGGGCTTCGAACACAGTCGGTGGAATAGATTGACTTTGGCCCATGATCCCATCGGGCATCGCACTGTANACATGGGCTAAGGTGTCGCCGGGGCGCAGCAGTGAAACGGCTTTTTTTAGTACTGTCTCGGCACCTGGCCGAGTGGCCTCATTAACAGGGAATAACTCACCGGTGTGCACGTAGATAGGTAAATCAGCCTGGTCAGCGGCAACCAACGCCATTTCCAGAACCGTTGTTCCCCAGTGTGAGAGTCCGCCCGATTCTGCGTGGGATTTAATACCTTTAACAAAGCCGGGATACTCGTTAGCAACACGCACAATCTCGTCGACTCGTGTCATGTCTGGGCTGTGCAGGGTGGTTCCTTCCATACCACCTTGCAATGCACCTGCCAGATTAGCAGACACAAAACTACGCACATCGGTTTTAGCGTGGTCGGCAATATGTCCTTTAAATCCGCCGACAGTCCACGCACCGGCACTGCCTTGGTCAACAATCGTGGTCGCGCCTGAATGGATGCCGGCATCATCTGCCGGTAACCCGAAATTGGTGACCCATTCGTAGGCATGTACATGCAGATCAATGAGGCCAGGACAAACAATCTGTCCCGTGGTGTCGAGCACCTGGCGGGCATTCCAGTCTGCCGAAGCTGGTCCAAAAGCGACAATTCGCTTGTTCGCGATGGCAATCTGACCGTGTCCCTTAAACCCGGATAAGGGGTCGATCAATAGATCGCCGGTAATCAGGAGATCACAGTCCACAATCGGAAATTGTCGGATCAATAGTAATGGGGCCCAACGGACAACCTACCATAAGAGTGACTACGATATCCAAAGCAGTTTTGCCGCGTTTGCTGTTACGGGTATATCGGGATTTCACTCGGAAACGCATGCTGGTTGTTGTGGTCAACTGGAATGCGGATAACTCGGATAATGGCCGTCATGGGTAGTGTGTCATAAAGGTGCGGAAACAGGTCACCGTCTCTCGCTGGTTCCCAGATGATGGACAAATGAGTAGCATCCACAGTGACTAAGACCAAATCGCGTTGCCCGACAAAATGACGAGCAGCCGTCTGCGCAACCTGTTCGGCAGTAGAGAAGTGAATGTAGCCATCGATGAGGTCGATGCCCCATCCTTCAAAAATACCGCGTGTTTCGGCTTTCCCCCAAATTGATGCGGGACAGATTTTGTAGATGAGCTTAACCATGATGAGTGATATTACTTTGGCTTTTGAGCGGTCTGGATCTGGACCNCCTCTTATTATCCTGCATGGTTTGTTTGGTTCATCGACCAACTGGAAGTCTATTGCACAGTGTTTAACGAAGTCTTATTCCGTTGATCGGGTTGATCTTAGAAATCACGGTGCTTCGCCATGGCACGACACGATGGATTACCTNGNCATGGCTGACGACGTCAAGCAGTTCATCGAACAGCACCAATTAGAAAACCCAATCCTGCTAGGCCACAGTATGGGTGGCAAGGTGGCGATGGTGTTGGCCGTGCGTTATCCGGCTCTGGTTAAGGCCCTTGTTGTCGTTGATATTGCCCCAGTGACAACAGATACCCGTCATACCAGCGTCGTACGTGCATTGCGCAACCTGAATCTCGCAGCGGTGAGGAGTCGGNGGAATGCGGAGATGGCATTGTCTTTTGACATTCCAGATGCCAGTTTGCGGCGCTTTCTCCTTCAAAATCTAATTCGTCGGGAAACGGGCTACGTATGGCGCATCAATCTTCAAGCGCTCGCCGACAATATTACGATGCTGGCGGACTTTCCCGTGTTACCAGGTTGTTATTCCGGTCCGACACTCTTTGTGCGCGGTGGTGATTCCAAGTATGTTCAATCTAAGCACGAGTCGGTAATTCGAAAAATGTTTCCGAGTTCAACCATTCGGACCATTGTTCGAGCGGGGCATTGGCTTCACGCTGAAAAACCACNGGAATTTCTCTATGAACTGGAGCGCTTTCTGACGCCTGTTGTTAAGGACTAGTTAGCCATGGGAGTGGTTCCGCCGGAGCCTGTACGATAGGTGGGTGGCAATAGACGGTGATGCACAGAGTTGGGGTTATGCTCAATGCGGCCTAACCTGCTGAATATGTCAGGGCTTGTGAGTATGGTTTGAAGTGTTTGGACAGTCCTATTTATACATAAAACATTAAAACGATCTGAGTAAGTAGAGAGAGTATCGCATGGNCGTCAGGTATAAGAATTAGCTCAAGCCGGGTCATTAGGTCAGAGGTTTATCGCCGGTCTNGATCGTTTATTGGCGGAACGCAGTTGGCCTGGAGAGTGTCGATATGAACATAGTGGTGATATCAGATCTCTTCTGTGAGTGCTCTGGCGAGTGTTTGTTATGGTGATCAACGTGATAANAAGATGACGACGGGTGTTAGGGTTAGATCGGCCACTGAATGCGATATTTCTGACCTCGCGTATGTGCTGATGGTGGCCTCCGGTGGTGTGATGGAGGCGATTTATCATGACGCTATACCGGGNCAGGGGGCCAAGCNGGTTATCGAACGATTGTTCTCACGCGTAGGGGCTTCTACGGCGCTGGCTAATTGTTGGATTGCCGAATATGAAGGACAAGTAGTGGGTGGACTAAACGCTTTTTCGTTAGCGTTGTTTGATGAGGAGCCGCCTAACCCTTGGTTGCAGGCTGACCGTCACAGTCTCTTGACGCCTTTTAGAGCACTATTCAACGAGGTCGGCTGTGAAGAAGGTTACTACGTGAGGGCGGTAGCTGTTTATTCCAAGTTTCGCGGTTTGGGTGTGGGCGAGGCGCTNATGGCACAGGCACATAACGATACTCGAATTAACCGCTTTTCCAGGACATGCCTGGCTGTTTTTTCTGACAATACGTCAGCGGTGGAGTTTTACAGGCGTTTGGGATACACCGAGATCGCGCGCCATCCCGCCCCAACGCATCAACTAATGCGCTACCAGGGTGACACCGTGTTGTTGGTTCGAGAGGTCTGAAGAAGATCGATGACGTGGACTGTCTAGTGATGGCCAGGGGTTCACCTAACCCTCCGCAATAATGATGTGCATTAACACTGAAGAGAATGACAGAACGGAAGGAGGAGTCCCCTGTTGATCGAGGTGATTGCGTTTCAGTTGCCGGAGGAGATGACACGAGAAGAACTCATAAAAACTATGAGGAGACCACTGACAAGTGGAGAAACATCAGGGAACTGATTCGTAAGAGTCACATCTACGATGCTGATGCTGGTCTAGGCGGTGGTGTTTATCATTGGNAGTCAGTGGCAGCGGCTGATGAATGGCATGGAGCGGACTGGCATCAATTGGNAAGAGANCTCTACGGAAGTGATTCAGTGGTCCGTCGTTTTGAAGTGTTGATTGTTGCGGACAATGAGCAGGATAAAACGATAACGTTTTAAATCGATGACTTTTTTGCGGTCTTTGCTTGGCGAGGTTAAAGAGGAGATCGGTTGACTTCTTATCCGATGGNGTTGTCTAAGGTCCAATCGATCACGCCTTACAGGCGTCGNTCTACCGCTTTGGGCAAAGTCGAGAGTCGTCGCATTTCGCTGGTTGTTAATACGTTCGGGTTCTCAAGGTAATCAAGCATCATGTCTGTCCTGTCGAGTCCCCAAAAAAGTNCGTTGTTAACGGCAAACGTGGGAACACCATAAACACCGAGGGCGATGGCCTGTTCGGTATTCTGACGTAGGNCATCTTTGACAGAGGCAGAAGNAATTAAGTCGTTAGCATTCGGGAGGTTCGCTTCGAGCGTGAGTNNATGGAACCCCTCCTCGGTATGCGCGTCTTTCCCCTCTCCCCAGATNTAGTTAAAAATCAGGTCCACCACCNCGTGNGTTGTGTTTNGTGNGATNGCAAGACGTAGAGATTTAAGTGGGTTAAATGGGTGAGCCGGNGGNGTTNTGAAGGGGATGNCATGTCGTTCGGCATACCAGTGACAATACTGGTACGTGTCTGTTCGTTTGCGTGGAATTTCTGCGGGGCCTTTTTGACCCCAGTGATTGAGCAGGCCAGCGAATAAGATCGGAACCAAGCGCACATCAAGAGAATCGGGTAGGCGCTGAAAAGTCTTGAACTGAAGATAAGAAAACGGCGAGATGAAATCAAAATACCAGTTAGCTGAATGATGCATGTCGGGC
>PAWW01000060.1 GCA_002714255.1 Acidiferrobacteraceae bacterium
CACTGCTTGATCTCCACATTAAATGATTAATGTCTGTTCGAGTAAAACATTCCCAACCTAACTCGCTTTCTTCATCACTACCTCAGTCACACTCACCGGCGCTGACATGTAACAGCCACTTTCGTCACCTCTTGAACACACCGCCACGCCGTCGCGGGACCGTACCAAATGGAGCCCACAACCGGATTTGAACCGGTGACCTCTTCCTTACCAAGGAAGTGCTCTACCGACTGAGCTATGTGGGCGGTGGCTGATGGAGCGGGTGATGGGAATCGAACCCACACCATCAGCTTGGAAGGCTGAGGTTCTACCGTTGAACTACACCCGCCAATAAAAGCCCAATTAAACTGAACGACTCCAGCCCTCCGCTTCACAGATTTTGATTTACCCCACAACCACCAAGCAATGGCGCTACCTGGTGGAGGGGGGAGGATTCGAACCTCCGAAGGCTGAGCCAACAGATTTACAGTCTGCCCCCTTTGACCACTCGGGAACCCCTCCCTTGATGGAAAACGCTTAATCTTCTCCCGAAATCATTGATTCGTCAATATAAATTAGTGAATCACACCGCCCCAACTTGGGTTTAATCCTGCTCCCCACCCCCAGTGTATGGCGCGGTGTGCTGTCATCTGGAATGCTCCCACACCGACGGTCTACCCATGGGTATTCAACGGTTGGGGCGCGCGATTCTAACGAACCTCGGCGGCCATAGCCAGAGGGAAAGTAACCCCGTTTGAACTATGACCCACTTAAGGCCAAGCGCGCGCGGATCATTCCGACCAAGCGAATGCACCGATCGGTTGCCCATGGCTTGTCACCGCTAACCCCCGTATGCTTACCGTTGACCCCACTTCAGGACAAGCTTCATGGTCGAATTTGCAGCCGCTGGCACGAAAATCTACTTCAACGGAGAAATTGTGCCGGAAAGAGAAGCTACTGTTCATGTGCTCAGTGGTGCAGTGAAGTACGGAGCCACAGTATTCGAAGGCATCTGCGCCTACTTGGGTGAGCAAAACCAGCTCAATATTTTCAGGTTGCCCGACCACCTACAGCGATTGCAAGACAGCATGCGAATCATGCGCTTTGAACACGATTGGTCTGACCAATACCTGGCTGAAGTCGTGGGTGATGTTTTGCAGGCAAATGATCTGCACGAAGACGCCCACATTCGCCTTTCCGCGTACGTTCTCAACGAAGGGTTTCTCGATGCCACCCAGCCGGTTGCACTCGGTTGCCTGGCGGTTCGCCGACATGACACCTCCTTAACGGAAAAAGCCGCCCGGGCACAGGTCAGTTCCTGGCATCGAATCGAAGACTCCAGTATGCCACCACGGATTAAATGTGCGGCCAATTATCAGAACGGTCGTCTCGCGACGATCCAAGCCCGAGCGGACGGCTATAACGAAGCCATCTTGTTAACGCGCTCGGGAAAAGTAGCGGAGAGCGCAGGGGCTTGTCTTATGGCCATCCGCGACGGCATCGTTATCACGCCGACTGTGACCGGCAGTATCCTAGAGAGCGTAACCCGTGCCACGTTGATTGAACTATTTGAAAGAGAATTGAGCATGGAGGTCCAGCAACGTGAAATAGATCGAACCGAACTCTATGTTTGCCAAGAAGTGTTCCTGTGTGGTTCAGGCTACGAAGTCATGCCGATTGTCGATATCGACGGCTACCGCATCGGTGATGGCACAGTTGGAAAAAACACCCAGGCCATCTTTGACACCTACGATGCGGCGACCCGTGGAGCAAACAATCGATATGACCACTGGCTGACAAGCGTTTAGTCAACAACCCCTTTGGTGCAAGTGAAGGTAGAGTTAACGCACCTTTCAGAACATTAAGGACACTAAATCAATCAGTCGCATTAAACGAAAAGACACAATTATTACTTCTCTACTTATGGCATTTGATGATCGTCAACTGAAGGCAAGGCTTCTGATATCACCGATTCACTGTACAGAAAAAATCTGGCTGCGGTCTTGAACTGACGGATGTGTTGATAAGAATCCAAGATCACCATCCGTATCCGATAACCGATCAAGCAGATTGATAAAATGCCTCGGCGAGATACCTCGGCTTATCGCATAATCATAGGCAACTCGGTCTGCTTCTTTCTCAAATTCGCGCGAATAATGACTTTCAACGAGCAATGTTGGTAATGCACCTGCCAGCGCTGCGGCTGACGAAACATCACCCGTAATCGCCATGATCAGCAGCGCCACGGTGCTGCTCTGGAGAACCTGGCGCAGGCTATGACGATTAACCACATGGCCCAATTCATGCGCAAGCACTAGTTCAACTTCGGACAACGTTTGGGCTTTTTCTACTAACTCATCAGTCAGGATCACCGTACCGTCAGGCAGGGCAAAAGCATTTGCTCCAATTTTCCCGCCGCGCCTAAACACTAGACGAAATTTATATCCGTCCGACATTGATTCCGCTACTGAAAAAAATCGCTTGGTGAGCTTCTGCTTGTCATTTATCGAGAGTTGAGATTCAGAAAAAATAACCTTATCCAAAGCAACCAGGACATCTTCACCAAGCACTGAATTTGCTGTGACGGGAACCATAAATGCAACGTGTTTGGCTAAGACAGGAATTCCATAGCCAGCCAATAGCCAAACAAACAACACCGTAATGACAACCGAAAGAATGACATAGCGGAATTTCGACTCCAGTCGATGTATCCATCGGCCAGGCACTTGGATTTCAGAGGCATTAATCAACTGATCAATCGCCTCATTATCCGGAACGTCCAGGATGCAGCCATCCGGAGTTTCTATTCGGCGCGGAGTAGATCCCAAACGAGGCGATATCAACAGGTCGTTTGCCCTATACCATTTCTGTTCTTGTCCTAACTGAAACTTGATCGAACGCATCTGGCAATCAATCTTCAGGCGTACAGTGGTACGACTCGACCCTTGGCCATCATAAAAATAAGCGACGCGATCCATTAAACCCCGCCGATGTCAACATCGAAGAAATCAGATGCTTCCTCGCCCAGTGCTCTCGCTTCTGGTCTGTTGCCCTGCACAAAAGTATCCAAATCAGGCGGCCCATGCATTATCAAGTTGGCCGCCAGATATCGAGTCATGCGAACTCTCGCCCAGGGCATCAATAAGCCGACCGAAACGATGATTGCTAACAAATTACTGAACGTGATCCAGCACAAGATGCCCACGCGTAAAGTGCTCTCGAACTGATAGGGCCCCAGCTGTGTTGCGTTCAGCGACGCGTTTCGGGTTAGCGCTCCGTATGCGATAAAGAAAATCGGTGTAGCCAGAATAAAAAACACGGCCACGAGCATCGGCACCAACATCGCCTGCATATGCATGGCTGACATTGACTCTGGCCCATAGGGCAGACCTATCCTCTGCAAGGTCAAAAAACCAATGATAAACAAAGAAACTAGAATCCCAACAAGCATCAACAAACTGATGAAAAACGCGGCATAGTATTTTCCCAATTTCGCATGGATCTTAAATGGCGTGGTCCCCAATCGGGCGTTAGCTATCGCGAAGCGCCAACCTCGATACGTGATATATGGTGTGAGCAGTCCCAAGGTGAATATCGATAAGAAAGGAAACAAGAGAAAAACTTTTGCAGCCTCAGCTTTAGAAGCCGTATTGAAATTAAATCGAATATCCCGCCAAGAGGAATTACGCGCATTAAAGACGGATGCTCGGACCACTAACCACGGCAGAAAACCAAGAAAAATCAGAATCAATATACCGCCTAAAATCGGCGATACCATATTCACGAGACCATATGCTAGATAAGCTCCAACCACTATGGCCCGCCCTTTTAGAATTTGTATCGGTCGCGCGTGATACTCAAATGGCGAACCCCCAATTATTGTGTTCCGGTAGAAGTACCGTTTGGTTCTAACTTTGGCCCAAGCTGAATAAATCCCAAGCGTGAGTATCGTAAGAACAAGGTTAACGATCCAGATGCGGAAGTACTCCCCGCCGCTACCAGTAAACTCAACCGGCATCTCGGACAAGCGTTCTCTGGTGTCAGAAATAGTTGAATTCATCTAGCCTCTCCTCTCATGTACTGGATAGGACCCAACGGGAACAACTTTTGTACAGTGACATAGCCGCCAACCGATTGACAAGCAATCTGGCACAAGATTTGCTCAAGGAGTCTCAAGCCCGGCTGGTTGGCACGGACATCGCGCCGCTACTGGCGAAAACATTCCGGAGATGATGAGCGAACAATCAAAAACTGGAGCCCGCAAGTGGATTCGAACCACCGACCTGCTGATTACAAATCAGCTGCTCTGCCAACTGAGCTATGCGGGCGTATAACCGATTCATCGCTGAAGGCACTAAACAAGGGCTGCATTCTAGAGGGGAAATCGTTTCAGTCGCAATTTCGTCTGTAGCTTAATGTGCTTTCCCCAGCATTAACCGCACGGCATAATCGAAACCTTGGTCATTGCATCGCGCCAAGGCATCTGACGAAGCTTCTCTCGCTGTGTCTCGGTTATCACATCAGCGAGTTCTAACCAACGTAACGGCCCCAGTGTGCGTGTCTCAAGTCGTGCCCCAGCCTGAATTCCACCCACTGCAAGGTCGCTGACGAAACGACCCGCTGCTTCCGGTTGAGAGAACATTTGTACAGTGAGTAACTGACCCTGACTGTCTTCATAGACATACGGATCGTAATGCAACTGTCGCAGGTCAACGGAAGCTGACTGTAATTCGCGATCACTGTTGAAAGGGCCCATGAACACTCGAAAGACCCTTAATTCCCTTGCGTTAACAATCTCGCGTGTATACCCAAACCCCGCATTATTAAGTAACTGTTGCGCCCTAAGGTAAGTATCCTGGGTCGCAAATGGCCCCAACCGTACGCAATGCAACGCCGCAGTTGAGGATCGACTCAAGTCATCTTCTTCCAGCAATTGCATCGTGATCAGATTAACCGACTCAAGGGACGGCACTGGCCGTATCCCGATCTGACTGGGATGACCTGTCACCCAAAGGTAAAGCGCCACATTCGCAATAATCAGCAATCCGCAGACCCATTTCATGTGACATCCCCTGCCACAATGCGTAAACCATCCAGCACTAGGTTGGGTTGTTCAGAAAAACGACACCGCAACAAAGGCGCGATACGAGCAGCATTCCCCCCGGTCAAAACAACACGAGTGTCTTGCCCCATACGCTCAATAAATGCCTCGACGGTTCGATCAATTCCACCGATCACCGCCATCAATGACCCGTTCGCAACAGCACTTCCGGTTGACAAATTAAAAACATTCGANCCCGCTGTGGCATCCGCATGCAGATGCGTGACTTGGGCTAATAAATTGCGGCACATTGTCTGATGACTGGGAATGATCACACCACCNAGAAAACGCCCTACCGCATCAAGCGCATCAACCGTGACCACGGTTCCGCAATCGACAACGGCAGCGGGCGCACTACTGTCATGCCGCGCCGCAATCATTGCAAGCCACCGATCAGCGCCCAATGNACTTGGGTTTTGNTAGGCATTGTGAACGCCAAAACCGCTGAGCTCTGATCGAATGATCTTCGGTGCAACACCCAATTGAGATTCACACCAAGTGATGATAGTCGCCTCGGCAGCCGGGCCCGCACTGTTTGAAATGAGTATACGCTGGGGCCGCTCCTGGTCAGCTAAGCTGACGGCCCAGTCAGTTAAACCTTCCATGCGGGAAACTGCAGCGCCAACAACCCACTCGTGCGCTCTCTTCATCGCCCATTTGACTCGACTGTTGCCAAGATCAATCAAGAGATCAACACTAACTTGTAGAGAATTCATCGAAACCTTTGGTTAGGGTTTGCCGACAACTTCACCTCACCGGCCGATACTGCCTGCTCATTGCCACTGGTATCGATAATTCGATAACGCCCCTCCGAATCAACGCCATAACCTTCTCCTTCGAAAACTTCTCCATCAATGGACGCTAACACCGTGCGTCCACGAAACCTGTCACATTGATTCCAAGCTACTTGATCGGGCGCAAAGCCTAATTTTTCAAAACGGTCGAGTGCCAAAGCCATTGCCAGTATCAACTCACCAGTTAACTGCGTTCTGGACATCGACCGAATTGCAATATCCTGCAAATTAATCACCCGTTGATCAACGACCTGTTCTAAGTGTGGCGAATTACAAACGTTCACTCCAAGTCCCACAACCACTCGAAACGGTCCGTCTCCGGTAGGAGTCACATCAATCAGAATGCCAGCCAGCTTGCCTCCAGAAAACATGATGTCATTCGGCCATTTTAACTGGAGCCCTGGACCGGTCCACTGACTGAGCACCCGCGCCACCGCAAGCCCAATGGAAAGACTAAGGCCTGTCACCAGGTCAAAAGAACCGCTCCATTGCCACGCCAGTGACAACATGACGTTTCGGTAACGCGCACCGTGCCAACGCTTTCCATGGCGCCCGCGCCCTGCCGTTTGAAATTCGGTTACACAGGCGCGNCCATGAAACCCGCTCAACTCTGGCCAACCAAGCAATCGTGTGTTAGTTGAATCCACCTCATCAAGAACCTCGAGTCTTTCCGGCCTCAGTAACGGGCTTGCTTTCAACATNTCGATCAATTCACCTTGATCAATAAAATCGACCGCTTCAAGAAGACAATAACCTCTGCGCTTGCANCAACCGATAGCAACACCGTCTTTAATTANGGNNTGAACATGATGGTCAAGTGTTCGTTGGTCCAGGCAGGTTCGCTGCGCCAGGTCAGCGGCATTGATCCACTGTGCAAGCGGCATCTGCTTTAACAAATGGCGATGCGNCATTATTCCTTACCGCCTGAGTCATCACTTCGCCGCAGGCGATCCAGTTTCTCTTTTATCCGCAACTCCAGGCCTCGTTCACTTGGAAAGTAATAACGCTTCCCGCTCAATGGTGCCGGCATATAGGTCTCGCCCCGNGCATAGCCATCTGGCTCATTATGGGCATAGCGATAACCTTCTCCATGCCCTAATTGTTTCGATAACCGTGTCGGTGCATTGCGAAGATGCTTGGGCACTTCCAGTGAGCCATGCCCTNCTACATCGTGCTGGGCAGCTGAGAAGGCCCGATAAACCGCATTACTCTTCGCCGCACAAGCAAGATACGTCACCGCCTGGGCGAGGGCCAATTCCCCTTCGGGTTGACCAAGGCGCTCGTAAGCTTGCGCCGCATCGAGCGCCAGCATCAAAGCACGAGGGTCCGCAGTCCCAATGTCTTCGCTCGCCATTCGAATCAAGCGGCGAGCGATATAGCGCGGATCACAGCCGCCATCGAGCATTCGAGCGAACCAATAAAGTGCCGCATCCGGATCAGTGCCGCGTACCGATTTATGAAGTGCCGATATCTGATCGTAGAACTGATCCCCACGCTTATCGAATCGCCGCAACGTGAAGCCAATCGCTTCGCTAATCAAGTCGACATCGATACAGGAGATGGATCGTTCTCGTCCGGCGAGTTGCGCGGCGATCTCCAAAAAGTTCAGCAACCGCCGCGCGTCA
Organism: Acidiferrobacteraceae bacterium; assembly: GCA_002714255.1. Taxonomy (GTDB): domain Bacteria; phylum Pseudomonadota; class Gammaproteobacteria; order Arenicellales; family UBA868; genus UBA11791. The sequence continues at coordinate 7,500 of PAWW01000060.1, forward strand.
CCGTCAGCTGCGCTCGTCAGCGCCGAACACGCATCTTCCGCCAATGTTAGTCCATAGCGCCCCAATCCTGTTTCACAATCTGCCAGCGCTCGCAAAGCGACCTGCTTGAGATCACTCCCAGTCAGAGGATTGAGCACATAGACTCGCACTCGCGAAAGCAATGCATTATTCAGTTCGAACGATGGATTCTCAGTAGTCGCGCCAATAAGAACCAACGTACCGTCTTCGACATGCGGTAAAAACGCATCCTGCTGAGACTTGTTAAACCGATGCACCTCATCCACAAACAACACAGTCGCTGAGGCATGGTCCCGGGCGCTCGCCACAACCTGGCGGAGATCCTTAACTCCGGCGTTAACCGCAGAAAGGGTCACGAAATTAGCACCACAATAGCCTGAAACTAAGCGCGCCAAGGTCGTCTTACCGGTACCTGGCGGCCCCCACAAAATCATTGAATGAAGTTGTCCCGAATGAATGGCTTCAGCCAGCGGTTTACCACGTGCCAGAAGGTGCTCCTGACCGACAAATGACTCCAACGTGGTCGGGCGTAACGTCTCCGCCAGCGGAACATAATCCGGTTGACTCACCGCAAAATCAAATTGATCAGCGTCACTATCGATCATCATCACTCACTCTAGGAGATTCCTTGCGTTTTTTCTGACAAGACGAAAAGTGAGATTGACCCGTTGTCCCACCGCATGGGTCGATTTCGGAACACTGTGGCGCCAAAATTTCTGTGTCGAACCTGCCATGATCAGCAGCGAGCCATGTTCGGGCACCAGTTCATAAATAGGCATGTGCTTATGCTTTTTATGACGCAACAAAAAACGGCGCGATGCGCCCAAGCTTATGGACGCAATCGTAGGCTCGTTGCCCAGTTCCGATTCGTCATCACTGTGCCATCCCATACTGTCTTGACCATCACGATACCAGTTCACCAAAACCGCATTGGGGTTCCATGCCCATTCATTCTTTAGCCGTCGGCGCAACACCTGCAACACGGGCAGCCAAGGGAGAGGCTGATTAACAAGGCCGGAATAAGAATAAACCGCACACGCGTCGCCATACCAAGCCGATAGGCGCGGCGATAGAAACGTTTTGCCAAAGAGCTTAATTTTCGGTTGACGCCACTGTACCTGTTTGATGAGCGAATCAAAAACTCCGTCCGCTGTTTTCGGAGGTAAGAACCCGGGCGCATAATCAACGCAGGCATCGGGCAGATCACAATCACCCCCTGCCGAAAGCANTGATATTAATCTTGAACGACGAGACGGCCCGATGCTATTCATTTGCCAACCCGGTAGTGGCGCCATGAATCGAATGACAACTGTTACACAATATCCTACTCGGTAATTGCCGCAGACAATGGAGACAGCACATAAGCGACTCCACTGTTCACCTGACGGTGACTATCACGCTTTGCAACAGAAGGGCACGCGAAAAGGCTTGGATAAATACCGTGATCCACCATTTGTACTGGAAATTGACTAACCAGTGCCTGCCGGACGTCTTCACCCAGTGCTTGATCCAAGGACACCAGATCTGTACCACTGACATCAATCCGGGGGCGGTGTACCGCCTCACCCAGGGGAAGACTTGTATCAACCAGAAAAGAAATCAACTGAAACACTGCAGACATGATTCTCCTTCCACCTGACGCACCGAGGGCACTCTTGTCACCATTGGCATGGTGAACAATCGCTGGGCACATGTTTGAAAGAGGCCACTTTCCCTTGGCCAACGAATTCGGTCCGCCAGGCCGTGGATCGAACCACATGATCCCGTTGTTCATCAATATGCCAGTCTCTGGCAATACGACTTTGGATCCGAAGATAGAAAGCAAGGTCTGAGTCAATGCCACAACATTACCCATTCGATCGATTACATTCACGTGCGTCGTGCACGAAGGACCATTACCCTCGGGAATATCGCCATCGTGTGTGAGGCGGTGTTCATAGGCGTTAAGCAAACAATGTGCATACTGTGTGTACGCCCGCATCGGATCCTGAAGGTCAAGTGATGATGCGTCAGACTGCAGTGTATTCAGTGCGCGACACAGTGTCGGACCAGCCGTCATGCCCGGGACCGTCGAAACCTGGACATCACGATAAGAAAAACCCTGCACTACACTCTGGCGCGGTGCATATTCAGCAAGATCTTCCTCGGTGAGTTCAATTCCCATTGCCTGTGCGTCTCGCACAAGTTCGCGTGCAAAGGAGCCCTGGTAATAAGACGCCGGNCCTTCCTTGGCCAGTCGAATCAAGGTGCGTGCCAGCGTACTCTGGTCGAGGGTAGGCAGGGGACCNCCCCATTCACCGATCGGAACATGGCCGTCTGGCAGATAACACCTTGCGCTGTCTGGGAATTGAATTAATTGACGGGCAGCGGACGCGATTTTCAGAGAAGAGTACCAGTCCACCAACAACCCACGTGTCGCCAGTTCAATCGCCGGTGCCAGAAGTCGACTCCATTGCATGGTTCCAAATTGCGCTAGCGCCAAACCCAACCCTGCAACGAGACCGGGTACCGCAACCGATGCTGGACCCACGACATTGCGATCCTCGACGACTGCTGGCCATGCAAATAAATCACTATCTCGGCCATCGATCAATGGATAACGATCTGGATCGAGCGCCAAGGGTGCCCGAACACCGCATTCGATTGCGTAGGTTTTTTGCTCTTCCGCAAGATAGACCAGGAGGTTACCGCAACCTCCGATACCGCTCATCCATGGCTCAACGACGCCCAGGGCCGCAGACGTCGCAATGGCGGCATCAATTGCATTGCCTCCCTGGGCGAGGACCGAGGCACCAACATGGGAAGCCTCGTGATGCTGGCTGACAACGATTCCGCCGTCACCGGTCACGACTGACTTGGTAATCGTCCAGTTTTCTTTTGGGTCGCCTGGCATCAGAACACACAAAATNCGGTTGCGTTAATCCATTTCGCCACACGATCAGATTCGAGTAGGTTGAGCACCCGCTTNAGACGCGCAGAATCTTACCCGGATTCATGATGTTGTCCGGATCAAGCGCCTGCTTCAACGTCCGCATAACGCTGACTGCCTCACCGTGTTCCGCCACCAAAAANTCAATCTTGCCGNAACCAATACCGTGCTCNCCTGTGCACGTACCTCCCATGGCCAAGGCCCGCATTACCATGCGCTCGTGCACCGCTTCAGCCCGCTTCACCTCTTCCTTGTCTTCGTGATCAACCACAAAAGCCAAGTGAAAATTACCATCNCCCACGTGGCCCGCAATCGGTGCCAGTAGATTATTGGCCTTAATGTCCTCTTGTGTTTCGGTAATGCAATCGGCCAGACGNGAAATCGGCACACAAACATCAGTGGACCAGATCGTGCCATTGGGACGCATGGCCTTCGCTGCATATGCCGCATCGTGTCTCGCCTGCCACAAACGATTGCGTTCTTCGGTGTTGCCGGTCCACTGAAAGTTACCGCCGCCAAACTCCTCGGCAATACCTTGCACCGTTTCGGCTTGTTCTTCCGCATATTGCTCGCTGCCGTGAAATTCAAGAAACAATGTGGGAGCAATCTCGAACTCTGTCTTCGAGTACCGGTTAACGCCATCGATCATACTCTCGTCGAGCAGNTCCATTCGAGCGATTGGAATACCGTACTGAATAGTGGCAATAACAGTATTCACCGCCGATTCAACATCAGAAAACGTGCACACCGCTGATGTGATGGCCTCAGGTATGCCATAAAGNCGCAGCGTAATCTCNGTGATCACACCCAATGTCCCTTCAGAACCAACAAACAGGCGAGTGAGATCGTATCCCGCAGCAGATTTCTTGGAACGCTGGGAGGTTTGGATAATGCGGCCATCNGCCAGGACAACAGTCAAGGCCAGCACATTTTCACGCATGGTGCCATAACGAACAGCATTCGTACCGGATGCCCGGCAGGCCGCCATACCACCGATCGAGGCATTCGCACCAGGATCGATAGGAAAGAAAAGACCACTATCACGCAGATGGGTATTCAACTGCTTTCGAGTNACACCTGGCTGGACGACGACATCCAGATCCTCGGCGTGAACTTCCAGNACCTGGTTCATCTCCTGAAGATTGATGCANATTCCGCCGTNNAGCGCACAGACCTGTCCTTCAAGCNCAGTACCGGTGCCATAGGGGATGACCGGCACCTTGTANCGCGCGCAGGTGCTGACCACATCTTGAACTTCGTCAGTACTGANCACAGTNACAACTGCATCGGGTGGCGACGAGGGNTGAAANGATTCATCTTTNCCAAATCGCTCNCGCACCGAATGGGCAACCGATAGACGCTCACCAAATNGAGTCNTNAGTTNATTGATNACTTCCTCTATCGANCCGTATGTTTTTNCTGCTGCTGTCTCAACCATTTCCTTTCCTCGAAAANCCAGTTGNTNTGCCAAGACACATGNCTAGCCCCGCTNTGCTTGGNCNGCNACCANCTGCGACTTACNACAGGGNCATCATNTTTATTCAGCCATACCAGCNGGCGGTTCACACGATGTNGTGCNCATATNGGCTGGCACTGTAACTTCCAANAGTTCAAAAGTTTTAGACGTTGCCGTCTCATTATGACGTAGACCGCCTGGTATATAGATTGAATCACCTTCCCCAACTCGAACCTTATCGCCATTTTCAAACACCAGATCAACCCAACCACTCAACATAAAAACGAATTGTCCATCACAGACGTGGTAGTGCCAGCCCGTTGGTTCTGACATGCCTTGGGTTGTCGAGGTAATCTGGGCGTGGAACTTACCATCACTTGCGCCAGCAACGCCGAGTTCTCTGTACTTAAAAAATGCGCGCCGGCCAGTGATGTACTGGGGCTCGCTCTTCATGCTGACGGTCGGGCCCGTGGCAACGGCCACTGTGGTTTCTGCTGTCTGCACCATAGTCTCACTCCTATATTAAATACCACTATTGTTTTGCATCGAATGTCCCCGAAACGTTTGCCATATTCTTCAACTAACGTTCTGATGAACTATCCATCCTTGGGTAATGTATCTACCTATGAGATCAAAATGAAACATATTGAGCCATCCTAACGACCTCCCGATACGAGCCAGATCCTATTATCCGTTTTACCCGCTGTTTAGGGGCCTTATATCATCACCACAAGATAATCACTGACTCGGTCACATTCGCAGCTTAGGCCTACGATTTTTGTCGGGGTATTCCGTACAATTCCAACTCCAATTTGTACCGCGTCTGACGATGCCTTAATGTTAAAACCATGCCTGAGTCCATTGATGATCAAATTAGAGTATTTGCGGCAAACGTGATTGATTTAGCGGGCGAAATCAGCCTTCGTTATTTTCGTGGTTTAGAGAGTGTCGAAACCAAGCCCGACAATACCCCAGTCACCGTTGCTGACCGAGAGATCGAGCTGCTGCTGCGTGACCTGATCGCCGAACGATACCCGGATCACGGGATTTGTGGCGAAGAGTATTCAACGATCCAAAGCAATAGCCCTTGGACGTGGGTGATTGATCCGATCGATGGCACCAAAAGCTTTGCTACCGGTAACCC
>PAWW01000061.1 GCA_002714255.1 Acidiferrobacteraceae bacterium
GACCCGAATACGAGGATAAATTGAAAACGCGGATGGGCCATTTCGTGACTGCCTCTGCCGGGATGATTCCTTCGTCATAGATGGTACTGACACCTAACCCCTGTGCGACAGCCGACATAACACCCTCTCGACTACCAACTCGAATCATTTTTCTTGGAGTCGTAGGGGCCTGGCTCAGGATATGTTCTGTAGCGCGGCTAGCCTCGGAGCTAGGTTCACGAATAATAATTATCTCCTCACAAAGTTCGCCAACCGTTATAGATCGTTGCTGATGCCAGACGTGATGAGGATGAAAAATCACCACTTGATGGGTGTGCATGCGAAACGGCAATGAGTAAAACTTACCCATTGGTTCCCTTTGGCTGAGTATCCCGACATCGAGCTGATGGTCTAATAGCTGTTCTTGGAGGATGTATGAGTTCGCGAATGTGACAGTGATGTCAGGTCCGGGATACTGTCGACTAAAGGCTGCCAGAATGGTCATGACATCGCTGGCTGCGTAAGCGCCGACACGTAAGTGCCCGGTTTGCAGGCCCTTTACCGCGCCCAGAAATTCCACAGCTTCCTTCTGGCCGGCGTCGATTCTACGAACAATCTCTAGCAATTCGTGCCCGGTCGGTGTCACAGTGACGCCGCGCGCGCGCCGGAAAAACAACTCGACGTCGTAGTATTGCTCAAGATCTTTGATCTGGGTTGTTACCGTGGGTTGGCTGACGTGCAACGCCTTCGCCGCTGCTGTGAAACTGCCTGCGGCCGCTACTGCGTGGAATGTTCGTGCTTGAGTTGGAGTCATAGATCAAACCTATGTCTAGGCGTTTTTAACAGGCCTGGAGTTATATCGCAAGCAGTCGGTTCAGGCATAGAAACAATGTCGCTTGATCGCATCGTGAATCCCACCGGCTAGGTTCGATGTATGAACGACTTGTGGTAGCTGGTAAGCCTCAATGGCCCTTAATCTAGGCGCAGTTAGTACTTGCCAGGTGGTTCAAACGCTATCCGTGAGGCTTCTCGAAGCGCCTAAACGGGCACATAGATATAGACATGGATTCGGACTCAGGGAAATGGGGTGCGGCCCCTTTGGATTTGCGCGATATGATGTATATCCTGTCCACTCATCCATGTGAATGTTTTGGGAGTGGAAAATTTGAATGCCGGTCCAGAATGGATGGAGAACAAGTAAATGGCACATGTATCAATTATGCCGGACATTGGCACCAGGGCGCCGGACTTCAGTTTACTGGATACCAATCCTAATACTGACAAGGACTTATACACACTTTCAGACTTCTCTGATTCTGAAGCGTTGTTGGTTGCGTTTATCTGTAATCACTGTCCCTATGTTGTGCATCTACGCCAGGGCTTAGTCGATTTTGCTCGAGACTATGAGTTGCAAAGGCTGGCGGTGGTTGCTATCAGCGCAAACGACGTTTCAACCCATCCACAAGATGCGCCGGCTAAAATGACTAATGCAGCGCTTGAGTTTGGCTTCGGCTTCCCTTATTTGTTTGACGAGACACAGGGGGTGGCACAGGCTTATCAAGCTGCGTGCACGCCCGATTTTTTTCTATATGATCGGGATCGAGCCTTGTTCTATCGGGGCCAGTTTGATGATAGCCGACCCAACAATGGGCAGGAAGTGACGGGGAGCGATTTGCGGCGAGCGCTCGATGCGCTCCTCGCGGGTGACCCGCCCCCCACCGAACAGAGCGCCAGTATCGGGTGTAACATCAAGTGGAAGGCCGGTCAGGAGCCGGATTATTTCTCTGCCTGAACGGGATAGGTCGGATGTCGCCGGTGGTTAGATTACACAAGATTAGTTTTGATGCTTATCTTGCGTGACCTGATTTTTTATTTCGTCGATTGCTGAGGAGAGCTTCTCCGAGTCGGCGAGGTATTCTCTGCCACGTGGTGACAGTTGGTCATCTAATTCGTAAATCAAAGGAATGCCAGTGGGGATGTTGAAGTGGAGAATATCCTCTTCACTCATGTTGTCGATGTGCTTGACCAGGGCCCGCAAACTGTTGCCGTGTGCTACCACAAGCACCCGTTTCTTTTGTTTGAGTAACGGGACTAAGGCATCGTGCCACCAACGAGTGACACGAGTCAGTGTGTCAGCCAGCGATTCTGTGTCTGGAATATTGGCGAGACCACGATAGTGCGGATGATTGGCTGGTCGCTCTGGATCGTCGAGCGCCATGGCGGGGGGCCGGACCGAGAATCCTCGGCGCCACTCAAGAACCTGCTGCTCACCGTGCTGGGCAACGGTTTCACGCTTATCCAGCCCCTGTAATGCGCCGTAGTGGCGCTCATTCAATCGCCAATCCGTTTGAATGGGAAGGTGCATCTGGTCAAGCGCATCGAGAATTAGCCAGAGGGTCCGAATGGAGCGTTTCAGATAGGATGTCATCGTGACATCGAAGTGAAAATCATGATCTTTTAACGTGTTCCCGGCTTCGCGGGCTTCGTTGATGCCGCGCTCAGACAGGTCGACATCAACCCAGCCGGTAAACCGGTTTTCAAGATTCCACACGCTTTGGCCGTGACGGACGAGAACCAGTTTTGTCATCCCATTATTCTCCTTTTGTTCGATTGCCCTGACATCTTAGGACACGGACTAACGAGGCCAGCGCCTGGCCGCGGTGGCTGAGGCTGTTCTTTATGTCAGCAGTTAGTTCGGCGGCTGTTTTAGAACAGCCGTCAGCGAGAAACAGCGAATCGTATCCAAATCCGCCGCTTCCCCGAGGCGTCAGTGCGATGCTCCCGGACCAGTGACCGTGACAAATGATCGGTACGGGATCTTCCCCATGGCGCAGGTAGACGACGACGCTGTGAAATCGGGCAGTGCGTTGATCTACGGGGACACCGGCCAGCGCCGTCAGCAGGCACTGGCGATTGTCTTCATCGGTGGCGCCAGCGCCTGAGTAGCGCGCTGAGTGAACGCCAGGCGCACCATTGAGGTGGTCCACCGCTAGACCAGAATCATCGGCGATTGCACACAGACCGGTTGATAGCGCTGCATGACGCGCTTTAAGCAATGCGTTCTCAACGAAGGTTGAACCGGTCTCTTCAGCACTACTGACGCCGAATTCGCCTTGGCTAACACAGACGAAACCCGTATCGGCAAGCAGGCTTGTTAACTCCGCCAGTTTGCCTTGATTATCAGACGCCAGAACCACTTTCATGCGGTGTGATCGATCCTCGCATCACGCTGTGCTTGTAGCAGTTGCTTGATACCATATCGCGCGTACTCGATCATCGTCTGCAGGTGATCATCGGTAAATGGCGCTCCTTCCGCGGTACCCTGTAGTTCGATAAAACGACTCTGGTCATCCATCACGATATTCATGTCAGTTTGAGCAGTGCTGTCTTCCTCATAGTTGAGGTCAAGGACGGCGCCGGAGTCAATCCAGCCAACCGAAACCGATGCCACTTGGCCGATGAGTGGTGAAGCGGCAAGCGTGCCGCGAGTGACCAGAAGGTCACAGGCATCAGCCAGAGCCACCCACGCACCGGTGATTGAGGCGGTACGGGTACCCCCATCAGCTTGCAGGACATCACAGTCGAGGGTGATAGTTTGTTCGCCAAGCTTTTCCAAATCGACTACCGCGCGCAAAGAGCGGCCAATTAAGCGTTGAATTTCTAGGGTGCGCCCCGATTGTTTTCCTTGTGTTGCTTCGCGATTATTACGAGTGTGGGTGGAACGCGGCAGCATGCCGTACTGGGCCGTGATCCAGCCGCGGCCACCGCCGCGCAGAAAGGCCGGCACGCGAGCTTCCACGCTGGCCGTNCAGATAACACGCGTGCCACCAAATTCGATGAGAACTGACCCCTCAGCGTGACGGCTATAGCCACGGGTTAGTGTGACGGGACGCAATTCTTTGGGTTGTCGTTGATCAATTCTTTGCATCATGTTTCTCGTGTCAAGTCGGCGTGGTATCTGAAAAATGCGCATGGCCACTCACCTGAGGGCTTCGGGCCGCATCGATTTCAGCCAACGATTTCTCGACGTAATTGATATGGTTATCGGAGGCAACGCGAGCCTGTTCAGGGTCGCCATTCAGGATCGCGTTTAGCAGATGGTAGTGTTGATCGCGAAGATTGTCGAAGATTGCCGGTTGATAAGTGTAGAGGTTTTCCAGACTGAAACGCATGGAAGAGTGTAGTAATGCGAAGAGGCTTCTCATTACTTGGACTAGCACAACGTTGTGTGAAGCCTCGGCGATGNCGAGATGAAAGTCGGCATCGGCTTGCGCCTCAAGTGAGGGATCACGCTGAGCGTGTGATGTGATGAGAGTCTTGTAGGATTTCCGCAAAGCACTTTTATCGGCAGTCGTACGGCGCAAAGCCGCGTAATGCGCTGCTAGTGATTCAATGGCGTGGCGTAGTTCGAGTACATCACCAAGCCGTCCAGGTGAACTGGCGATAAGCTCAAGCAGGGGATCAGCGAGTGACTGGGTAAGCGCCTCGGTGACATAGGTGCCGCCGCCCCGTTGTGTCGTCACAAGTTGGCGCGCCGACAATTTCTGCAAGGCCTCGCGCAGCGATGGCCGGGATACGCTGAGCTGTCGGCAAAAAACCCGTTCGGCAGGCAGGCGATCCCCTGGGCGTAACGTCCCTGCGAGAATCAATTGTTCAATGTGTTCGACGATCTGATCGGCGACACGGGGCTTGTTCATCAAATTTTGGTCTGACCAGAGAGGGGAAAACCCTAACACGCCCAGTCCGAACGGTAAACTAATTATCTAGTGAAACGTGGCACTGCCGGTGAGGCGTTAGTTTCCACAAAGTGCTGCCTGTTGCGGAACGCTGGTCGATAATCAGGATAAAGAATAAGGGGTGTTGACAATGTCCTTACTGGAAACCGGGCCTGGTGAAGGCCTTTACTATGAGTTCGAAGCTCCGACAGCTAATCAGCCGACGGTGGTTTTTGTCAATGCACTGACTGGAAGCATTGATAACTGGCAAGGGGTGGTCGACCCTGCGTTGCGTGAGGCGGGTCTTGGGGTGCTGCGTTACAACCTGCGCGGTCAGGAGAAGAGCCCGGTGAATGATGATCGAATACTCGATGATCAACTGATAATCAGTGACTTATGTCGACTGATCGATGAGGTGAAGCCGCCCCGGCCGATTTACTGCGGCTTGTCCATCGGGGGGCTTTTCGCTGCCAGAGCGGTCCTGTCGGGGCGCCCCGCTGAAGGGTTGGTGCTGCTTAACACCCTGCGTCGCATTGGCGCCCGTTTAGACTGGTTTAATCATGCCGGTGTCCGAGTCGTTGCGCTTGGCGGGACTCGCTTGATCGGCGATCTTTTTATGCCGCTGATAGCTGGCGAGAGCGTGCTACAGGCAAACCGTGACAATTTCTTGCTGGACGATCCGTACGAACCGGCAGATCCATTAAGTGGGCACTATCGATTAATGTTGGGAGCGACCACAGCGGACTGGAATGTTCCCTGGTCGGCGCTCAATCTTCCCACGTTGGTCATTAGCGGGCTTTACGACCGCGTGTTTTTTGAAGCTGATGTGGTCGACGAACTGTTTGCTTCCTTGCCACAGGGACAACGACAAGATTGGCCAGACGCAGGGCACATGGTGACTGTAGATCAGCCGCAGCGATTGGCGCAGGCGCTGATTGAATTTGCGGCGGCCTCACTGCGGTAGCGGATGGCTAGGGGTTGTTGCCTTTAAAAGCCTGAGCCAGCAGTTGGTTCATGTCATCGGGCCGGGCTTTTGGGTCCAGTTGCAGGGCTGATTCGACAGCACTGAGTAATGGATAAGGAAAACGACCGGCATAATCGACCGATAGCGGAGCCAGTGCGGTGCCTTCCCGGCGTTTCAGGGCCGGCGGGGGCGATTTTCCAGTAATACACGCGTAGAGGGTGGCCGCAAAACTGTAGATGTCAGTCCATGGCCCCAGCGCCCCATCCAAATACTGTTCAGGCGGTGCAAAACCGTGGGTCAAGGTCTGAAAAGAGCGAAATCGATCTTCACTGTCTTGTGGTTTTGCCGCACCGAAGTCCAGTAGCAAGGGTTCGCCATTGCTTCGCAACAGTATGTTTGCCGGCTTGATGTCCATATGCAGCATATTTTTCTGGTGGAACTGTGATAACCCATCCCCGATTTTCGGGAAGACCTTGTTTAGGAATGCCATGTCCAATGAACCGGCCAGTTTTCGAATAAACCAACTCAGATCACGACCGGTTTCATAGGCCATAACGATGTAGTAGGTTTCATTGGCCCGAAACGAATCGATCACGTGTGCCATGTTGTCGTGTTTGACTTGGGACAGCGCCTTGGCCTCAAGCAGAAAACCTTTGAGGCCATCGTTATAAGACGTCGTCGAAAGCGGCGAATCGATCTTAATACTGCCGTCGGGTTGGCGCGTAACCACATCCTGGGGGCAATACTCTTTGATGACGAACTTCTCGCGCGAGAGTTCCTGTATGGCAAGGTAAACCAGGCTGAAGCCACCACCGCCCAAGACTTCCTGAACGGTGTATCCGTTGAGCACGAAACCCTGCTTTAGAGGCAATCTAGCGGCCATGGTAATCAGCAGACAGCGTAGTAGGTCATTTTGTCAATTGGTTGCGTTAACACCGCTCCGTTGCGCCAAGAGTATAGACTACGCAAGGGTGTGAGCGCGCGGGCAAGGGTTAAAGTCATCACGCAAAGGAATGGCCAAATGATAGCCAGCATGACCGGATTTGCCCGGGAAACCGAACAGATTGAGGGCAGTGAGCTCACGTGGGAAATTCGTAGCGTCAACCACCGTTATCTTGATGTTTCGCTCCGTTTAGGTCAGGTATTCAGAGCAAAGGAGTCTTTGTTTCGAAAAATACTGACCGAGTCTTTTGATCGTGGGAGAATTGATGCGCAACTCCATTACCACGCTTCAGCGCAGCCAACAGACAGTGGCCGCCTACAGCCGGAGCGTGTGCGGGTCTTGCGAGAATGGGCAGCGGCAGTCCAAGAGATGTCACCAGAATCGGCCCCACTGAGCGTGGCTGAGGTGCTCAATTGGTCCGGTGTCATCATCGCCGATAGCGCCGATCCCCAGATGCTCGTCGACCAGGCACAGGTACTGTTGCAACGAACGGTGTCGAGCTTGCAGAGTCAACGGCATCGTGAAGGAGAGAGTTTGGGTGTTGCCATTGCTAAGCGGGTTGTTGAGTGCAGACGTATCGCGCAGGGCGTTCAGTCTATGCTCGGGGAGATCGAAGCGGGTTTCCGACAACGCCTGTTGGAGCGCGTCGCGGGGCTTGATAGCACACCGGACCCTGGTCGCCTTGAACAGGAACTAGTGATATTACTGGGGCGAACCGACATCAGTGAAGAATTGGACCGCTTACTCATTCATCTTCGGGAAACCGAAAATGTCCTGGCACGGGACGAGCCCGTTGGTCGGCGGCTCGACTTCCTGATGCAAGAACTGAACCGCGAAGCCAATACGCTGGGGTCGAAGTCGGCTCATACAGCCACCAGTGCCGCTGCGGTAGACCTCAAGGTGCTGATCGAGCAGATGCGAGAACAGGTGCAGAATATCGAGTGAGTGTGATGGGGCAGCAAGCCAGCGGCGGGCGGGGTCGCTTGATTATATTGTCGGCTCCTTCGGGAACCGGTAAAACCACTATTGCGCGGGCTGTCGCTGCANGTCATCCCAAGGTTGAAGTNTCTGTATCTCACACGACCCGCCNGCCGAGGCNAGAGGAAAAACACGGNCAAGATTATTTTTTTGTTGATCGACAAAGTTTCCTCGACATGATCGCGAACGATCAGTTTCTTGAGCATGCAGAGGTGTTCGATCATTGCTACGGTACGTCTCACNGNGCAGTAGAGCGACAGTTAGCAGACGGNATTAGTGTTCTCCTGGTGATTGATTGGCGTGGCGCCCGNTTGGTACGCGGGCGTTTCGAGGACGTGCTAAGCATATTTTTCGTTCCACCGTCCTACGCGGTNCTGGAGCGGCGCTTGGCTGAGCGNGGCCAGGACAGTGACANNGNGATGAAACGACGTCTTCAGGAGGCGNTGGAAGAGGTCAGGCACNACCATGAATACGATCATGTCATTGTTAACGATCATTTTGAGACAGCCGTTGAAGAATGTGAAAAATTGATTGTTTCTGCTGTGGCGCCGACTTCCGGGCGCTATTTCGATNCGGCCTCATTTATAGCGACAATGAAAAACGGTACACTCCGGGATAGCACAGACGACGACTGAAGCCGGNGGTTGGTACCGCAGGGCATCAGCCGCTTNGAAANNTAATGTGGNAGGCCGCTAAAACCTCATACTGGGTAAAGACTAGCAGGTCTGCGTTTAGGAGATACCACTGATGGCAAGAGTGACTGTCGAGGATTGCCTCGAAAAAATCGATAACCGCTTTGATTTGGTNCTAGTTGCCGCAAAGCGCACGCGCCAGTTGATGCTCGGCGCGGACCCATTGGTACCAGATGATCGTGATAAACCNACGGTTATCGCGTTACGAGAGATTGCTGAGGGGTTGGTGACGAGTGAGATTCTGACCGAAAAGGAGATTACGGCAGAGGAATACTTCTCTGACTTTTCTGGCAGTGACGAACGCTCAGAAGNCGTGGAAGATGGCGCAACGTTGGAACCACTGGATGCGTCTAAAGACTCAGCATCGATAGAAGACGAAGCGCCAAGACGCGAAACAGACGGCGCGGGATCTGAGGCTACTGATGAGCATGACCACGCCGCTGACGCGGAGAAAGACGCACCCAANTAATCGGGCTTCTGCCGCTGCTGGACCCAATCGACGGTCCCTGCTCGAGGAGTTACTGCGGGATGTCGAGGATTACCTCGAGCCGAATGAAGTAGGGGTCATTCAACGCGCGTGTGCGTTCGGTGCACAGGTCCACGCAGGACAACAACGACATAGCGGCGGGCCTTACATCGATCANCCCTTGGCGGTCGCGGCTATCCTGGCCAATATGCGCCTGGATAGCCACAGTGTGACGGCGGCAATTCTGCATGACGTCATTGAAGATACCCCGGTGGTTTTGGACGAACTGGCTAGCGAGTTCGGCCATGATATTGCTCAGTTAGTTGATGGCGTCAGCAAGATTGGTCGCATCGAATTTGACTCGAGGGAACACGCCGAAGCAGAAAACTTTCGCAAGATGTTGTTGGCTATGTCTAAGGATATCCGCGTCATTTTGATCAAGTTGGCGGATCGACTCCACAATATGCGCACACTCGACTCCTTAAGCCACGAGAGGCGTAAGCGCATTTCCCAGCAAACGCTGGATATTTTTGCTCCGATTGCCAACCGGCTGGGGATGCATGCGTGGACCCAGGAGCTTGAGGACTTGAGTTTTCGGCACCTCTATCCAAAGCGTTACAACGCGATTCGTAAGGAATTGGATAAACGGCGCGGCAATCACACCAAGATTATCGAATTGACTCGACGCAAGATTTCCAACGAACTGAAAGGGGTTGGGATCGAATCAACGGTAGTGGGTAGGGAAAAAAACATCTATAGCGTTTACCGCAAGATGCAGGCGCGGCGAGTACCGATGTCCGAGATGCGGGACATCTTTGCAATACGTGTCATTGTTGGCACAGCAGATCAGTGCTATCGCGTCCTTGGGGTTATCCATAATCTCTATAAGCCGGTGCCGGGGAAGTTTAAGGACTATATCGCGATTCCCAAGGCCAACGGCTACCAGTCGTTGCACACATTGCTGTTCGGCACCTTTGGGCAGAGTCTCGAGGTGCAGATTCGGACGAACGATATGCACCGAGTGGCGGAGTCAGGGGTCGCTTCACACGGGCACTATAAATCGGGCAACAAAAGGGGAGAAACACCCCCGTTAGCGCACAGTTGGTTGATGGACCTGCTCGAAGTACAAGCATCGGCTGGCAATCCGGGGGAATTTCTTGAGCATTTGAAAACCGATCTTTTCCCGGACGAGATCTATGTTTTTACACCACAAGGGGACATCAAGAAGTTACCTAAGGGTGCGACAGCCCTTGATTTTGCCTATGCCGTGCATTCGGACGTCGGAAATCAGTGCGTGGGCGCTAAGATTGAGCATGAACTCGCGCCGCTGCACCAAACGCTGAGTAATGGCAATCATGTCGAGATCTTAACCGCCCGGTCGGCGCGACCAACGCCGTTGTGGTTGAACTATGTGGTTACGGGGAAGGCGCGCGCGGCGATTGGAATCTATCTGAAGAACCAGCACGAGAGCGATGCAATCCGTTTGGGTCGTCAACTATTGGAACGCGCCCTCAAAGCAGTCGGCTTGACCACTCGGTTGAAGACTCAGCAGAAAGTACAACTACTGGGGCAGTTGGGACGCGATGATTGGAATGAGTTGCTCGCAGATATTGGTGCGGGGCGGCGGTTACCCATGGTGGTGGCGCGCCAATTGTTGCCGGACGGGCGCGCTCCCGAAAAATCCGACAGTGCGGCACCGCTACCCATCAAGGGTGTAGAAGGTATGAGCATATCGTACGGTCGATGCTGCCGACCGATTCCCGGGGATCGCATCTTGGGATTATTTTCTACGGGGCGTGGCATTGTGATCCATAATTCCGCTTGTCCTAACGTCATTGAACAGGGTAAACGAACAGACAATTGGTTCAGTGTCGAGTGGGCGGCCGACGTTAAGGGAGATTTTGCCGCTGATGTTCGCCTTGAAGTGCTCAACCGTCCAGGAGTTTTGGCACAGTTGGCGGCGGTTGTGGCAGAAGAAGACTCTAATATCAATCGAGTAGCAGTAGTGGCGCGGGATGATCGGAATTCAGCCATTCGTTTTACCATTGAAGTGCGTAATCGTCAGCATTTGGCGCGAATTATCCGTCGGTTGCGGGCTCGTCGTTCGGTGATTCGCGTGACTCGGGCGAAAGGCTGAAGGGGCTTTAGTTGTCCGTATTGTCGCGGGTCTTGGCGGTGGACAAGAAGAAGCGATTACCCAAATTGTCGATACAATCGGTCACTGAACTGAAGGGTGTGGGACCGGCGGTTGCCGACAAGTTGGCACACCTTGGCATCGATTCAGTGCAGGATCTGTTGTTTCATTTGCCGTTACGCTACGAGGATCGGACGCGACGGACTGCCCTCGGCAGTTTGCGCTCCGGGCAGGAAGCGCTGGTCGCAGGCCAGATACAGGCGTCTGGCGTACGGCCGGGTCGCCGGCGTAGTCTCGCAACGGTCATTGGTGATGGCACCGGTTCGGTCACCATGCGCCAGTTTCATTTTAAGCGCGCACAACAGGAAAACCTGATTCGGGGGCAATGGGTGCAGTGTTTTGGTCAGGTTAGGATCGGGTCGGCCGGATTCGAGTTGGTGCACCCGGAGTACCAATTGTTGCNGTCAGCTGATGGGGTGAATGTGGCACCGACCTTGACGCCTGTTTATCCAACGACCCAAGGTTTGGGCCAGAAGACATGGCGTCATTTAACGCGGCAGGCGCTGGAACACTGTTTGGATGATGTCGTTGAATTACTGCCAGCCGACTTGACGGGTCTGGAAGGGTTGCCTGGACTTCAAGCCGCGTTGATGTTGGTTCATCGACCAGACCCTGATGTAGATGCTGCGGCGTTAGCCGCTGGCACTCACCCGGCGCAGGTCCGCCTGGTTTTTGAAGAGCTCTTGGCACACCAACTTGCAGTAGTGCAACGGCGGATGGAACGCGAACAAAGTCGAGCACCTGTGATAGATGCCCCTCAGAATCTTTGGCCGCGTTTGAGAGCGGTACTTGGGTTTTCGTTAACGCGTGCTCAGAGCCGTGTAGTGGATGAAGTCTTATCCACACTCGCCAAACCGCGGTCGAGTCTGCGCTTGATACAAGGTGATGTGGGCTGTGGGAAAACCGTGATCGCCGCGGCCGCCGCGTTGGCAGCGGTGGAGGCTGGTTATCAGGCTGTCATCATGGCGCCGACGGAGTTACTCGCCGAACAACATTTAAACAACTTTGAACGTTGGTTAAGGCACGTCGATGTTCCGCTGGCCTGGTTAACGGGTCGACTGACCGCAGCGGAGCGGCGCGTGGCTTGCCAGCGTCTTGCGACGGGTGAGGCAATGGTGGGCGTGGGAACCCACGCCTTGTTTCAAAACGATGTGACTTACCATGATTTGGGCCTTGTCATCATTGATGAACAACATCGTTTCGGTGTTCATCAGCGGTTGGCACTGCGCGACAAGCGTCGTGTGGATAGCGAGGTTCCGCACCAGTTGGTGATGACCGCAACGCCGATTCCACGGTCCCTGACCATGGCGCTTTATGCCGACATGGATATTTCTTTGATCGATGAAATGCCGCCAGGCAGACAAGCGATTGAAACAGTGGTCGTCCCGAATCTGCGACGCGCAGAAGTGCAGGCAAGAGTCCACAAGGCGTGTGTTGCCGGTCGTCGAGTCTATTGGGTGTGTGCGTTGATCGAGGAGTCTGATGTGTTAGCAGCGGAAGCGGCCACTGACCGTGCACGAATGCTACGCGAGGCTTTGCCGGAGCTTCGTGTTGGCCTGGTGCACGGGCGTTCCCCTGGGTCAGAAAAGGAAGCGGTGATGCGTAAGTTTCGCAACGGCGAGATCGACTTGTTGGTGGCGACGACTGTAATAGAGGTTGGTGTCGATGTGCCCGAAGCCAGCTTGATTGTGATTGAAAATGCAGAGCGCATGGGTTTGGCACAGTTGCACCAGCTGCGCGGCAGGGTTGGACGTAGCGCTGAACGGGCCGCGTGTGTCTTGATGTATCAGCCGCCNCTNAGTCGCATGGCGCATGAACGATTATCCACTTTNCGCAAAACAACGGACGGATTNTCCATAGCGGAGAANGACCTTGCGCTGCGTGGACCTGGGGAGTTATTCGGTACGCGCCAGAGTGGTCTGCCGCAGTATCGCTTGGCGAACATCGGCCGTCATCAGTTGTTACTGCCGGCTGTGCAACAGGCTGCGGCTGATGTGCAGGCCCGCTTTCCTGATCNGGTTGCACCTGTGATGCGGCGCTGGCTTCCGTNTGCGAGTGTTCTGTCTGGTGTTTGACATTGTTTTTCTTTACCTTCGATTAGCGCGGCTCGATCGACCGATTGGCTGGTTGTTGTTGCTGTGGCCAACCCTATGGGCTGTTTGGATTGCTGGGCATGGAGCCCCTGCTTGGCCGATCGTTGCCGTCTTCATGGCCGGTGCGATTGTTACCCGTGCGGCTGGCTGTGTGGTTAATGACTACTTTGATCGCGATTTTGACCGTCACGTAGAACGCACACGCAAGCGCCCATTGGCCACTGGCGAGATCTCAGTTCGAGGCGCGTTGGTGTTTGCTTTGTGTCTCGCGTTGCTGGCCCTCGCATTGGTACTCACGCTTAATCGTTTGGCCCAGTGGTTGGCTGTGGCTGGCGCACTGATTGCGGTGACTTATCCGTTATTCAAGCGATTTACTCACTTTCCCCAGCTTTATCTCGGACTCGCTTTCTCATGGGGTATTCCTATGGCGTTCGCAGCTCAGCAAGATACCGTACCGAGCCTGGCGTGGATTTTGTTTCTTGCTAATCTGTTATGGACGGTGGCCTATGACACCATGTACGCCATGGCGGATCGACCGGATGACATTAAGATCGGCGTCAAGTCGACTGCCATTTGGTTCGGTCAGTACGACCGAAGTGCGAATCTTTTGTGNCAGGTGTTGTCACTCATGGTGTTGTATCTGTTAGGCCGACACCTTGAGTTCAACGGCATATTTAATCTGGGGTTGAGTATGGCCGCGGGCACAGCTGTGTACCAGTACTGGTTGTGTCGCCAACGTGATCGGGCAGACTGCTTTAGAGCATTTTGCAACAACAACTGGTTTGGTGGGGCTATTTTCGCGGGGATTGTGCTGTCATACGCGATGNGTTGAAGATGATGTGNCTACCGNGGTGGTGTCGTCTGGCTATAGTGGTTGTAGGCTCGCGTAAGCAAGCACTAACCATTTGNTACCTTCTTTTTCGAAATTCACTTGGACTCGNGCCGACGCNCCCTGCCCTTCTACNTTGACNAGNGTCCCATCGCCAAACTTTGNGTGACGAACNGCCCCTCCCAAACGAAGTTCAGTGGTTCCAAGCATAATGTTGTCGCNTGNGTTCGNGGCNATGGCNGAACTTGCGGATAAGGTCGGATAAGCGGTAACGGCGCGGACTTCGGTNATCAGNTCTTCGGGTATTTCGGAAAGNAAACGNGATGCGGTGGTGTAATNCTCACGACCGTGCAGGCGTCGAACTTCAGCCCACGTCAGATACAAACGTTGCATAGCNCGGGTCATGCCGACGTAGCATAATCGTCGTTCTTCTTCGAGCTGGCCAGATTCNCCCAGGGAGCGCTGATGAGGAAACAGATTTTCTTCTAATCCCGTTAGAAACACGACTGGAAATTCGAGCCCCTTGGCCATGTGTAGGCTCATTAATTGCACGCAGTCCTCCCATTCTTCAGCCTGACCTTCGCCTGCCTCCAGCGCTGCATGCGAGAGAAACGCGCCGAGGGCATCTTGTCCTTCGTGCTCGATCGGATCGAAGGAAAAGTGACGGGCTGCGTTAACCAACTCCTCTAGGTTTTCTACGCGGGTTTCGGCACGCTCGCCTCGTTCTTTGCGGTAATGATCAATCAGCCCGCTATGGCTGATGATCACGCTGACTTGTTCCGACAATTTTAGGTCGGTGAGCTGATTGACCAGTGCGTTGATCAACTCGAGAAAATTCTGTAAGGCGGAGCGGGCGCGCTTAGGTAGAGTATCTGATTGGACGAGCTGGACTGTGGCTTTCCAAAGAGAGAGGCCCTCGACACGTCCCGTCATGCGGACGGCTTCCAATGTGCGGGCCCCGACACCCCGCGTTGGCGTATTGACGATACGTTCGAAGGCGGTATCCGAGTCATGACTATAGGCCAGCCGCAGGTAGGCGAGTGCATCCTTAATTTCTGCGCGTTCAAAGAAGCGAAGACCGCCGTAGACGCGGTAGGGAATGCCCGCATCGAGCAACAGTTCTTCGAAGACGCGGGATTGTGCATTGGAGCGGTAAAGTACAGCAGCCGAATCACGGCGATGACCTTGACCAACCCAGTCCTGAAGTTGCTCGATGACAAAGCGACCTTCGTCTATTTCATTAAAAGCCGCGTAGACCGAGATCTTGTCGCCCTCGGAACCTGCNGTCCATAAATTTTTCCCCAGGCGACTCGTATTATGTTCAATAACGGCATTAGCAGCTCGCAGGATATGCCCGGTAGAGCGATAGTTCTGTTCCAGACGAACCACTTTAACCGGTCCAAAATCATGCTCGAAATGGGACATGTTTTCGACCCGCGCACCGCGCCAGCCGTAAATCGATTGATCATCATCGCCCACGGCGACAATTTGCTTAGCGGGTTCAGCCAGAAGCCGAAGCCAACGGTATTGAACTGTATTGGTATCTTGAAATTCGTCCACTAAGATATGTGANAACCGTTGGCGGTAGGCACAGAGCAGGTCGTCGTTNTTTTCTAACATTTCCACNGCTCTTAACAGCAGTTCAGAAAAGTCAACTAGNCCGANTTGCTGGCATTGNGNTTCNTAGTGAGNANAGATTNGGACCAGCGTGTCGTGCTGTGAGTCCTCTNTGTCNGGCAGGTGGTGGGCACGGNGACCTTCGTCCTTGTGGTTGTTAATGAACCACTGGACCTGGCGTACAGGCCAGTACCCCTCATCCACNTTGAGTTCCCGCAGTGCTCGCCGAACCAGGCGGAACTGGTCGTCGGAATCGAGAATCTCAAACGTTTCGGGCAGGTTCGCCGCCTGCGGGTGCGCGCGCAGCAGGCGGTGGCAGATGCCGTGAAAAGTACCAATCCACATGCCGCGCAGAGAAAAGCCAAGAATATTCTCAATTCGCCCGCGCATTTCGCGGGCTGCCTTATTGGTGAAAGTCACTGCCAATACAGACAATGGAGAAACGTCCAGTGTCTCTACTAGCCATGCTATCCGGTGAGTTAGCACACGGGTTTTCCCGCTGCCGGCACCGGCCAAGACAAGGGTCGGTCCGGGAGGCGCTGCTACTGCATCGCGCTGCGCCTCATTGAGGGGATCGAGAAGGTGGGAGACGTCCATTGGNGGTTTGGTACCAGCGATTTGATGAGCGACGTTTTCAGAGAGTGCGCAGCAAAGATTGGATGATNTGGTCGGACGGAGTGGTCAGGGTTCAGCGCGATGATAACGGCACAGTTTCAACCGCGGNTCCCCTGGCAGATCCGATACAGGTCCCGCTTTCCACAGCGCAGGGTCCAACTTGGGAAAGAACACAGCATCCTTAGCCTCAACCGTATCGGGCACCTGTGTTGTATCGACAATGTCGCAATAATCTAGTGCCGCCGCGTAGAGTTGTGCGCCACCGATGAACCAGGTGTCGCCTTCTATGGCGGTGAGTGCTGCTTCTATGTTGCCAAAGCATTCAATGTCGGAACGGCGTTGTTGGCTGATAACGATATTGCGACGCTGCGGTAACGCGCGATGCGCAAGAGAGTCCCACGTTATTCGACCCATGATGATGGTGCTGCCGAGAGTGACCTGTTTGAATCGCCGCAGATCAGCGGGGTAGTGCCACGGCAGTTGCCCAGCAACACCGATCACCCCATTTCTTGACAGCGCAACAATTGCACCGCGCACGGTTATACGGCGACCTTGAACTGAATCGCTGGGTGCGGTGCATAACCAGACAACGCAAAGGTTGCGAGCAAGTCTTCTGTACTGGCTTCAAACAGCTGTTCAATGTCGCTAAGGGAGCGGATAGTGGGGTCGATAGCAAGTGTAGGCAATGGCCTGGGTGAGCGCTCCAATTGTTGCCGAAGACCCGGTACATGGTCGTAATCAGATTTGTCCCCATCAGGTTTTGCGGTGTATACATGTGCATCGATCAGCGTGTGCGCAAAACGGCCTACTGGGATACCACTCAACCGCGAGAACAGCTCAAGCAAAAACGCATACCCGGCAATGTTGTAAGGTAACCCGAGCGCGACATCACAACTGCGCTGAGTCAGATGCAAACACAGCGTAGGTTGACTTTGTTCATCTGTCTGCACATTGAGTGCCCAGAACGCGTGACAGGGCGGTAATGCGCTGTTGTACGCATTGCCTGGCGCCCAGGCCGATACGACCAATCGACGACTGTTTGGATTGCGGGCGATTTCATCTAATACCCAACGAATTTGATCAGCATGATCCGGCCTGCCCTCTGAGTGAAAGGGAAACTGACGCCATAGGTTGCCATAGGCACTAGGGACATAACCTTGATCATCAGCCCACGGGTCCCAAAAGTGGCAACCGTGTCGGTGCAACAGTCCGATGTGCCGTTGACCAGAAAGGAACCAAAGATTTTCAACGACGATATTCTTCCACGAGATTGCTTTGGTGGTCAGTAATGGAAAGCCATCCCTAAGGTCAACCTCATAATTGATGTTAAAGGTCGATAGCGTATCGATGCCAGTACGATTGACTTTTCGTTCTCCGTGTTGGAGTACGCGTTCAACAACATTTAGGTACTGCTGCAATAGCGCTCCTTTTGCGTCGGGGCGGTTTGACTGTCTGTTTGGTTAGGATGGGTCGACCGAGAAGTAATGCTCGATTGCTTTTCGTGCGACNNATGCCGATTTTACATGCCAGTATTCTCGGTTGATACATAGGCTAGCAAAGGCCAGTTTCTTTTCCCCTCGATGTGCGTACCCGACAAACCAATCATAGCGGCCAGGTGGATCAAGACCGGTCAGGGTACCGGTTTTCCCCCCGACATGGACNTCGCTGTAATCGCCGCGAAAAAAGTTTTTAAAAGATGATTTCGCCGAACCGATGCGAACCGTTGTCTCCATCATTTCTTGTAACTGGTCTGTCGTTTTCGATGTCAGTACACGTATGCGGGTCGTGGGGGGCGTTTCATAAAGAATAATACCGTGATCCTCAATCAGGGCATCGACCAGGGTTGGACGCACGCGGTAACCCCCATTGGCGATGGTCGCAGCAATGACAGCACCATGGATGGGNNTGAGCGTCGTTTGGCGNGTGTATCCCGCGGCGGTTTCTGCGATTAACCACGGATCGTCGCTGGCCAGTTGAAACGTGCTGTTGTCAAGAATGAAATCTGATCCGAGGGATTGGTTGAACCCAAACCGCTCAGCATAGTCTAATAGGTGTTCACGGGTTACCAGNTCGATGCCCATTCGAGCGAACACCGTGTTGACTGATTTGGCGAAGGATTTTTTTAGTGTGAAGTGCCGAGTCCATTGGTTGTTTTTATGATGCAGTACGTTCTTGCGGTAGAGGCTCGTTTCTTTGCCATTGAACGGCAAGACAGTGTCAGCTTGGACTTTGCCCAGATCGACAGCCGCTGCGGCCGTAATAATCTTGAATATCGATGCCGCTGGGTAACCGGCTCTTAGTGCTAGGTTGTACTCAGGGGTGCCCTCTCGTTGGTGACTGGCGATAGCCAGGAGGTGTCCGGACTCGGGATCAATGGCAACAAAAACACCATAGTCGGGGCGATAATGGTCCAGGACGGCAGCCGTTGCATTTTGCAGGCTAGAGTCAATCGTGTACTGGATTGATGACGGATGGGGTATGTCTTTGTGGTTAACACTGATTCTCAAAGGGAAATGGCCGCTTGACAGGGGTGGCGAGATTGTCTGGGAGATTAATGCCCGATCCACGCCCCAAGTTGACTCGTTTTGGCGCTCCAGGGAATCCAGTGAGGCTGGCCACCAGAGGGTACCGACGGCGATTGCGATAGGCACCGCCCAAACGCGCAGCGCCAGACGTTGAATGTTACTTACAGACCTCACGGGAGTCGTTTTAGACGACTGGGGACATTGATGTCCATGGCGAATAACAGAGTCATGGCAGAGGAGTTGCTTTGGTTCTTAATTATAGTGCGCTTATTACGCCTTGGCGGGCGCGTCATTTTGCCAGTAACACATCTTTTGCTTTGTTGATCATTGCCGCTAGGTAATCGGATCCCCCGCGATCTGAGTGCAATCGCTGAATTAGTCGCCGGTGGGCCTGAATAATGACCTTGTGGGGCGCGTCCGCGCTGACGCCTAAGATCTCCGCTGCTTCTTGCCGGTTCATCGGGGCTGAAGCGGCCGTATGGACAGTTTCTTCGGTGGTCGTTTCGTCGTGTTTTCGCCAGGATGCGCCCTGAGTTCGATCGAGGTAGGCCTCTAGCAGAGCGGCAGATTGGGCATCACCGGCACGTAATTGGTCCAGCAATTCGAGTAACTGATCCAAGGAAAGGTCTAATAGTTTGGATCCACTAAATGCCCCTTGGATCACCTCGCCGTTAAGATCACCCGTGTCGTGGTCGAGCGTCATACGCAAGAATGCTGTCTCAACACGCGAATTCTGACCGCTTTGCGGACGGCGCATGGATCGAAACGTGGTCCATGCCCGACGTGCCATCATCGCCCGTTGTAGCCAGGGTAAGGCGGCCCCGATCAAGGCGAACAGCCAATGCAGGCGCCCCGTGATGACCAGCAGCAGCAAGATTGCACCGGTACCATACAATAGGATCTGTTTCAGCGTCCTGGACCGCTGCGTTGCATTGGCGCGTCCCAACCANCGCGCCAGCGCAATCAACGCGATCAACGCNGTNGCGGCCAAAAGCAGCCGGATCATCGCTTAGGGCTTGCGGGTAAAGGTGTGGGTTAAGCGACGCACTGTGCCGCCGCGGCGNNGAGAAAAATNCTCCAGTGCAACGCGACCACCCACAGCAAAAATAGCGACGGCACACATAAGATCACGTAGTTGTTCAGCGCTTGAACTGTCAAAACGACAATAGGCGCCATGGCTTAATTCGGCCAGTCGTCGAAAGGCGCCTTCGGCNACCGNATCACTGCCGTCTTGAAAGAGGAACATAGGCACTCCGAGAATACCCAGTTCGCCTGCCATTTTATAGAGAGCATCGGGGTCTTCTTCCATGGCGTCACCGACAAAAACCAGTGCATGTATGCGGGCGCGTCGAGATTCAGCCAGCGCGTGTTTGAGTACCTGTCCAATTTGGGTTTGTCCTGCGTGGCACCGAATCGCTGTCATGTAGTGTAGTAGGTCGNGCGCGCTGCTGGTCCAGGGTGTCGCAGCAAACTCCATAAAGCCGCCATAGTGGGCGAGTTGAACGCTAAGACCGCCGATGGAAACGGTTTCGTTGAACATCTGCCCTTGAATATGGCAAGCGCGATCCCACACGGTTTCACGGCTTGCTGTTGCGTCCATCGCGAACAATAAGCGACCGTTTTGGTCGGCAACGTGACCCACCGCGGTTGTCTTTATCGCGTCGATGAATGAATCGACTTCAGCCCGGGCAGAGGTCTGCGGCAATTTGTCGCGTGAGCGCGTCACCGTATGCCCTTCAAGGCAGCGGTTGAAACCCAGCTATCACAGCACTCGATATATCGGGTCGGCTTCATTATGGTGGACCGAGNGGTTTTCGTATCAGGATGTTGCCAGTGTCCGAGTGCCGATTTCAGCAACATCGCGAGAGACCTGCGGGGCGCTCAGTACACGCTGAAGTTGTTCGCGCATCAACTGTTGACGGATGGGCTCATAACGGCGCCAGTGGCTCAACGCGCCAACAAGCCGAGCAGCCAACTGGGGATTAGAGCGATCCAGCCGTATGACTTGATCGGCTAGAAAATGGTAACCCGCGCCATCGATCTGGTGAAAGTTGACGGGGTTCGAAAAACCGAAGCCACCAATTAGCGCGTATATCTTGTTGGGATTTCCCGAATCATAAGCAACGTGTCCGGTCAGTTCACGGACCTTTTCAAGTGTATCGGAACGTGTCGAGGTCGCTTGAACACGAAGCCACTTATCGACGACTAGAGGGTAGGATTGCCATTTTTGGAAAAAATCGCTCAGGATTTTTTCCCGGCGCGGAGCATGTGATGAGGCGAGAGNNCTGAGTGCCGCCAAAACATCGGTCATATTGTCGGCTGTANAAAATTGTCGTGTGGCCAGTGCGAAGACATTATCTGACTCCAGTTTCATCAGGTAAGTAAGGCANACGTTACGCAATGCCCGGTTACCTGCNGAATGTGNATCCCGACCGTAAGGTGCGGTAGTGGTCAGTNAGTGGTACTTTGTGGTGAGTTGTTTTTCCAGATGCCAAGCCAGCGCGTGTTCGGTCGCTGCACGCGCCCGGTGAAGCAGTACCGGGTCAATCACCGCGAGATCTTCTGCCAGATATGCCTCTTCCGGAAGTGTCAGTGTAAGGGCCTGAAATGCCAGGTCCTCACTCTCTAGATCGAGCACCTGGCTAAACGCTCGGAGGAACGACTCGCTGACCATGGGTTCACCCGAGGTTGCCAGCACGTTCAGTGTGCCAAGGATTTCTAGACGCGCCAGGCGCTGGCCGGCATCCCAGCGGCAATACGGATCAGAATCGTGGCACATGAGCAGTGACAACGCGCTTGCATCTAACGGATAGTCTAGGATGACTGGTGCGGAAAATCCCCGTAANAGGGAGGGGATGGGCTCACTCGTCACCTCGGAGAACACGAAATNCTGTTTGGTTTCCGTTAGTTCGAGTAGATGCTGGTGTGTGGTATCGCCGTCGCTGNCGAGACGGGCCAGCATCGGTTTACCGTCGTCATGTAATAGCGCTGTTTGCACTGGAATATGAAGCGGCTGTGGCGAGGGGTGGCCAGGGAGTTTTGTCGAGACCTGACTTAGAGTCAGTGTGTATGTTTTATCCTGTGCATTGTATCGGCCGGTGGCGGTTACCCGTGGTGTCCCAACCTGGTCGTACCAGCGGCTAAACTGGGTGAGATCGGTGGCNGTTGCATCTGTCATCGCCNTAAGGAAGTCGTCGGTCGTGACGGCCTCGCCATCATGGCGGTCAAAATACAGGTCACAGCCTAGGCGAAAACCGGCGGCACCCATGAGCGTGTGCAACATGCGCACCACTTCCGCACCTTTGATATAGACAGTCAGAGTGTAGAANTTGTTTATTTCCGCATAAGACAACGGCCGCACGGGGTGAGCCATGGGTCCACTGTCTTCCCGAAACTGATGGGTTCGAACAAGCGCGGCATCTTCTATGCGCTTGACCGCAGCCGAGCCAATGTCTGCACTAAATTGCTGGTCTCGAAAAACAGTGAATCCTTCCTTCAGGCTGAGTTGAAACCAATCACGACAGGTGACGCGATTGCCTGACCAGTTGTGAAAGTACTCATGTCCGATGACGCCGGCGATGTTATGGTAATCGCGATCAGTCGCTGTCTCAGGCTGGGCAAGGACATATTTTGTATTAAAAATGTTGAGACCTTTGTTCTCCATTGCACCCATATTAAAGTCACTGACTGCAACCACCATGTAAAGGTCAAGATCGTATTCGCGGCCGTATTGCACCTCGTCCCAATGCATTGCTTGTTTCAGTGATTCAAGGGCATGTTGGCATTGAGCAATGTCACCTTGCCGTGCGTAAAGACGCAGATCAACGTCTCGTCCAGAACGCGTTTTGAACTTGTCCTGAAGGTATTCGAGGTCACCGGCGACGATAGCGAAAAGGTAACTCGGCTTGGGAAATGGATCATGCCACTTAGTCCAGTGCCGCCCGCCCCCACGGTTTTCTTGTGCTACCAGATTACCGTTAGATAAAAGCACTGGGTAAGATTTTTTATCTGCGGACATCTCGACGGTGTAGATAGACAGAATGTCTGGGCGGTCGATAAAGTACGTGATCCTGCGAAATCCCTCAGCCTCGCATTGTGTAAAGAGGCTATTCTGCGACAGGTAAAGCCCACTCAGTGCGGTGTTTTGAGTTGGGTGAATGCGATTCTCGATACGTAACTTGCACCGATCGGGTAAGCCTTTTATGAGCAGTCCCCGGTCATGCATCTCTATGTATTTATCAGCCAGCGGCGCTTCATCAACATATAGGGCTGTTAGAGTCAATGCCTCACTATCGAGTTGGAGCGGCACTTGATCGGGTGTCACTCGCTCGATCGACAATCGGGAGCACACATTGGTTTCCTCCGCCTGCAGATCAAACTGAAGATCCACCTGAGGGATACGGTACGTCGGTGGGCGGTAATCGCGCAGATAGGTCCGGTCAGGTGCGCGGTGGCGAGGGGATAATTCAGTAGTCATCAGGACCCTAACAGCATGATCAGTGTGTGGAGCAAGAGGATAGCGCAACCCGGCCACGATAGGACCAGATGCCGACTCGCCAGGACAGGAAATATCGCACCTCCGCCAGCGGCAGGGGGATGAAAGTGGTGGGTAAAGGGAGTAGCATGTCACTTGGCGGGAGTGGTAGACACGGTTTTCCCGGCACCAGAGAGCGGGACCGAGTTTTCCATTGCTTAACCATCGGCGTTGACCGCTGGACAATGACTGAGGAGAGACTATGGGCGTGGAATTATTCGATACACTGACAAACCGAATCAGCGAACTAAAGTCCGAGCACCGGGTCCTTGATGGCCAACTAGAGGCACTCGCGGATGATCCAACCGTTAATGATTTACAGGTTCGTCGTCTAAAGAAAAGAAAACTATTCCTTAAAGACAGTATCGCGCATCTCGAAAAACAATTGATTCCCGACGCGACCGCGTAGCGCTGATGTAGGCACCGGTGGAAAAGCCCCGAGACCTCTGATGACTACACGACTCGAATTTTAATAACGATAGTACTCTGGTTTGTACGGGCCCGAAGCGTCAACGCCAATATAATCGGCCTGGTCTTCTCGTAGTGTTGTCAATTCAGCACCAAGCTTGCCAAGATGTAACCGAGCCACCTGTTCATCAAGTTTTTTTGGCAGCACGTGTACGCTCTGAGAATAGCGCTCCGGGTTTTTCCACAGTTCAATTTGGGCAAGCACCTGATTGGTAAATGAGTTGGACATTACAAAACTTGGGTGGCCAGTGCCGCAGCCGAGATTGACGAGGCGGCCCTGTGCAAGAAGGATCAACCGCTTGCCGTCCGGAAAAATAACATGGTCGACTTGGTCTTTGATATTTTCCCAAGGGTAGTTCTGCAGGCTGGCGACATCAATTTCGTTGTCAAAATGGCCAATGTTGCAGACGATTGCCTGGTTCTTCATTGCTCGAAGGTGATCGGCTGTGATGACGTGGTAGTTGCCGGTGGCAGTGACAAAGATATCCGCCTTATCAGCAGCGTAGTCCATTGTGACTACGCGGTAACCTTCCATTGCGGCCTGCATGGCACATATGGGGTCGATTTCGGTTATCCATACATTGGCGCCTAGCCCGCGCAGAGATTGAGCGCTGCCTTTGCCGACATCACCGTAGCCGGCAACGACAGCAATCTTGCCGGCAATCATGACGTCCGTCGCTCGCTTGATTCCGTCAACCAGTGATTCTCGACAACCATACAGATTATCGAACTTAGATTTGGTTACAGAATCATTGACATTAATTGCCGAACAAGGCAGTTCTCCTCGCTCTTGCATCTGGTAAAGGCGATGAACGCCGGTCGTGGTTTCTTCTGTGATGCCCTGCAGATTGCCGACAATGCGGCCATAGAATTCGGGATCCTTGTCAAGACGCTGCGCGATACTCGCGAAGAGCGCCTCTTCTTCTTCGCCGGTTGGTTTCTGTATTAAGTTGCGATCAGTAGCCGCTCGGGCACCGAGAGTCACAAGCAAAGTCGCGTCCCCACCATCGTCCAGGATCATGTTGGGGGTCTCATTACCGGGCCATTCCATAATGCGGTGGGTATAGTCCCAGTATTCGGTCAGTGACTCACCCTTGTACGCAAATACGGGGACACCGCTGGTAGCGATAGCGGCAGCAGCATGGTCCTGGGTAGAGTAGATATTGCATGAAGCCCAACGTACGGTAGCACCCAAAGCCGTTAGCGACTCGATGAGTACAGCGGTCTGGATCGTCATGTGGAGCGACCCGGCGATGCGAGTGCCAGCAAGGGGTTGGGCAGCTTGGTATTCTTCCCTGACCGCCATTAGCCCCGGCATTTCCGTTTCGGCAATGCGAATTTCTTTACGACCCCATTCTGCCAAAGCAAGGTCCGCCACCACATAGTCGGTGCCAGAAACGATTGCAGCATTCATAGCCAACTCTCCAGAGTAACTAAGCGCAGTTTGCTTCTAAATTCATGCCGTTAGCCGAGCCTGACAGGGATATCCTGTTGCAACGCTCCTCGACAACAACAAGGCTCGCCCACTGGCAAGCTTAAGAAATAACCGCTTGAGTCAGCAACAATCGATCAGTTACAGACCTGCAGCGGATCGCATGATTTCGGCCTTATCAGTCTTTTCCCAATGGAAGTCAGGGTCTTCGCGGCCAAAATGCCCGTACGCTGCACTCTTGCGATAAATCGGTCGCAGTAGATCAAGTTCTCGAATGATGCCTTTGGGGCGCAGATCAAAGTGGGCATGCACCAACTTTTCGATTTCCTCTTCTGGAATCACCGCGGTACCTTGGGTGTTGACCATTAGTGACACCGGTTGGGCAACGCCGATGGCATAAGCCACTTGCACTTCACATTGAGTCGCTAATCCTGCCGCAACAATATTTTTTGCTACGTAGCGCATGGCATAAGCAGCAGATCGGTCGACCTTGGACGGGTCTTTGCCGGAAAAAGCACCGCCGCCGTGGTGAGCGGCACCGCCATAAGTGTCGACCACAATCTTGCGACCCGTCAGACCACAATCCCCATGGGGTCCGCCGATGACGAAACTGCCAGTCGGGTTAACCAGATAACGTGTTTTTTCTGTGACCATGTTTTGCGGCAACACGGGTTTTATGATTTCCTCGATCACCGCCTCCGATAGGGCGCCATGTTCAATGTCTTCCGCATGCTGGGTAGAGAGAACCACAGTATCCACCGAAACAGGTACACCGTCTTCGTACAGTACAGTGATCTGGCTCTTGGCATCCGGGCGTAGCCAAGGCAAGCGACCGCTGCGACGCACTTCTGCCTGGCGCTCAACGAGACGGTGGGCATAGGTGATTGCAAATGGCATCAATACGTCGGTTTCGCTGCACGCAAAGCCAAACATCAGACCCTGATCGCCTGCGCCTTGTTCTAGGTCAAGTCCTTCGCCTTCGTTGACTCCTTGGGCGATGTTGGGTGATTGCTTATCCAGCGCCACCATGACGGAGCAACTCTTATAATCGTAGCCCATGTCGGATGACGTGTAGCCGATATCTCGGATGGTGTTACGCACGATGTCGGCGTAATCCACTTGAGCAGCAGTGGTGATTTCACCCGATACCAAGGCGAGGCCGGTATTGACGAGTGTTTCACACGCAACCCGCGAAGAGGGGTCTTGCATGATCACAGCATCGAGTATCGAGTCCGAAATTTGATCAGCCATTTTGTCTGGATGACCCTCGGAGACCGATTCCGAGGTAAAGAGAAAACTGCGTGCCATGAGAAATCCCGCCGTTCAGTCAAGTGGTGCCAACGAAGGCCGCATGGTACCAGAACAAAATGGGTCACAGACCATGTAACCCGGATTACTACTATCCAACCAACAACCTTTTTATGTCGTGATTAATTTACCTTTTCTATCGTGATAAACCACCGGTGCTGCTCCAGTTGGTGTGATACGGAATTTGCCGCGTCTTGTGCTTCGTTTTCTAGCCAAGTCGTAGCGAGGGTCTCGGACATGATGTAGTCGCGATAGGCCGTTAAGACACCATCGATAGCGGGGGATC
Source organism: Acidiferrobacteraceae bacterium (assembly GCA_002714255.1). Lineage (GTDB taxonomy): Bacteria > Pseudomonadota > Gammaproteobacteria > Arenicellales > UBA868 > UBA11791. Next base: position 26,639 of record PAWW01000061.1, read on the forward strand.
CTTGAATACCGAGTGCAATGCGGTCAGATATCTGTAGACCGGTTGTTTTTCGTGCTTCCTGAACGGTCCGCACCATCTCGCGAGCGAGGCCCTCCGTTTTAAGGGCAGGGGTGAGTTCAGTATCCAGCGCGACCAGAAATCCCTCCGATTCCGCGCTGGCAAAGCCAGGGGCCGCCGTGGTTTCAACGAGCAGATCTTCTGGGCCAAACTCAAACCGTTGGCCTTCGACGTCGAGCGTGATGGAGTCTCCCGCAGCCTGGGCTTTGGCTACGTTGGCGCCATTAACGTCATTCAGCATAGCCCTCACGGCAGGGACATACTTTCCGAGACGCTTACCGACTCTGGGTAGGTTCGGCTTGATGCGATATGTCACCAACTGTGCATCTTGCTCAATGACTTCAATGATTTTTACGTTCAGTTCATCTAGCACTTGGTCGCGGTGTGCGTCGAGTTTTTCCACCATGTTTTTATTAGGCAGTCGGACTAACAGGCGAGAGAGTGGTTGACGCACTCGTATACGGCTGCTTTCGCGTGCTGTGCGCCCCAGTGCGACCACTTTTTGCACTATGGATAGTGCTTCAATCAATGCGTCGTTCTGCCATGCAGGATCGACCGCAGGCCACGATGTCATATGTACGCTTACTGGCGCTGCCTGGTCGGTGGAACGAACCAGATTCTGGTAAATCTCTTCGCTGAGAAACGGGGTGAACGGTGCCATGAGGCGATGGACCAGGTTGAGGCATTGGTACAGTGTGAGATAGGCCGATTGCTTGTCGATTCCGCTCTCACTTTTCCAGAATCGCCGGCGGTTGCGGCGCACGTACCAATTGCTGAGTTGATCGACAAACGATTCGATGACGCTACCCGCACGGTGGGCGTCGTATTGTTCCAGTGCCGCGGTGGTTTGCTCTACCGTGCGATGCGCCAGCGCGAGAATCCATCGATCGATCTCCGGCCGTTCGGGCAAAGGGACATCTTGTTTGATATCAACTTGGTCAAGGGAGGCATAAAGAGTAAAAAATGCGTAGGTGTTCCACAGCGTATTAATGAATGAACTGGCCACTTCCGCGATGATCGCGACGGAGATGCGTTTTTGCACATCCGGCGTCAGGCGGGCAAGAAAATACCATCGTAAGGGGTCGGCACCGATATGGTCAAAAACATCATAAGGATTGACAATATTGCCTAGCGACTTCGACATCTTCTTTCCGTCGCCATCCACAATGTGACTCAAGCAGATACAATTTCGATAGGCGACGCTGTCGGACACCAGCGTCGCGATGGCGTGGAGGCTGTAGAACCAGCCGCGGGTCTGATCGATCGCTTCACAGATGTAGTCAGCGGGGAAATGTTGTTCGAACTCCTGCTGATTTTCGAACGGGTAGTGCCACTGTGCGTAGGACATGGCCCCGGAATCGAACCAACAATCGATGACTTCGGGCACGCGGCGATACTCCCGTCCATTATCGGGATGGGTAAAGTGCACTTCATCAATGGCGGGTCGGTGTAGATCAAGCGCCGCCAATGATCGACCGCACAGTGTTTCCAGTTCCTTCACTGAGCCGATGCAAACGTAGTCACCTTCGCCATCGGTCCACACTGGCAGCGGTGTACCCCAAAAACGTTCGCGCGATAATGCCCAGTCGACGTTGTGTTCTAGCCAGTTGCCAAAACGTCCGCTGCGAATCGTTTCCGGAACCCAGTTAATGGTGGAGTTGAGCTCGACCATTCGGTCGCGCACTGCCGTAGTTCGAATATACCAGGCGTTCTTAGCGTAGTAGATCAGTGGGTCACCGGTGCGCCAGCCGAAAGGATAATTATGGCGGTGGGTCTCGGATCGAAAGAGCAGGCCACGCTCGCGCAGTATCTCGATGATGGTGGGGTCCGCGTCTTTAAAGAATTGACCTTGAACGGGTGTGACTTCGTCCTTGAAACACCCGTCGAGGCCGATTCCGTGTACCACTGGTAAACCATGGGCTTGTCCCAGGGCAAGATCGTCTACGCCGTACGCAGGCGCAGTGTGGACGATACCGGTGCCATCGTCTGTGCTGACAAAATCAGCGGTCAGGACGCGACAGATATCTCCCTCGGCAGGTAGCTCATCGAATAACCGTTGGTAGCGCAACCCCATCAGATCCTCACCCTTTACGCGTCGCACAATGGTGTGCGGCCCCTCGCCAAGCACTTTGTCGACGAGCTGTGCGGCAAGAATCAGGGTTTCCCCACCGTGTTCGACAAAGGCGTAATCGATGCTTGCGCCGACTGCCAGAGCCAGGTTGGCCGGTAAGGTCCACGGCGTGGTAGTCCAGACGAGAAAATAGGTTTTATCCTCGCCGATAACTGGAAAACGGACGGTGATCGATGGGTCGTCAACCTCGCGGTAACCTTGGGCAACCTCGTGAGAGGACAGAGTAGCCCCGATACGAGGGTCGTAGGGAACCACCTTATAGTCCTGATAAATCAGATCTTTGTTCCAGATAGTTTTCAGGAGGTGCCAGACCGACTCGATATAGTGGTTGTCGAGCGTGTAATACGCCTGGTCGATGTCAACCCAGAAGCCCATGCGTTCAGTCATCTTTTCCCAATCACCGATGTAACGCATCACGGATTCTCGGCAGCGTCGGTTGAACTCGGCAACGCCAATCTTTGCTTCGATTTCCGCTTTATCAAAGATGCCCAGTTCCTTTTCTATCTCATGCTCAACGGGCAGTCCGTGGGTATCCCAACCAGCTTTTCGTGGCGCATAGAAACCGCGCATTGTTTTGTAACGGGGATAGATGTCCTTGAACGTGCGGGCCAGCACATGGTGAATACCAGGCTGACCGTTTGCGGTCGGTGGGCCTTCGTTAAAAGTGAAGAGCGGGCGCCCTTCAGATTGACTCAGTGTCTGGGCAAAAACGTCCTTGTCACGCCAGAAATCAAGGATGCGCTGCTCTAGTTGCGGACCTGCGTAGCGAGAAGACACCGTTGAAAAAGACATGGCGTTTGTTCGTCAGCGACTGAAAGTATAAGGCCTGTATAAAGCAACTGACCCACGGAGTTATGGGTAGAACGGAGCGAAACCCATATTAGCCCTGTCACCCGGGCAATCTAACCGGGTCGTGACCTTGATAGCAACCATCGGGCAGTCAGCAGAACGTGAAAAGAGCGAGCTCACAAGACCCGCGAAGCGTCCACATCATTTGATTCAATCATCAATAGGGTCTCAAGATGAACGCCAACGCTATGGGCCAGCGCGTGAAGATCATAGCCGCCTTCCAGGACGGAAATCAGGCGACCGCCGGCATGCTTGTCAGCCATTTCAAGCAGGCGTTTAGTCATCCAACCATAATAATTAGTGCTGAGATTGATCGCCCCGAGAGGGTCGGCTTGGTGTGCGTCAAAACCGGCGGAAACAAGAATAACTTCCGGTGAGAAACGATCAATAGCAGGCAGAATTTTGTCAACGAAAGCATCGGTGTAGTCACTGTCTCCTGCACCCGCAGACATCGGGCAGTTTAAAGTTGCCCCTTTCCCCCTGCTGTCGCCGGTTTCGGACCGAGCGCCAGTACCGGGGTAGTGTGGGTACTGATGCAGGCTTGCAAAAAAGACTGACGGATCCGACTCAAAAGCATGCTGGGTACCATTACCGTGGTGGACATCCCAGTCGAGGATCAATATTTTCTCAAGACCATGCTGTCGCTGCAGGTATTTGGCCGCGATCGCGATATTGTTGAAGACGCAAAAGCCCAGTGCAGCATTGTGTTCAGCGTGGTGGCCGGGTGGCCTGACCAGTGCAAACCCATTGTCTGCGCGCCCTGCAATCACTTCATCGATAACATTGATCAAGCCGCCAGCCGCCAGTAGTGCAGTGTCGTAGGTGGCTGTGCTGACGGCAACATCTGGCGTATCGAGGTACGGCAAGCCGGCACGGCAGGCGGATTCCGCTCTTTGCCCCAACGCGGGATCATGAATTTGATGAATCCACTCGAGATCGCATGCGATGGCCGTAACGGGTAACAGTTGTTGAAACCACGGTTGCTGGCGAAGATGGACGATCGTCGCGTTTAGCCGATCGGCTCTCTCCGGATGGTCAAGACCGGTATCATGTTTCAGGAATTGGGGATCAAAACAAAAGGCAGTGTTCATCAAACAAGGTTCGGGTCATCTGCAGCGGTTCGTTTTCTTGTTTTGACAACACAGCTTCGCCTGGCGTTAGGGTGGCAGCTCGATTTGA
>PAWW01000062.1 GCA_002714255.1 Acidiferrobacteraceae bacterium
CGATACCATGGTTTCTCTGGTCGACGAACTGGAAGAGCACGCCGGCGCACCCTGCCGAGTCGGCATCGGCACCCCTGGTGCACTGTCACGAAAAACCGGACGAATAAAAAACTCGAACACAACCTGTCTTATCGACCAACCCCTGCAGGCAGACTTGTCCGCTCTTCTCAAAAGAGAGATTCGTATGGAAAATGATGCCAACTGCTTCGCTTTGTCAGAAGCACTAGATGGCGCTGGTCAGGGTCAGGCAATTGTCTTTGGAATGATTCTCGGGACCGGCGTCGGCGGCGGTATCGTTGTCAATCAACAGTTACTTACAGGGCTACAGAGTATTACAGGCGAGTGGGGCCATAACCCACTTTGCCCAGACGGCCCCCGCTGCTATTGCGGTCGGCGGGGCTGCATCGAAACCTTCCTCTCCGGACCGGCTCTTGCTGCTGATTACGCACGACGGGGTGGGGAACCGACCACCACCGCGCAGACGATCGCGGCACTGGCGGAGGACAACGACCCACTTGCCCAGGACGTCCTGTCTGTTTTCTTTAACTATTTCGGTCAAGCGCTGGCCACGATCATCAATATCCTCGATCCACATGTTGTGGTCATTGGCGGTGGTCTTTCAGGCATTGATGCGCTCTACAGCAGAGGCCGAGAGGCCGCCGCTCCATATGTCTTTAACGATGAGTTTGCCACCCCAATTGTCAGTAACATCAATGGCGACAGTGCCGGAGTCAGGGGAGCCGCACAGTTGTGGCCGGCATGATCGGTCGTTAGCAGATTTCGGGCAGTGGATTCATTCCTTCTGCTGCCAAGAACAACCAGTCCGGTCCTCGCCAACTGTAACAAGCAAGATCAATCACACCCGACACACTGAATGCGATGCCCTCTGCCTGAAGCAGGCGTCTTTGACGTTCATCAGGTAATCCATCTCTACGAGCGCTGATTAAACCTCGCCGGTTAATCACGCGGTGCCAGGGAACGCTTGAGTCACTTTCCAACGCCGCCATCGCATAGCCAACCTGGCGCGCGGGACAGCCCACAACATGCCCCACTTGCCCATACGTCGTTACCTGTCCAGGGGGAATCTGATCGACAACGGAGTAAATGCGATGGTAAGTGCTCGACATGCCAATCAATATACTGCCATTGCATTGCCACTAAAGTTGATCCTCGCCAACGAGAGAATTGGCACACGGATATGTGACAGTGCCTCTCGACCCCCTTCTGCTGGTTTTTCGATCACACAACCGATACCCACGAGGCTAGCCCCGCTTTCACTGACAAGACTGGCGAGCGCATTCAAGGTTGAGCCGGTAGCAAGGAAATCATCCACGATGAGCACATGATCCTCGACGCCGAGAAAACGCCGATCAATCATTAATTCCGAGATCGTCCCCCGCGTGCGACTAACCGATTCAGACACATAATAGGTACCTGTCATGACACGGGATTGGCCCTTGCGCGCAAAAATAAGTTTGGCGTTGTACTGCGCAGCGGTCGTCAAAGCAATTGCGATACCACTTGCCTCGGCTGTCACCACACGAGTCACGTTGTCGACACCAGCCGTTATGAACTGCCGGTGCAATTCCTTCGCCATTCGCTCCATCAACGCAGGGTCCACCTGATGATTAAGAAAACTGTCAACCTTGACGATACCACCACCCACATGCACTCCGTCCTGGCGGATTCGATCAACTAGTTCCTTCATACGTATCCCAGTTCCACGAAAAAGCATCGCGCATACTTCATGCCAACACCCCAATATTATTCAACAGGGTCAACAGGCAGTCACCGAGATGCGCTAACTCCTGATCGCTGGACAGGCGGTGATCACCAGACTTCACAAGCGTCACGCGTACGTCCTTACTTGCTAGCGCATCCGCCAGACGAATGCCCGTCTGCCATGGTACTTCAGCATCTTGCATACCATGCATCAAGATGATCGGACACCCGATATCAATGGTGGCGTCGAGTAACAGATGCTTTGCTCCATCATCAAGAAAGTGGCGTGTTAAGACATAACCCGCCTCATCGTAAGCCGACTCCATAATAATCTCACCATCACGCTGCAGGGCATTGCGCTGATCCACGGTTAGCTCCTGACACATTAAGTCACGAGTAAAGTCCGGTGCCGCAGCAATACCGATGAGTCCAACAACACGCGCTTTCATTTGTAATGCTACATGCAGCATGATCCAACCACCCATGCTAGATCCCACTAAGATCAGCGGACCGTTGGTCGTCGCTTCAATGACACTACAAGCATCGGCGATCCAACATCCCAATGTACCGTCTTTAAATGTACCCGACGACTCACCGTGACCAGAATAGTCAAAACGAAGAAACCCGTAACCCCGGTCACGGCACCAGTCGTTGAGAAACATCGCTTTCGTTCCCGTCATGTCAGAACGATAACCACCGAGAAAAATAACCGTTGGCGATTTCCCCTGAATCATCACGTAGGCAATATCAACGCCCGCTGGAGTGCGCCAATGCTTCACCATGATCACTAAACTCCTTGGTCTTCACCTGTATCGGATACATCACGCAGGTGGGACTACCATTCTTTATGAATGGAAGAATTGTGCCTTTTTAAGCCCACCGAGTCATCGCATGTGTCCCCTTGCTGGAATTGAATCAGGTAATCTCTCGCGTTGAGCGTAGCACTCAATCTGGAATAGCAGATTCCAGTCACCCACTGCATGAATAATACTGACACCTTGCCACTACTATTCTTACGAAACGGTCGTCAGATTCGACACGATTTATCTTGATGCAAAAGACCCTGATCCAATCTGAGTGCCGACTCGCCCTCAACCCGCAGTACGAATCTCACTCTCTATATCCAAGAGAGGCCGAGAAAGTGCTCAACGCCGACGGTTTTGGCCGAGCCAAACAGTCCATTAGCCAGTGGCCAGGCTACGCCCCGACGCCACTGCTCGAACTCAGCGCCCTAGCCAGGGAACTTGACGTGGCGTCGTTGTGTTACAAAGACGAGAGTTCTCGATTCGACTTGGGCAGTTTCAAACCTCTTGGTGGCGCCTACGCGGTTGCGTCTCTGTTACAAAAACAGATCGGCCAGCGCCAAGGTGGTCGAAAGCCTGATATCAGCGAACTGCTTGCGGGCAAGCATCGACATACTGCTATTGACATCACAGTAACCGCTGCAACAGATGGCAATCATGGGCGCTCTGTCGCCTGGGGCGCGCGGTTATTCGGCTGTCGTTGTATCATTTTTATTCATGAAACAGTCACCAACGCTCGCGAGCATGCCATCGCGGACTATGGCGCTGAGGTTATTCGAACCCCTGGAACGTTTGACGATGCCGTACGAAAAGCCGCCGAGACTGCAAGGGCGCAAGGCTGGCATGTCATTCCTGATACCTCAGACGGTACCGCAATTGAAGCGCCAAGGAACGTCATGCAGGGATACACGCTGATGGCGGCTGAAGCGATCGAACAACTTCCCGCGAACCGGGCACCAACTCATCTTTTTCTCCAAGCGGGGGTTGGCGGCATGGCTGCTGCTGCGTGCGCGCAGTTCTGGCAGACTTTTTCTGAACACACGCCAGCGATCGTCCTGGTTGAACCACAAACCGCGGGGTGCTGGTTTGATAGTTTGTCAGCGGGCCATCCCACGGCCGTGGCTGGATCGCTGAAATCGATTATGGCGGGCTTAGCGTGCGGGGAAGTCTCCTATCTAGCGTGGCAGATCTTAAGGACCGGTGCGACCGCAATGATGACCATCAGTGATACCGTGGCGGAGAAAAGCATGCGGTTGCTGGCTGATCAACGACGGGTTGACCCACCCGTTGTGGCCGGCGAATCGGGCGTCGCTGGCCTGGCCGGCCTGATTGAGGCCGCCAGCGATCAACAGTGCCGAATCATGCTAGGGCTTGACGAGCAAAGCCGCGTGCTGGTATTTGGAACTGAAGGCGCAACAGACCCGGAAAGCTATCACAAAATTGTTGGTCGACCACCACACGAGGTTGCCAGCGGGAGACACAAACTATGAAGCCAAACCTCAGGGCAAGCAGCGATCGATTGCTACGTCGAATCGAACAACTGGCGGCAATCGGCTCTATCGATGGCGGTGGCGTCTGTCGACTCGCCTTGACAGAAGAGGACCGTTTGGCGCGTGACTTGGTGACACGATGGATGACTGAACTCGGACTCGTGGTCTCAATTGATGAAATTGGCAACGTTGTCGGTACCCGGCTTGGTGTTGTGGATGGCCCACCCGTCATGATCGGCTCACATATCGATTCTGTTGCCACCGGGGGGCGGTATGACGGCACGCTGGGTGTCCTCGCCGGACTCGAACTGGTCGAAACCTTGAACGAAGCAAATTTCCAGACACAGCACGCTCTCGCGGTCGCTTTTTTTACCAATGAAGAAGGCGTCCGTTTTGCGCCCGACATGATGGGCAGTGCAGTCCATCAGGGATCGCTTGGCCTTAACGAAGCGCTTGCAACCAAAGATGAGAAGGATGCTTCTGTGGGAGAGGAGCTAAAGCGTATTGGTTATGCGGGCGATGATGCGGTTGCCACAGTGACGCCAAGAGCCTTCCTAGAACTCCATGTCGAACAAGGGCCGATCCTCGAAAAAGCGGGGACCACTATCGGGATAGTCACAGGCGTGCAAGGGATTTCATGGACCGAATACCGTGTGACTGGCACTTCTAACCACGCAGGCACTACACCCATGGGACTACGCCACGATGCGGGTTTCGTCGCAGCGGCTATTACCACCGAAGCACGTCATCTGGCCGATCAGTTGGGCGGTGATCAAGTTGCAACCGTTGGTGTAACCGAACTGCGTCCAAACCTTGTCAATGTGATCGCAAACCATGCACGCATTACAGTGGATCTGCGCAACACCACAGAGGATAGGCTTCAGCAGGCAGAGGCGCGCATGACGCAGTACATTGCCAAGCTGGCTACCATCGAAGGCGTTGAAGTGGCGAGCCGCTCACTGGCCCGTTTCTGCCCTGTTGAGTTCGACCCTGACGTGGTGAATCTTATCGAAACCACTACAAACGAATGCGGATATGCTTGTCAACGTCTGCCCTCCGGAGCTGGTCACGATGCCCAAATGTTTGCGCCAAACTGTCCAACTGGCATGATCTTTGTTCCCTCACAAGGCGGAATTAGTCACAACGTAAAAGAATTTACTGCGGCGGCAGAAATCGATGCAGGCCTCGACGTATTAACCCAGGTCGTTCTTCAATTGACCGAATAGGAGACCCCACTCATGACCCGAATACTCAACCTTGGCGTCGCGCAACTCGGGCCTATTGCCCGTGACGAATCCAGAAGCTCAGCCGTCAGGCGAATGATCGAACTGATGGAACAGGCTCACCAACAAAAAGTGGAATTAATCGTCTTCCCCGAACTTGCACTAACGACTTTTTTCCCGCGTTGGTATCTGGAAGACCCCGATGAGCTTGAGGCCTTTTTCGAGACCGAGATGCCCAATCAAGCGACTCAGCCGCTGTTCGACGCTGCTGCACGAATGGGCATCGGGTTTTACTTAGGTTATGCAGAATTATGTGTGGAAAATGGACAGCGTCACCAGTTCAACACATCCATCCTAGTCGATCGCAGCGGGATCATCATCGGCAAGTATCGCAAGATCCACTTACCCGGTCACAGCGAGCATGAGCCTGAGCGACCATTTCAGCACCTCGAGAAACGCTACTTTGAGACCGGTAACCTGGGCTTCCCGGCGTTTGATGCGATGGATGCCAAGCTCGGCATGTGCATCTGCAATGATCGGCGCTGGCCAGAAACATTCCGACTATTAGGTCTAAAGGGCGTCGAAATCGTCATGGTCGGCTACAACACTCCGGTCCACTACCCACCAGCCCCCCAAATGGATCACCTACAGGACTTTCATAATCACCTATCGCTTCAGGCGGGTGCCTATCAAAATGGCACGTGGGTCGCAGGCGCTGCCAAGGCAGGAAAGGAAGAAGGCTGTGACCTGATCGGGGGGAGCTGCATTGTTGCACCCAGCGGCGAAATCATGGTTCGTTGCGAGACGCTTGGGGATGAATTGATCAGCTGGTCGTGCAATCTAGACGAATGCAGAGAGATTCAAGACAACATTTTCAACTTTTCTATTCATCGAGAACCTCAGGAATATGGCGCCCTGAGCGAAGTCACGCACAAGAGATAACAATAAATACTCGCGCGCAAACAAAGCGTTAACTCAAATGAGGAATGACGATGTTTAACGGACTTGAACAGGGCATCATCGACCAACCGACTTATGATCGAACGGTGCGGCGATTCGGCGAAATGAACTGCCGCTTGCCGAAGTGGTCAGAGCTTGCGCACCCCAGCTCTATCGATACTGCCCTTCAACAGCGACTTGAGCAGATCGATCCCGATTCACCGGTGACCGAAAACCTGTTTCGAGTCCACTGGTACAACGGCTTGGACCGAAAGCAACGAGAGACTGTTCCCGGTCACCTTGTCCTGCCCCCCGCGCTCACCGGTTGTGACGCCACCATTATCGTTGCATTAGGTTACCGATTTCCGATGATTCGGGCGCACAAAGTCTTAGCCGCTTACGGTTGCCTGGCCCCACGTCTGATTACCGGTCAATTCGATATCGATCGACAACGCGCAGTCTGGCCATCGACTGGCAACTACTGTCGTGGCGGCGTCGCGATATCAAAGATTCTCGGTTGCCGGAGTACTGCGGTCCTTCCCGAAGGCATGAGCCGAGAACGTTTCGAATGGTTGGAGGACTGGGTGACCGATAAGAACGACATCATTCGAACGCCGGGATCAGAAAGCAATGTTAAGGAGATTTATGACACATGCAACGAACTTGAGAAGGATCCAGACAACGTTATCCTGAATCAGTTCAGCGAATTTGGTAACTACATCGTGCACCGTGCGGTGACCGGCCCCGCATTGGAAACTATTTTTTCCGCTGTTAACAAAGATGGCAACCTCACGCCACGGTGCTACGTAGCTGCATCAGGCTCGGGAGGCACTCTGGCAGCGGGCGACTATCTTAAACAAGTGCTCGGCACTCGCACAGGAGTTGTCGAAGCATTGGAATGTCCCACCCTGCTGTACAACGGGTATGGCGAGCACAACATTCAGGGAATTGGGGATAAGCATGTTCCTTTAATCCACAATGTCTTTAATACCGATTTCGTAATTGGCATACCGGATGCCGCATCAGATGGACTGAATCTGCTGTTTAACACCACCGGCGGACAGTCCTATCTCACGACGGAGAAACAGTTTGACCCGACGCTAATCAACAGCCTTCGGCATCTGGGCTTGTCAGCCATTGCAAACATCCTGGCCTCGATAAAACTGGCTAAATATCTTGGTCTGGGTGCTGCCGATGCTGTACTCACCGTCGCGACCGATGGCGCCGAACTGTATACAACCGAACTCGAAAAACCCTCAACCTATATTCAGGATAATCGTCTACCGGTCAGCGCAGCGGCCGAACTATTTGGTCGTTACCTGTTGGGGACAGCTACCGATCACGTGCTTGAGCTCGATCAACGAAGTCGCGAGCGTATATTCAACCTGGGGTATTACACCTGGGTAGAACAACAAAACATCAGCATAGAGGCGTTTGACAGTCGCCGAAACCCACAATTCTGGAATCACCTAATGGATTTGGTGCCCATCTGGGACCGCTTAGTCGATCAATTTAATGACGCCACCGGAACCTCACGCGCCGACTGACAGCTCCCCTGTGGAGAAGCCCGTTTAGGCATCAAGGCTGCGGCTGGTCATCAGCAAATTGACCAACATAGTCTTTTCTTGGCGGCATCGCGTAACTGCCCATCTTGCTGGTCTTGAGCCCCTGGGCAACTAAGCCCTCGACCTGTTTCACCGCGGCCGCTACACCATCGATGACAGGCAATCCTAAATCGACGCTTAGTCGCCTGGCGAGATCAGCCCCGGAGCACAGCCACGTGCCCAACCCAGCCAGCGCCACGGAACAGTGGCTGCCGGAGTTCACACTTCGCAAGCTCGACAGCATCAGAGGGTTTAGATTGACGTTTACGTAAACGTCAATCTAAACTCCTCTCCAAACGACNCCTCNATCAAGCAGAATAATNGTCTTACGATACAGCGNNGNTACGCTGCCACGGAGCACACGAGATGAGCACAGTCACCTACCCTACGCTGGGCTTTGCCTTGGGCGAAACCTGTGACCTGCTGCGCGACACGGTGCACGATTTTGCCCAAAACGAGATCGCGCCNAGAGCCGCAGCGATTGATCGCGACAATAATTTTCCTGCCGATCTCTGGCACAAGTTTGGCGCCCTTGGACTGCTGGGTATTACGGTTGAACCAGAATACGGGGGAGCTGGTATGGGTTACCTGGAGCACACGGTGGCGATGGAAGAAATCAGTCGCGCATCTGCCGCTGTAGGCCTTTCGTATGGTGCTCACTCAAACCTGTGCGTCAACCAAATTCGCCGAAATGGAACCGACGAGCAGAAGCGCAAGTATTTGCCCANCCTAATCAGTGGAGANCACATCGGTGCACTGGCCATGAGCGAACCGGGTAGCGGNTCGGATGTGGTCAGCATGCGNCTGCGGGCCGATCATCACCAAGGGCATTTCGTCCTGAATGGCAACAAGATGTGGATCACAAACGGACCCGACGCTGACNTCTTCGTCATCTATGCTAAAACCTCAGTCGACGCCGGATCACGCGGTATCACGGCGTTTATCGTCGAACGTTCGTTTCCCGGGTTCTCCAGCGCCGCTAAACTTGACAAACTTGGCATGCGGGGATCAAACACCGGCGAATTAATTTTTGAAGACTGTGCGGTGCCAGAAGAAAACGTACTTGGCGAAGTTGACAAGGGCGTCGCCGTCCTGATGAGCGGGCTTGATTACGAACGTGCTATGTTGGCTGGCGGTCCAGTAGGGCTGATGCAAAGTTGCCTTGATGTCGTGGTTCCCTATNTCCATGAACGCCAACAATTCGGCACACCGATTGGTGAGTTTCAGTTAATGCAAGGGAAACTTGCCGACATGTACACAACGCTTAATGCATGCCGTGCCTACGTCTATGCTGTCGCCGCTGCCTGTGACCGTGGCGAAGCTACCCGCAAAGATGCGGCAGGGGCCATTCTGTATGCCTCCGAAAAGGCAACCTGGATGGCACTGGAATCGATTCAGGCACTCGGCGGCAACGGCTATATCAATGATTACCCAACCGGGCGCTTCCTGCGGGATGCCAAACTGTACGAAATCGGTGCCGGCACCAGCGAAATCCGCCGAATGCTGATTGGTCGCGAACTGTTTGAGGAAACCCGTTGATGGGTATTGAAACAGACACCAACAACAAGGAATTGCAGTATGACTGATGATCCAATTGTTGTCGTGGGCGCTGCGCGCACACCGATAGGCGGCTTTCAGGGCGTATTGACGGGCGCCAGCGGGCCCCATCTGGGGGCCAGCGCCATTGAGGCCGCGTTGGAACGATCAGGGGTTGCGGTCGATACGATAGATGAAGTCTTGATGGGCTGTGTTTTAGCCGCCGGTCAGGGCCAAGCACCGGCACGCCAAGCGGCCCTGGGTGCGGGCTTACCGCTCGGCGTCGGCTGTACCACGGTAAACAAGATGTGTGGCTCGGGAATGAAAGCGGTGATGCTCGCCCACGACCAAATTCACGCAGGCAGTTCAAGCATCGTTGTCGCTGGCGGCCAGGAAAGCATGACTAACGCACCTTACCTTCTACCTCGTGCGCGTAGCGGACTGCGCCTGGGACACGCCGACGTTATCGATCACATGTTTCTCGACGGCTTAGAGGATGCCTACGAACCGGGGCGCCTGATGGGTTCATTTGCCGAAGATTGTGCGGACCATTACAGTTTTAGTCGTGAGGATCAGGATGATTANGCGATCGAATCACTGACCCGCGCCACTGAAGCGATTGAAAGCGGCGCCTTTGCGAGCCAGATCACTCGAGTTACCGTCAACACACGTAGGGGAGATGTGACTGTTGATACTGATGAGNAACCGCANACAGCAAACATCGAGAAAATNCCTCAATTGAAACCTGCGTTCCGCAAAGGTGGGACGGTGACGCCTGCGAACTCCAGTTCAATCTCAGACGGCGCGGCTGCCCTAGTATTGATGCGTCTTTCTGAGGCCGAGCGTGGCGGGCACGTTCCGTTAGCAAAAATCCTCGGGCATCGGTCGTTTGCCCACGAGCCTGGCTGGTTTACCACGGCACCCATATCAGCGGTACAACAGCTGCTTGACCGCATCGGACGAAAAACGACGGATATCGATCTCTACGAGATCAACGAAGCGTTCGCCGTGGTGCCGATGGCTGCCATGACCGAGCTCGGCTTGCCACACGATATCGTTAATATTCACGGTGGCGCATGTGCCTTGGGACATCCGATCGGTGCCTCTGGTGCCCGTATTATTGTCACGTTGCTCGCTGCACTTGAAGAGAAAGGACTCACAACCGGTCTTGCTTCTCTGTGTATCGGCGGCGGGGAGGCAACTGCCATGGCCTTTGAACGAATCAGTTGAATGATTTAGGCCCAGTCAATAAACCANTTACCCGTTGAACTGATGTCATTTCAACCCATCGGCCATTAGGTACACCATGCCCCTATTCGCTAGCCAACTTGATACCAAAAGCGATACGTATCGAGAGAACCATGCGGCGCTTACCCACGCCGTTTCAGATCTGCGCAAAACCGTAGCCGAGATTGCACTCGGAGGCAACAAGAGAGCGCGCGAAAAACACACTGAACGAGGTAAGCTGCTACCACGAGACCGAGTNGGTCAGTTGCTTGATGCAGGGTCTCCTTTTCTCGANTTTTCACAGTTGGCTGGACACGACCTGTACGACGATATGGTCCCTGCGGGCGGCCTGATCACCGGGATTGGCCGCGTTTCAGGGCGCGAGTGCGTCATTATTGCCAACGATGCCACCGTCAAAGGCGGAACCTATTACCCGATCACCGTCAAGAAACATCTTCGCGCACAAGATATAGCCCAAGCTAATCGCCTGCCGTGTATTTACCTGGTGGATTCCGGGGGTGCCTTTCTGCCATTGCAAGACCAAGTGTTCCCCGATCGAGATCACTTTGGCCGAAGTTTTTTCAACCAGGCCAATATGTCTGCTGCTGGCATTCCGCAGATTGCTGTTGTGATGGGTTCCTGCACAGCCGGCGGTGCCTATGTGCCGGCGATGTCTGATGAAACGGTAATCGTCCGAAACCAGGGGACTATTTTTCTCGGGGGGCCTCCCTTAGTTAAAGCAGCAACAGGTGAGACGGTCAGCGCGGAAGACCTTGGTGGGGCGGAGATTCACACAAAGCACTCGGGCGTCGCCGATTACCTGGCTGACGATGATTATCATGCATTGGCCATCACGCGGCGGATCGTTGCAAACCTCGGTCCCCCTACCGTNCTACCAGCGTGTGACCCAACCGTCGATCCGCTCTATGCGGCAGACGAACTTTACGGCGTCGTCCCAGCGGATCCCCGCAAACCCTACGATGTGAGGGAAGTTATCTGCCGTATCGTAGATGGCAGCGATTTTGATGAATTTAAAGCGCTCTATGGCACAACACTGGTCTGTGCTTTCGCGAAACTGTCCGGGCGACTGGTTGGGATTNTCGCCAATAATGGCGTGCTTTACTCGGAATCTGCTCTCAAGGGTGCACACTTTATCGAACTGTGCAGCCAGCGCGGNATTCCACTCGTTTTCCTTCAGAACATTACCGGCTTCATGATTGGCCAACATTACGAAAAAACCGGCATTGCCAAAGACGGAGCAAAAATGGTGACTGCCGTTGCCTGCACTCAAGTCCCTAAATTCACCATCATCATTGGGGGTAGTTTTGGCGCGGGCAATTACGGCATGTGTGGACGCGCTTATGATCCGCGATTCATGTGGATGTGGCCGAACGCCCGTATTTCGGTGATGGGTGGCACCATGGCATCGGAAGTTTTGGCACAGGTTCGATCTGAAAATGCGATTCGTCGTCAGGAACCGTGGTCAGANACAGCCGAGACCGAATTCAAATTGGCCATAGAGCAACAGTATGAAAAGCAAGGACACCCGTACTATGCCTCCGCTCGTCTGTGGGACGATGGCGTCATCGATCCTGCCGATACTCGGCGAATTCTGTCCTTGGCTCTCAACGCGGCATTGCAGGCCCCCATCCAACCCACACGCTTTGGCGTCTTCCGGATGTAAATTATGAGTAACCTTTCCCTGACAACGGATCNNCGGGGTATTGCGCTACTGACCCTGAATCGGCCCGAAGTTCATAACGCCTTTGATGATGCGTTAATCAGTTCGCTTCTCGAAGCATTACGCAGACTCAGTGAGGATTCCAACGTCCGNGTATTGTGCCTAACGGGTGCAGGTGCGAGTTTTTCTGCCGGAGCTGACCTCAACTGGATGCGCCGCGCAGCGAATTTCAGTGAGGAAGAAAACACCGCAGACGCTCACCAACTTGCTGCCATGCTCCGCACACTGGACGAGTTTCCGTGCCCGACCTTGGCCCTGGTTAACGGTGCTGCGTTTGGCGGTGGTATTGGATTGGTCGCAGCCTGCGACATCGCCATTGCCAGTACGCAAGCCCGATTTTCTTTATCAGAGGTCCGACTCGGCCTTGTACCGGCCACCATCAGCCCCTATGTGGTTGCTGCGATAGGTCAACGCGCTGCACGCCGNTTTTACTTAACCGGTGAAAGATTTGATGCCAACACTGCGCATTCGATCGATCTGGTACATGAGGTAGTCCCACACGATGAACTCAAAGCCNCCGGAGAGAAAATGATTNACACCCTGCTGTGCGGNGNCCCCAAGGCACAGGCTGTCGCAAAAANCCTGATAAAAGAAACAGCTCCAGCGAGGGATCGCGATTATCTCGATGCCTGGACAGCCCNACTCATTGCCGAGATTCGACAAACCGATGAGGCGGCTGAAGGATTGGCTGCATTTTTCGATAAGCGCCCGGCGGCCTGGCAAACTCAGCGCTGATGTTTGACAAATTGCTGGTCGCGAACCGCGGAGAGATCGCGTGCCGCATCATGCGCACGGCCCAACGCCTGGGCATTTCGTGCACCGCTATTTATTCTGATAGCGATCAGANTTCACTGCATGTGGCNCAGGCAGACGAGGCGTTCCGAGTAGGCTCGAACGCTGCTACTGACAGCTACCTTAGCACTGAGCACATCATTGACGCGGTACGGCGCTCCGGCGCNANCGCGGTGCATCCTGGCTATGGTTTTCTGTCGGAGGATCCGCTTTTCGCCGCAGCGTGCATTGAAGCAGGNGCCATCTTCATTGGCCCGACGCCGGCTCAGATCGAGATGATGGCCAATAAAGCGACGGCAAAGAAAGAGATGGAATCCGTTGGCGTTCCCGTCGTACCGGGNTATCACGGGCCGCAACAGGACAACACCACGCTGATTGCGCAGATCCTCAAGATTGGCTTCCCTGTCATCGTCAAACCCCGTGCCGGTGGCGGTGGNAAAGGCATGCGCGTGGCGACAACCGGTGATGACCTCGGCAACCTTCTCGACACTTGCCGAAGAGAGGCATTATCCGCCTTTAACGATGCTGGATTAATTGTTGAGCGATTTCTTGAGAACCCTCGACATATAGAAGTGCAGGTGTTTGGCGATACCTACGGGAACACCGTTCATTTCTATGAGCGNGATTGCTCTTTACAGCGACGCCATCAAAAAGTTATCGAAGAAGCACCGGCCCGAGAGCTTTCATCACATCTACGCGAAGGCTTGATAGCTTGTGCCCTGACAGTCACAAAGACGATCGGCTACCACGGTGCGGGTACCGTTGAATTCCTGGTCAAAGATGAACTGTTTTATTTCATCGAGATGAATACCCGTCTACAAGTAGAGCACCCGGTGACCGAACTGATCACCCAAACAGACTTGGTCGAATGGCAACTTCGTGTGGCCGCGGGCCAACCGCTACCGATGACTCAAGAGGAGATTCACTGTCGGGGCCATGCAGTTCAGGCACGCCTTTACGCTGAAGATCCAACACGCGATTTCTTACCTACCGGTGGCGAGGTATTTTTTGCCCAGTTCCCAGAACCGTGCGCCGGGATTCGGGTCGACAACGGCGTTAAGGTTGGCGACGTGATTGGCATCGACTACGACCCGATGATCGCCAAGATTATTGCCTACGATACCGACGCCACCGCAGCCTGGTCAAAACTGCACACGGCTTTGATGCAGACCTGGCTAGCCGGACCGAAAACAAACCTTTCCTTCCTCAGCAACTTATCCGATTCCGCTCTTTCTGGTACCGACGTATTCGATACGGGCTTTATTTCGCGCCACCACAGCAAGCTAACCGCAGGGCCTGACCCCGACAACCCAGCCATCCAACGCATTGCCTGCTGGCTGTTGTACACACTGGGACTGCGCGCAGCCGCAACACAGACAGTGGACACAGCATGGCAATCAAACGATGGTTGGAGAGCCAACCTGCCTGCAAAGATTCACTTCCGCTTTGGGCTCGATGATCAGCCAATTGACCTGAGTGCCTGTCCAATCGATGCAAACCGACTCAGTTTTGTGGGTGAGCAAACGACCCATTCGGTTGAGGGACAGTGGTTGACAGCCAATCGACTGAAAGTGAACGACAGTGATGACCTTTCTTTGGAAATCATCGCTATCGAGCATGCCACGGGACATTATTTAGGCATGGGCGGCCACTTCTTTCGTCTTGTAGTGACCGATGGGCTGACCACGCGGGTAGACAAGGCCATTAGATCAGGTGATGTCAATGCACCCATGGCGGGAAGAGTCATCGATGTACGAGTGACTCAGGGGATGGAAGTCGAAGCCGGGACCATACTGGTGGTCATTGAAGCGATGAAGATGGAGCATCATCTGGCCTCACCGGTCACGGGACACATCACATCGATCGAGACTTCGATTGGCCAGCTTGTCAGCGAGGGACACACCCTCGTCAAAGTGACTCCGCTGGAATCGCTAGATTAGTACGGCATCGAGCTCCCTAAGCGCTGGGCATACACTAATCATGCTAAACCAGTAGAATGCACATCGATATCGACAGGCTGCTCTCAACATGACACACACTCGCGATGCCCGCCGGGACTGTGTCCCAGTCACCGTCGACGGCGTCATCATTGGTGGCCAGGCCCCCATCGCCGTCCAGTCAATGACCAACACCTTGACGGCGGACGTTGAACGCACGGTTACGCAAGTGCAAACGCTTTCTGATGCCGGTTCAGATCTGGTTCGTATTACTGTCGACACCGAGGAAGCCGCTTCAGCCGTTGGCGCCATTCGCCGAAAACTTGATGCTACCGGCTATGACGTACCCTTGATTGGTGATTTCCATTACAACGGGCACCGACTGCTTGCAAAATTTCCCGATTGTGCGGCATCACTCAGTAAATATCGGATCAACCCGGGCAACGTCGGTCAAGGCGCCAAACGAGACATCCAGTTTGCACAAATGATCTCGATTGCTCGGCACCATCGCAAACCCATTCGAATCGGC
>PAWW01000063.1 GCA_002714255.1 Acidiferrobacteraceae bacterium
ATGGAGTGTCCGACAGCATTCTGGCCCACTCGTCAAGCCAATTTGGTAGTGCTTTGGGTTGAGAATACAGGTTATCGATCAGAATCCTTTTTCAGACCCCATGCGCAGTGTGGTGCGGGCCATTTGGAGTATGCGACGCTTAAAAGATGCGTTGCGGCACTACTCACGGTGCAATCAGACCATGAACGAGCAGGCGTTTTTTTCGACTCTAGTGGACGTACCTTAACGATCGCCGCCGGTAAACTATGCTTTGACACCATGGAGCTCACCGCCTCACTCAGATAAACCATAGGATCTTGGCCATGACAAAACGACAAAATATCTTCTATGCGCAATCCGGCGGGGTTACGGCGGTGATTAATGCGAGTGCTTGTGGTGTTCTCGAGACAGCCGCCAAACACAAGAAAGCAATCGGCCGTGTTTATGCCGGCCGCAACGGCATCATCGGCGCCTTAACTGAAGATTTAATCGATACCAGCAAAGAGACCAAACAAGCCATATCGGCTCTGCGTTACACACCCGCTGGCGCTTTCGGCTCCTGCCGATACAAGTTGAAGGGGCTTAACGAGAACCGGGCCCAATATGAGCGTTTGATCGAAGTATTCGAGGCCCACAATATCGGCTATTTCCTCTACAACGGAGGGGGAGATTCCGCTGACACCTGCCTTAAAGTATCGCAGTTATCGAAAAATATGGGGTTCCCGATTCAGGCGATTCATATACCCAAGACCGTAGACAATGACTTACCGATGACCGACAACTGCCCTGGGTTTGGGTCCGTTGCAAAGTACATCGCCATCTCTACACGCGAAGCGAGTTTCGATGTCGCGTCGATGGCGAAGACCTCTACTAAGGTTTTCGTTCTCGAAGTCATGGGTCGACATGCCGGCTGGATCGCAGCGGCTGGGGGCATGGCCGCAGACGGCGACAATGATATACCCATTC
Organism: Acidiferrobacteraceae bacterium; assembly: GCA_002714255.1. GTDB lineage: Bacteria > Pseudomonadota > Gammaproteobacteria > Arenicellales > UBA868 > UBA11791. The sequence goes on from PAWW01000063.1 coordinate 946, forward strand.
TGATCCTGTTCCCGGAAGTTCCGTTCGAGCGGCACCGCTTTATGGCAGCAGTGAAACAAAAGGTAAAAACACACGGTTACTGCTCTGTGGTCGTATCCGAAGGTCTACGCGATCACCAAGGGAGGTTTCTCTCGGACCAAGGATTGCGCGATGCGTTCGGCCACGCCCAACTCGGGGGCGTAGCTTCAGTTATCTCAACGATGGTCAAGGACGATCTGGGTCTTAAATATCACTACGCTGTCGCTGACTACCTGCAACGGTCTGCGCGTCATATCGCATCACTGACTGATGTTTCGCAAGCCTATGCCGTGGGCCAAGCTGCGGTGGAACTGGCCCTGCGAGGCAAAAATTCCATTATGCCCAGTATCGTCCGCACGTCGAACAAGCCTTATCGCTGGCGCATCGGTGAAGCCAAATTGAGCCGCGTCGCTAACCGCGAAAAGATGATGCCGGCGAGTTTCATCACACGCGACGGTTTCGGCATTACCCAGCGCTGCCGGACATACCTCGCACCATTGATGAAAGGCGAAGATTATCCACCCTACCGTAACGGTCTACCACGCTACGTCAGACTGAAAAACACGGCTGTGCCGAAAAAACTGAAGACTCCCTTTGCGCTCTGAAATCGCATACGACATTCACTTTCGACAAACGCCCAAACCATTGCACACAGGAGTCCATCGGAGGCTATGGTTTCGATGTGAGCACGAGGCGATAATCGGTAGGTCGATGGCTAGTACTTAACCCTACCCATCAACGTTGCGGCAATCCCATTGACGAACACGAATGCATTAAATATGGACCCAAAAGTAATTCCGACTCAGGTGCACAGGGTGAAAACTGAACCCTACTACGCTTCGCAGGGGAGCGAGATTGAGCTATTTGAAGCCGCTTACCGTAACCAGATTCCAATTCTCCTAAAGGGGCCGACGGGCTGCGGAAAAACCCGTTTCATGGAACACATGGCTTTCCGTCTTTCCCGACCTTTGGTGACGGTATCCTGTCACGACGACCTGACTGCCTCGGACCTGGTCGGGCGCTTTCTGATCGTCGGGTGGGAAACCCAATGGGTCGACGGCCCGTTAGCTCAAGCAGTGCGCTGCGGTGCATTGTGCTACCTCGACGAAGTGGTTGAGGCACGCAAGGACACCACGGTTGTGATTCATCCCCTTGCCGATGAGCGGCGGGTACTGCCGATTGAAAAGACCGGTGAGTTATTGCGGGCCACCGAGGCTTTTGGGCTGACGATTTCCTATAACCCCGGATATCAGAGCGTATTAAAAGATCTCAAGCCAAGCACGCGGCAGCGCTTTGTCGCCATTGAGTTCGGGTACCCCAGCGCTGAACTCGAAACAGAGATCGTTGTTCGTGAATCCGGCGTGGACGAGAACACCGCCACTTTGCTGGTTAAGTACGCCGCCATGACACGCAATCTGAAGGGGAACGGGTTGGAAGAGGGCGCCAGTACCCGCTTGCTCGTTCATGCCGGCAAACTAATGGTCAGCGGAGTTGACTCACGCATCGCCTGTCAGGGCGCTATTGTAGAATCACTCACCGATGAACCGGAGATGCTCGCTGCACTAAACGAACTCGCCACATCGCTTTTCTGACGCTATCCAGAATGCTGACTACTCGCGAGGCACGATCAACCGCGGTTTACTTGCTTTTGAACGCACTCGGTCGATAGCTCGATTCACTAGTCGGTTGCGCAGCATATATAACAGGCACCATCGTTTGCCGGGAAAATCCATCAAGGCCAACCCCATCAACATCGTGAGAATCCCCTGACCTGGCAATACCAGCATAGCAAGGCCGAGCAATAAGAGAATCCAGCCGGCAATATTTCTCGCAAGAGCCCCCATCAGCGGCCGAACCCAGTGTCCTTGGGGACCCACCGCAGGATCGCGCCGAGTAACAAAGTAGTCCGCAGGCATCCGGGTCAGAGCCACGATGACTAAACTGGCGTACAAAAGGGCCAACCCGACCGACCCGATCGTAATCAAAGTAACCATAGCGGGATGTTGTTGAATCCAGCCAAGAACAAGGGACAGGCTAACCATCGGGTTACAAGAGAAATTGTCGGGAGTCGAGTACATCATGCCGTAGCCGCGACACTGCCGCAACGTCGAATCGCTCGCTACCAACCGGAATTACAATGACAGCTTTCCAGTCTTGAACATTTCTGATCCCAAGTTATGAAACGCATCGCAACACCACTAACCAGCGGGCTGATCGAAGAGCGCCTCGATGAAATACTCGACGCGGTTCTTTCCTCGCGCCGAACGGCCACCGAACCTGCACACGCGTTAGCCAAACGCAGTCGCCCTGAGCAGGATTTCATATTTTACTGGCTCGGCGTGATCATCCGCACCAATTCAGAAATGGGGTTCCAATTTGTCAGTCACGCATCGCGGGCATTTGAATTGATGGATTTCGAAGGGGTCGAAGCCTGGATTATCGACGCCATGGACATTTACGACCGGCGCGGCCTTTACCCGGGTAGCGAAGCCTTTTCCAACGCCCAGCCTTTCGCCGCCGAGTATGCGTTGAGGCCCCGTCGAGTTGAGCTCGAACAGATTAATGGGATTCTCAACAGTTATGTCTGTGGTCTGTCGGGTCGAAACCTCCATCTGCAAGAGGGTGATGACACCTTCACTGACACAGAAACATTGTTTCTGCCTCCCGAGGTCACACAGTACAGTGGCTCACAACAAAATTTCCTGTTGTATAAAGCAACTGCCACCCACCTGTGGGCACAAACTCGCTACGGAACCTTCAAACGAAATGCGCCGGGTGATGCTCTGTTGTCTGAAAAGCTCAATCGTTTTTCCGATCCGGAACAAGCCCGGGCACTGTTCTCAAGACTCGAAGCTCACCGTATCGATGCCTGTGTGCGCCGTGATTTTCCCGGCATGGCGCGTGACCTTCAAGCGCTCACCCTCGATACAAACACAGCGGACAGTAATCTCGATCTGCAACAGGCAATGGTTGCGCTTGAATCGTCAGGCACCACGGTGGAAGACACCCTGCGGTGGGTTGCACAATGCCTTCGCCGGAATGTCGTCGTGCCCAATCCGTTACCTTGGCAGGGCGTGTTGAAACTTGAGCAAGCCGAAGCTGTCCTCGCGATGCGCATCGAACACGAACGGGAAATGCTCANCGCACGCTTATCCGAAATGCTNNACGANCNGACGGACGAATCGGACGAAGAAGACAAACGGCGATTTCAACTCCACGANCCACAAAACCAAGANAGCGACGAAGCAGTNATGCTTGATCTTGATGGCGAAGCGATNAAATCAACACCNGAAGTANCGCAACTGTTNNCCTCTATTTTGCAAGACTTCCAACACATCCCNCCGGAGTACCTTGCTGCTGCCGGTGCTAGCCGGGCCGACGCANCGCAATTCGTCTCGCCACCNGATAACGATAACACNCCCACNCGCAGTTCAGNNACNACCGATGCGNCCAACGTCATGCACTACCCTGAATGGGATTTTCGGCGACGCCACTATCGCAANAACTGGTGCGCTTTACGCGAGATAGANATGCANCCGTCANCGGANCCATTTGTCGANCAAACGCTCGCCCGCTATCGCGGACTNGTGGTCGNCCTAAGGCGGACNTTCGAGGCCTTGCGCGACGGCAATAAGCGACTGCGCCATCAAATCAGNGGTGACAACATCGACCTAGATGCTCTCATTACCGCTCACGCGGACGCTGCCGCAGGCCATGAGATGTCGGACCAATTATTCACTCAACATCGTCGTATAGACAGGGACATCGCTGTCATGTTCATGGTTGATGTCAGCGGCTCAACCAAGGGCTGGGTTAACGAAGCAGAGCGAGAAAGTCTAGTCCTNTTATGCGAAGCACTTGAAATCCTGGGTGATCGCTACGCGATTTATGGTTTTTCCGGAATGACCCGAAAACGTTGCGAACTGTATCGAATCAAACGGTTCGATGATGATTATGGGGCAGANGTGCGGGCCAGAATTTCTGGAATAAAACCACAGGACTACACGCGGATGGGTGTCATCATCCGCCACCTAACCCGTTTGCTCAATACGGTAGAAGCNCGTACCCGTTTGCTGATCACCNTGTCGGACGGCAAACCGGATGACTACGACGGCTATCGGGGCGAATACGGTATCGANGATACTCGCCAGGCGTTGCTGGAAGCCAAGCACACAGGCGTCCATCCGTTCTGCATTACCATCGACCACAGGGGTCACGATTACCTACCCCACATGTACGGCGCGGTCAACTACACGGTTATCGAAGATGTCCGNCAGTTGCCCGTGNGNGTGTCAGATATNTATCGCAGACTCACAGCTTGATGCATTCGGGAGGNCCGAAAATGAGCATTTNTCAGGCNNCACGATACAATAGTTGACCAACACAAGATGTAGGGNTTAATCTCGCNTTGAAGCCACAACATATTGTGTTTTTAACGNTGNGTCCGCGAAACACAAGGTGGNGGATACCCTGAACGAAATCCGTTATACAGACGTCCACTTTCGCCCCCCGGCAAAGGTGACCGGGTAGCAGTACCGCNTACGTTAAGGAACGACGCCACATGAAAATANCAAATCTCAAACAATCAGAATCGAGCGTCACATCAATTTCCTTCCAGTTGGCTTCCACTGATATCTGGGATAAGAAATACCGGCTTAAGACAAAAGACGGTGAGGTCCTGGATGCCACTATCGACAATACCTTTGAGCGCGTCGCCAGCGCTCTGGCCGATGTTGAAGACACTCCGGAAAAACGCGCCCACTGGCGAGAGGAATTTCTTTGGGCGTTGCGCAACGGCGCGATTCCCGCAGGACGCATTATCTCGAACGCCGGGGCACTGGAACACAAACCGGCAACCAGCACCATCAACTGCACTGTATCAGGCACCGTACCNGATTCGATGAACGGCATTCTTTCGGCTGTCCACGAGGCCGGCCTCACACTCAAAGCGGGCTGCGGCATTGGTTACGAATTTTCCACCCTGCGACCCAAAGGAGCCTTTGTCAGTGGCGCCGGGGCNTACACCTCTGGCCCGATGTCCTTCATGGATATCTTTGATGCCATGTGCTTTACGGTGTCTTCTGCCGGGGGTCGGCGNGGTGCACAAATGGGCACATTCGACATCACNCACCCGGATATTGAGGATTTTATTACGGCCAAANGGGAAGATGGACGACTGCGCCAATTCAACCTTTCGTGCCTTATCACNGATGANTTTATTCATGCAGTGAAGAACAATACCGACTGGAATCTAGTGTTTCCCGCANCTCCAGCGGAACNGGAAGATGGCTCCAGTACCATTGTCTGGCGTGCCTGGCCGGATCACACCGGTTATNTCGTCAATGCCGAAGGCAAAGTGGCGTGTCGTATCTACAAAACGATCCCGGCGAAAAAGTTGTGGGACCTGATCATGAGCTCGACNTATGACTATGCTGAGCCCGGGTTCGTCCTGATCGATCGCATCAACGAGATGAACAACAACTGGTTTTGCGAAGACATCCGCGCAACCAACCCTTGCGGCGAACAACCGCTACCCCCTTATGGTAGCTGTCTGCTCGGGTCGATTAACCTAACCAAGTTTGTNGAACANCCNTTCACCNATCAATCGAGCTTTAATTGGNAACGGTTTAGCCACGTCGTCGCCGTTTTTNCCCGCATGCTGGANAACGTCGTTGANGTACACGGGTTACCACTNGGTCGCCAAGGTGACGAGATTCTATACAAGCGTCGTCATGGCATGGGGTTTCTCGGCCTCGGCTCNACCTTCGTGATGCTGCAAATGAAGTACGGNGATGAANCNTCCCTCGAGTTCACAGACCGCGTGNCGCGNACNATGGCTGAAGTNGGNTGGGAAACGGGGATTGAGCTAGCACAGGAAAAAGGTGCGGCGCCAATTATGCTCGACACATTCGAAGTCACAGCAGAGATGTTGCTAAAACGGCCCCAGATGAAGCGCGATGGTTACCAAATCGGGGACAAAGTACGCGGCGCCATATTGATGGCGAAATACAGTCAGTACATGCAGCAGTTCCCCGATGCCCTTACAGATCGCATCGCAAAGCATGGNGTGCGGTATAGCCACCACACATCGATNGCGCCAACAGGCACGATCAGCCTGTCGATTGGCAATAATGCAAGCAATGGTATCGAGCCCTCATTCGCCCATGTCTACAGTCGGAACGTCATCCAGGAAGGTCGAAAAACCAAGGAAAAGATTGATGTTTTTTCCTATGAACTGCTGGCATACCGACAACTCATTGACGCCAATGCCGGTCCCGCTAAGAGCCACGAAAATGCGCTGCCCGATTACTTCCAGACAGCCGACTCGATCACNCCGAAGCANCATGTNGACGTCCAGNCCGCGGCCCAGAAATGGGTGGATTCTTCCATATCCAAGACAGCTAACGTGCCCAGNGNCTTCCCCTTCGAAGATTTCAAAGACATCTACCTCTACGCGCACGAAAAAGGACTTAAGGGTTGCACTACGTTTCGCTTCAATCCGGAGGCCTTTCAAGGTGTACTGGTCAAGGAAGAAGACCTACAGAACACGCTTTATCGCTTTACACTAGAAAATGGCGAGACTGTCGAAGCCAAAGGTGATGAAGAAATTGAATACGATGGCGAAATTCATACCGCGGCCAATCTGTTCGACGCACTCAAAGAAGGCTATTACGGAAAATTTTAATCCCGCAGATGTCAATAAAAATCGATAAAAAAATAACTGATTATCAAGTCATCAGTGCGTCATCCGATACGCCTGAGGCGGTGGCTGGAACAGCAACATCTAGCGCGCCTGTGATTGCCGGTACCGAGGCAGTGCCTGCCAACGTCGTTCAAATGCATGAGCGAGTCGAACGCCCGGAGAGACTCATTGGCAGCACCTACAAGATAAAAACGCCGCTGTCTGATCACGCTTTGTACGTGACCATTAATGACATCGTGCTAAACCCTGAAACACCGTATGAGAAACGAAGACCCTTCGAGATATTTATCAATTCCAAGAATATGGATCACTTTCAGTGGATCGTGGCACTGACGCGAATCATCTCCGCGGTTTTTCGAAAAGGCGGCGACGTAATCTTTCTGGTAGAAGAACTACGTAGCGTATTTGATCCTCAGGGCGGCTACTTCAAACCCGGAGGGAAATATACCCCTTCGTTAGTGGCAGAGATCGGTGACGCTATTGAGAGTCACATGAAGATGATCGGCATGATTCCAGATGACCCCCTTGATGAACAACAAAAAAAGATGGTTTTGGAAAAACGTCGCGAACTTGCTGAACGCGTTGGCACAACCGAAAACCCAGATGCTAATGACACACGATTTCCACCCGAGTCTTTACTCTGTCCCAAGTGCAGTACCAAAGCTGTCATTCTTATGGATGGCTGCGATACCTGCCTGAACTGTGGTTATTCCAAGTGCTCCTAGGGCCGCTGGCCTAAACCACACAGGCCAAACAAGCCAACGACGGACCAGTTGCCGCAACGCGGTTGCCGCGGGCAAATCATCATGAGCAAACCCAAGACTTTCGGTTTTGACACTTTAACCTTGCACGCCGGCCAACAACCGGACGCGACAACCGGCGCACGCGCCACTCCGATCTACCAAACCGCGTCCTACGTATTCAAGAGCACCGATCACGCCGCTTCAATATTCAACACCGAACGGACCGGCCATGTGTATTCCCGGATTACCAATCCCACCAATGCCGTGCTCGAAGAGCGTATTGCCGCCCTTGAAGGCGGGGTCGGTGCTATTGCTACTGCCAGTGGGCAAGCCGCTTGCCATTTGGCTATCGCTACGTTGATGGGAGCGAACAGTCATATTGTCGCTTCCCGTTCACTCTATGGCGGTACACACAACTTACTTCAATACACTCTGCCACGGTTTGGGATCGATACGACGTTCGTCGACCCAAGAGACTCCGACGCATTCCGAGACGCCATTCGTGATAACACCCGCCTGATTTTTGGCGAAACACTTGGCAATCCTGGACTCGAGGTATTGGATATCCCGACGATCAGCGACATTGCACATGCACACGGCTTACCGCTGATGGTGGACTCAACATTTACAACACCTTATCTGTGCCAGCCTTTTGAGCTTGGTGCGGATATTATTTTCCATTCGGCCACTAAGTTTTTAAGCGGCCACGGCATTGTGATCGGCGGCCTACTGGTGGATGGTGGCCTGTTTGACTGGGAGTCCTCGACTCGGTTCCCCGTCCTGACAGAGCCTTACTCGGGGTTTCACAACATGCGATTCACCGAGGAATTCGGCCCAGCTGCGTTTATTACTCGGGCACGTAAAGAAGGAGCGCGCGATTTTGGCGCCTGCATGAGCCCAACCACTGCCTTTCACATACTGCAGGGCATGGAGACATTACCGCTTAGAATGGAAAAACATGTTGCCAATACGCGTAAGATCGTGAGCTTCCTCAACGATCACGAGGCTGTGGAGTGGGTCAGTTACCCGGACTTACCGAATCACCCTGATCATGCACTCGCCGCCCGATTGTTGCCGCGGGGCTGCGGTGCAGTTTTCAGTTTTGGCGTTCGCGGGGGCCGCAGTGCTGGCCAGCGATTTATCGACAAAACCGAACTGCTGTCACATCTAGCCAACATTGGTGATGCCAAGTCGCTGGTGATCCATCCTGCCAGCACCACTCACCACCGCATGGATGATGCGGCACTGGAAGCTGCCGGTATTTCCGAAGGCTTAATTCGTTTATCGATTGGACTGGAAGATTCGGACGACTTGATCGAAGACCTGAACCGCGGCCTCCGGGCAGCAGCCAAAGGCTAGCGAGGGTTCCCCATGCGCCTGACTGTCGATGGGCAATCCGTCTTTGTCTACACCGGCAACAGNGAACACATCCACAACCAATCAGCTGTTGTCTTCATACACGGTGCCGGCTTGGATCATACCGTCTGGGTGCTGCCCAGCCGATACTTCTCTCGCCACGGCTTTAATGTCATCGCACCAGACCTGCCGGGCCACGGACGCTCCAGCGGTGTTGGCCTTAACAAAATTGAAACCATGGCAGACTGGATCATCGCTCTGCTTGACGCTAGCGGTGTTGAGCAGGCATCCATCGTTGGCCACAGTATGGGATCGCTGGTCGCGCTGGCCACGGCCGGCAGATACCCTGATCGATGCCGATCCCTCTGCCTGCTCGGNTCATCGATTCCGATGTCAGTTACTGATGAGCTCATGAATAGCGCTCGAAACAACGAACACGCCGCAATCGATATGCTGACCTATTGGGGTTACAGCACACAGGCACAGTTAGGTGGCAATGAGAATCCTGGCCTGTGGATGGTAGGAGGCACACTCCGACTGTGGGAACGAGCGAGGCCTGGTGTTATTCATAGTGGCTTACAGGCTTGCCACACTTACGAGGCAGGCATGGACCACGCTCGAGCAGTCCGTTGCCGAACGCAGTTGATACTCGGTGAACGAGACATTATGACTCCGGTCCGTTATGGGCGCGAACTCGCAGCCAAGATCGAAGGTTCTCAGACCACGATCGTGAAAGGCAGCGCACACAGTTTGATGACTGAACGCCCGGATGAAGTGCTGGATGCGCTAATCACCATCGTTTGAGGAAAAAACTGGAACCGCGCCCGGCGCTGTTGGCGATGATTTCGCACTCGTATTTGATACTTTCTGTCAGAAAATCACAACAATCAAACCGCTACACCCAGTCAGATTCGGCCTATTTTATTTGCCTAATTTCGAGACGTTTAACANGNATATCTGAGNTTCATTCNGGCACAGCCCTTCACCGATCTTTGTTTTTGATCATTAATTGGCAAGAAAAGCCGNTTGAANCAACCCAATAGAAANCCGCGGTTAAAAAAAAGCCCCGCTAATGCGGGGCTTTTCCTTAGTGACTTTAAGTCAACTTACATCATGCCACCCATACCNCCCATACCGCCCATACCACCCATGTCACCACCAGGCATTGCCGGTGAGGGGGTGTCATCAGGNGCNTCGGCGACCATGGCTTCCGTCGTCACCATTAACCCAGCGATTGACGCCGCATTTTGCAGAGCAAGCCGCGTCACTTTGGTNGGATCAAGAATACCCATCGNAATCACGTCACCATACTCACCCGTTGCAGCGTTATACCCAAAGTTACCGTCGTTCTCAGCCACTTTGTTAAGAACCACAGAATCCTCGNCACCTGCGTTGGCAACAATCTGGCGNAACGGCTCTTCCAAAGATCGACTGACAATCGCGACACCTTGTTTTTGGTCGTTGTTCGCGCCTTCGACCTTATTCACGGCAACAATGCAACGCACCAGTGCGACACCACCGCCAGGCACCACACCCTCTTCTACTGCGGCACGAGTTGCATGCAAGGCATCCTCGACGCGAGCCTTCTTCTCTTTCATCTCAATCTCGGTCATCGCGCCAACCTTGATCACTGCGACACCACCAGCGAGTTTTGCCACCCGCTCTTGCATTTTTTCCTTGTCGTAATCAGAAGTGGCTTCTTCGATCTGAACCCGAATCTGATTAACACGGCCTTCGATGGACTCCGTGCTTCCAGCGCCATCAATAATGGTCGTGTTCTCCTTCGTTATCTGGACACGCTTAGCATCACCTAGCTGTTCGAGATTGGCTGCTTCCAGACTTAGGCCCACTTCTTCTGAAATCACTTCAGCGCCCGTCAGTATGGCGATATCTTCCAGCATAGCCTTACGACGATCCCCAAAGCCTGGTGCCTTCACACCACAAACCTTGACAATGCCGCGAATATTATTCACCACCAGCGTTGCTAGTGCTTCACCATCGATATCCTCTGCGATGACCAAGAGTGGGCGACCCGACTTGGCCACACCTTCCAACAACGGCAATAAATCGCGGATGTTTGAAATCTTTTTGTCGTGAATCAAGACCAACGGATTTTCAAGATCAGCCGACATCGACTCCTGGTTATTGATGAAGTACGGCGAGAGGTAACCGCGATCAAACTGCATGCCTTCTACGACATCCAGCTCATTGTCCAGTCCCTGACCTTCCTCAACGGTGATAACGCCTTCTTTGCCAACTTTTTCCATCGCCTCGGCAATGATCGTGCCCACCGACTCGTCAGCATTTGCTGACACAGTCCCAACTTGCGCAACTGCCTCCATGTCGGAACAAGGCTTGGACATTGTTTCCAATTCAGTCACTGCTACCCTTACCGCTTTGTCAATGCCGCGCTTTAGGTCCATCGGATTCATACCCGCAGCAACCGATTTAAGACCTTCGCGCACAATGGCTTGCGCCAACACCGTTGCGGTAGTCGTGCCATCACCTGCTACGTCGGAAGTCTTCGAAGCGACTTCCTTCAGCATTTGTGCACCCATGTTCTCGAACTTGTCCTTCAGTTCGATTTCCTTAGCGACGGAAACACCGTCCTTCGTCACTGTTGGTGCCCCAAATGACTTGTCCAACACCACATTGCGGCCTTTGGGGCCCAAAGTTACTTTGACGGCATTCGCCAAAATGTTAACGCCACGCAGTTTCGCATTGCGTGCGTTTTCACCGAATTGGACGTCTTTAGCTGCCATGATATTTCAATTCCTCTATAAAAAATTCAATGTTCTGGTGATAAAGCGGGGTAGGTATCAACCTTCGATGACGCCCATAATGTCGTCTTCCCGCATGACGAGAATATCCTCGCCCTCAACCTTGACCTCCGTGCCGGAATATTTACCGAACAACACTTTGTCGCCAACCTTGACGTCTAGCGCACGCAATTCGCCGTTGTCCTGCACCTTGCCATTGCCAATCGACAGTACTTTACCGGTCATGGGTTTCTCGGCTGCTGTGTCGGGGATGATGATCCCGCCGGCACTGGTGCCTTCCTCTTCAATGCGTTGCACGACTACTCGATCATGCAGCGGTCGAATTTTCATCGAATAAATCTCCTAAATTAATGAAAAAAAAGAACAATAGACGGGCGCTAATCTAGTTAGCACTCTCCTTCCATGAGTGCTAATCATAGNGCGTCAGTCGCGTTTGTCAAGCCGCCCCGTTAAATCGGGATCGCTTTGGCCATCTACCTCACGAAAATTGCCCTCAATGGAGTCTTGAATGCTAGCTGACCCCTGGCCAGTCATCACCGCCCCTAGCCAGTGGCGAATCAACCACTGGCCCAGTTGCTCTCGCACCGGTGGTATAAGGCAAAGAAATCCCAACGTGTCGGTCAGGAATCCGGGGGTCAAAAGCAACGCGCCTGCAAGTAACAAGAATCCAGCGTGGTAGAAGGCGCGGGTAGGGAGCTCACCGCGGGACAGCGCCGTGTGAATCTGCCGTACGCTCGCCAGTCCCTGTTGGCGAACCAGAAATGCCCCGGCCAGTGCAGTCACAACCACCAGCCCAAGCGTCCCAGCGACGCCAACGAATGACCCCACCTCAACCAACACCACGATCTCCGCCAGCGGCACCACGATGAAAAGGAATGCGAGGATTTTTAGCATGGCCAGTTAGGGGCTGAACTACGGGTTAGGTGAACCATGGGCGAGTAGAANCCGNCCGGCGTTATGGTTTGNCCCAAATTTAAGGGTGTCTTCAGTCGGTACACGGTAGACTGTGCGGGTTGCTTAAATTTGATCAATCTGGATCGTGACACTGTGGCGACTCCCCCTGTGGACTCTAGAATGTACGGTGTGCACTCGCAGCACCCTGGTCGATATCTTCGCTCATCCCCACGNTGTGGACTTTTGAAGNGGGTANCTGACGTACCGTCGCTGCGCGCTTTCACCACNATCACTGCGCTCGTNCTGGCGCTGTGCACCAACGTNNGTGCGGCGCTCACCTCAGAAACCGATAGCGTCAAANCNCTNCAGAAACTGCTTGGCCAAGATGCCAATGAGCGGACTTTCCTTGATCCGGACACAGCATTCCATCTGACCATCGAACCCATCTCAGACAACCAGCTACGTGCCGTCTTCCAGATTGCCAATGGCTATTACCTTTATCGTCACAAGATCCGATTTGAGTCAATGGATGCGTCCTCACCCCTCGGACAGTACAACCTGCCACCCGGGGAAACGCAAGATGACGAGTATTTTGGCCGTGTTGCCATTTATCCTCGGGATGTCGCCGTCAATCTACCACTCCTGAATCAATCTCCCGTTGACCGAGTCGTGATTAAGGCCAGCTACCAGGGCTGCGCCAAAAAAGGCATTTGTTATTCGCCAATCGAAAAAATCATTCCCGTCGTATTTAACAACACAAGCGGACCAGACCAGAGACAGGCGCCACCATCTTCCATGACCCTCGTGTCACTCATGGGTTACCTCGCTGCTGCTCTGGGTGCAGGATTTCTCCTAAGCTTTACACCTTGCGTGTTGCCATTAATTCCCATTATCTCTGGCATCATCGTCGGCCAGCGCACACCAACCAGTCGTTTACGCGGTGGCGGTGTAGCAACAGCCTACGTA
>PAWW01000001.1 GCA_002714255.1 Acidiferrobacteraceae bacterium
TCGAGAGCGACCTTTTAGAGTTGAATGGCACAAACATCTAGGAATGTGTCGGTATCGCTCGAAATTCTCACAAGCGCCGCGAATCAGTCACTGGCTATTTCGACTATTCGTTGGTGTCCATTTGATTTGGCGCGTGTGTTGCCTTGTTCTGGAAGGTAAGTGGAAAAGCAAGATGCCTGCGAGTGGGAGAGGAGCGTCAGCCCTAACGACAACGAGTTCTGGGACGGTTGTATTGGGCGGGCGGAACGATGTGGCGGAATATCTGGTGCCGCGCCTATCAGGCTTGGCGCGCACGGTTCTGGTGCTAAGTCGAGCTGGAGAGAGGAAATTGTTCTGTCGTAGTGCGGCAGTTCTGCATCCGGAATACCTCGACAAGGTGCCTGACGACGATCTGCCTCTTTTGGAGGATGTGATTTGTACAATACCGATATGGCATCTATCAAAGTATGAGAAAGCGTTGCTCCGGTGTGGGGTGCGAAGATTGGTGGCATTTAGTTCAACCAGCATTACAACGAAATCAGATAGTATGGATCAAAAGGAAAAGGACGTCGTAAGGCGCCTGCAAGAAGGGGAACGGTGGCTCGAGTCATTTGCCCGTTCAAATGATGTGGCCTGCTTGATCGTTCGACCGACAATAATCTATGGCGGACACTTTAATCGCAGCATTCGGCTTGTTCAAAATATGATCCGAACTTTGGGAGTTTTCCCATTTCATATTCCTGAAAACGGTACCCGTCAGCCAATTCACGCAGATGATCTTGCCCAGATGGCTGTCGGCTGGATCAACTCGAAGGTGACAGGAGTTGAGATGGTCAGTGTTGCGGGGCGGGATGTGCTGTCTAATCGGTCATTGATGGAACTTCTGTTTCGGTCAGTTGGGCGTAAACTGCGTATGCTTCCTGTGCGGGCAAGGCATGTACGGATGTTCCTACAGTGCGGATCATGGATGTTTCGTGGCCTGCTGCCTTCACCGGCGGCTATAGATCGTTTGGCGGTTGATCTTGGACAGTCGAATGATGAGGCAATCGAAAAATTCGATTTTGCGGCCCGTTCTTTCACGCCGTAGCAGATCTTAGGTCAAGCCCCAATCATGCCTAGTGCAGACGACATAGACCGATGAATCATTATTCTATCGGTCTGTTGGTTTTGGCCGTGGCGGGTGGAATAACTTATCTGTTGGTACGGTGGCTGTTGATGGGAAACCAAAAGTTCCTTGCCGTCGATCGCCCCAATGAACGGAGTCTTCATACTCGAGTGGTTCCCCGTGGTGGGGGTTTGGCTGTCGTAGGCGTCATTGCATTGCTTTGGGTGATGTTCAGTGTGGTGAGCGGTGATCAACAACTGATAGATGTCATTTTGTTCGGTGGGTTCGTCGCTGTCTGCGGGGTTGGGTTCGCCGACGACCGTAATAGGATCCCAGCCATCGGTCGTCTTATCATTGAGTTGGTTGTGGCGTTGGTGGTCGTGTTGAGCGTAGGCGGGCCATTGACGTTCGCTGCGGGCGGTCTACTGGTACCGATTCCTGGTTGGTTGGGAATCACATTAGCGGGATTCGGTATCGTATGGATGACGAATCTTTATAATTTTATGGACGGTGCCGACGGTATGGTGGCCGGCCCGAGTGCGGTGGTTGCGCTCTGCCTTGCAGTATGGTTTTTTAACCTGGAGGATGCTGTTCTCTTCTACCTTAATTTGGGAGTAGCCGGAAGTTGCGTGGGATTTCTTATTCTTAATTGGTCCCCTGCGAAAATCTTCATGGGCGATGTTGGCAGTTTGGCACTGGGCTATTACTTTGCGGTGATGGCGTTGATTGGGGTGGTGGAGCATGATCTATCCATAGGTGCATTCATCATTCTTTACGGTCTTTTCTTGGTCGATACGAGTGTGACCTTGATTCGACGTATGATCACAGGAAAGCGTTGGTGGGAGGCGCATACGGAACACTACTATCAACAAGCGATCCGTGCTGGCTTGACTCATGCACAGGTTGCCGCTGGTGCGATTATGTTCACCGCGTTGGCGGCAGTTTGTGCGTCGATGGAAGCGTTGGGCATGACGTCCAATGGGATTCCTTTCCTTCTGTTGGGGGCGCTGATTTTAATAGCGGGACGTATATTATCGCGCTCAGGTATTAGGGGGCATCAAACGCGAGGCCGTTCGGGTTAGGAAAAGAACGATGTTCAAAGCTCAGTTTCATTACCTCATTGCGCGTCGCTTCGTGTTATTGCATGACGTGACCATGGTCGGGATCGCGTGGATAGGCGCCTACTGGTTGCGGTTTAACCTTTCTCAGATACCCGAACCCTTTAACACACAAGCGTATAACGCACTGCCGCTGGTCTGTGTGTTGCAGCTTGTGGTGTTTATTTTGTTTGGAGTACACCGCGGGGCGTGGCGCTTCACCTCTACGCACGATTTAATGACCGTAATCAANGGTGTTATTTTTGGTGCGGCGGGGATCGCTGGTGCNATTTTTCTCGCTACACGCTTGGCCGCAGTGCCCCGTGCAGTTCTGCCAATGTATGCTGTTCTCTTAGTCGGGTTATTGTGTGGACCCCGACTGCTTTATCGCTTGTTCAGAGAACGAGAGATCAGCAAAGTCGGTGATAANAGAGTGTTGGTGGTGGGCGCAGGTGTTGCCGGGGACATGCTGGTGCGTGATTTCAAAAGAGCGCGACCACGGGTCTATGAGCCNGTGGCTTTNGTNGATGATGATNCACAAAAACACGGTCGGGAAATACANGGATTGCGAGTGCTNGGTNCGCCGTCGGAAATTCCAATGTTGGTTGAGAAACTCAATATCGATCTGGTATTGCTGGCGATTCCAAGCGCTACGACCAGTGAGATGCGCCGTGCCGTGGAATATTGTGAAGAAGCGGGTGCACCATTTCGAACTTTGCCGAAAGTGACTGANATCATNGATGGCGCCGCGACAGTTAGAGATCTGCGTGATGTGGAACTGGATGATTTGCTTGGTCGTCAACCGGTAAAACTCGATTGGTCCGGGATTGAGGCGGGCCTGTCTGGCAAGTGCGTTTTGATCACCGGGTCTGGTGGATCTATCGGTAGTGAGTTGTCTCGTCAAGTGCTACGGGCCGGTCCTGCCCAACTAATATTGTTTGAGAAAAACGAATTTAATCTCTACATGATTAAGCGGGTACTCGAGCAGGCTACGCACGATGTCGAGGTGGTCGCGCTATTGGGAGATGTCTGTGACCATGCGGCGGTTGCCCATTTATTTAANCATTACAAACCTGAGGTAGTGTTTCACGCTGCGGCCTATAAGCATGTGCCCTTGTTGCAGAGGCAGGCGCGGGAGACGATGAAAAATAATGTNNTCGGAACACACACAGTTGCTGCACTGGCGGCGGATTATTCGATTGAGTCATTCGTTTTGATATCAACGGATAAAGCTGTTAACCCCAGTAGCATGATGGGGGCAAGTAAGCGTGCAGCGGAGGCGGTATGTGTTGCGTTTGATGCTTTG
This sequence comes from Acidiferrobacteraceae bacterium, assembly GCA_002714255.1. Taxonomy (GTDB): domain Bacteria; phylum Pseudomonadota; class Gammaproteobacteria; order Arenicellales; family UBA868; genus UBA11791. The sequence continues at coordinate 3,488 of PAWW01000001.1, forward strand.
ACCGAGACCCGTTTCACGATAGTGCGATTTGGCAATGTCCTGGGTTCGGCGGGCAGTGTGGTTCCACTGTTTGCGCGNCAGATCGCTGAAGGCGGTCCGGTGACCGTTACCCATCCAGAAATGACACGATATTTCATGACTTTAGCGGAGGCATCTCAACTCATTCTTCAAGCGAGNTTAATCGGTCAAGGCAGCGAGATTTATGTGCTCAATATGGGAGAGCCGNTCAATATTGCCTACTTGGCACGCCAGATGATTCTGTTATCAGGTCGACTGCCTGAAAAGGAGGTTGACATTGTGTTTACCGGGCTTCGATCCGGTGAGAAGTTGAAAGAAGAGTTGTTTCATCCTGAGGAATTTTTNTCTGACACAGGCTATGACAAGATTCTTTTGGCTGCGACTCGGTCGGTGGATGCGCCGGTTGTCTTGCAGGATTGTCTGGCGCTGGAACANGCCTGTTCTGATTACAACGAGCTACAGATAGAAGCCATAATCAACAGGTTGGTACCCGAATATCAGTGGGGCGAATGGAACAATACGGACGGTTTCGACGAGCCGGCCTGAGTCGACGCATTAATTGTCGATGGGCCAAACGGTAATGAAAAGTCCAAAGCGGGGGTGATCCAGGTAGTGTATTTCCTTAAATNTGACGCGTCGTTTCTGGTTAAGAAAGTGAGCTGACNTTTCAGCGNTGGCGTCAGACTGACGGCTTAGCTGATTGCTATGCGTAGTCGGAACGAGATCAAAGCGCATGATCGTATCCACAAACAGCAAATCGGTCGCGTAGAGTCGCACAATTCCGTGAATTCCGGTCCGGGTTGATGAAGCGGGTAGTGAAATGCCGACGCGGGGTGCGTGGGGGAGTTGGGCGGATTGCTGCAACCAGCGCACATGGTAGAGCACATCGTATGTTCGGGATGCGGTCAGGCGTGCATTGATGTCAGCCAGATGTCCAGCCAATGCGGGTTCCGGTTGGATGGTAGATACTCGTCGTTCAGCTTGTTCGAGGGCCAACCGAAAATCCACAGACCGACCAAACTGGGGAATCAGGGATTCGTCATCATCCTGGTGATGGTGTTCAAAGATCAGCAATTCAACTTCGTATGAACGAGCGGCCTTCGCTTCCGGCGCAAGAAGCCAAAGCCAAGACAGTAATACCACCGCATAGGTGGTCACCATGATGTGCCTGGTGGGTGAGGGTCGTTGATACGCTAACATGGGTAACTCACGTAATGACCGATCACAGGATATTCACCGAATGATGGGTTTGGGGATTTCATGATAAAGATGCCGATGTTTTTCCAGACAGCGCAGCGACGATTGCCTCAGCCCGGTCAAGGCGTAACTCTGGCACTTCAAGCGGTGTGGTTAGATGGATCACGTTGCCAGGTCTGATGCGATAGTCTTTAGGAGTATCATGAATCATTTGTAGCAAGAACGCGGGATCTACCGAGGTCTGTTCACTTAAACGAATCTCTCCACCATGCTGGCCGAGGTGTAGTTTTTCAATGCCAATCAATCCGGCTGCGAGTTTAATTTGTGTCACTCGGAATAATGTGCGAGAGGCTTCTGGTAACAGACCGAAACGATCGATGGCTTCGAGTTGTAGTTCCTTTATTTCCGCCTGACAGGTTGTGTTCGCGAGGCGTTTATAGAAGACCAGTCGCTCGTGCACGTCAGGAAGGTAGTCTTCCGGGAGAAGGGCCGTGACGTTAAGGTTGATATCGACAGTGCAGGGTTCAACGTCTGTCCCCAGCGCACGATCACTGGTTGACAGTTCACGAATCGCCCGGTGCAGGTAATCGGAGTACAGAGAGAACCCGATCTCATCAATTGCGCCACTTTGTTTTTCGCCAAGTAGCTGTCCCGCGCCGCGAATTTCAAGATCATGGGAAGCCAGTGCAAAACCCGCCCCGAGCTCGGACAATGACGAGATAGCATTCAGGCGGCGTTCGGCGTTATTCGTCATATTTTCCGGTGGGGGTACAATGAGGTAGGCGTAGGCTTGATGATTTGATCGACCCACTCGGCCGCGCAATTGATGCAGTTGCGCCATTCCCATGCGGTCGGCCCGGTCAATGATGATGGTGTTGGCACTCGGTATATCTATCCCGCTTTCGATGATTGTGGTGCAGATCAACAGATTAAATCGCTGGTGATAAAAGTCCTGCATCACCCGTTCCAGTTCCCGTTCTGGTTGTTGGCCATGAGCAACCCCAATCGTAGCCTCCGGTATCAGTGCTCGTAGTCGTTCCGCTGTCCGGTTAATGGTTTGAACCGAGTTATGAAGAAAGTAAATTTGCCCGGCGCGGTGCAATTCCCGGAGACAGGCATCTCGAACCAGCGCGTCATTCCAACGTTGGACAAACGTTTTAACAGCCAGACGACCTTTGGGGGGTGTGCCAATCACAGAAATTTCTCGCAGACCGGATAAACCAAGATTCAGGCTGCGGGGAATCGGTGTCGCGGTTAATGCGAGGATGTCTACCTCGCGGCGTAATTGTTTTAATCGTTCTTTTTGGCGCACTCCAAAACGGTGCTCTTCATCGATGATTAAGAGTCCCAAGTCCTTGAATGCGATGTCNTCCTGAAGCAATCGATGAGTGCCGATCACGATGTCCGGGGTGCCATCGCGCAGTGCCCTTAACAGTGCTTTGTTGTCCGCCGACCCGCGAAATCTGGATAGTAGGCCGATATTGATAGCAGTGCCCGAAAATCGTTCAATAAACGTATTGAAATGTTGTTGGGCGAGTAGGGTAGTCGGCACAAGTACCGCAACTTGTTTGTTGTTGTGTACTGCGATAAATGCCGCACGAAGAGCAATTTCGGTTTTCCCAAACCCGACATCACCGCAGATCATCCGATCCATGGGGTTACATGACTCCAGGTCAGTCAGTACTTCAGACATGGCGCTTAGCTGATCGGGCGTTTCCTCGTAGGGGAAACGACTGGAAAATGAGATGTATTCTCTGCCAGGGATGTCCATCGCCGAGCCGACGCGTCCTTGGCGAACAGCCTGAAGTTCCAGGAGTTCAACGGCGACGTCATAGGTCTTTTCCTGTGCGCGTTTTTTCGATCGACTCCAGTCNTCGGTGCCGAGTTTNTTGAGAGTGATTNCATCTGCTTGTCCACCAATGTAGCGATTAACGACATCGAGTGATAAGACAGGAACGTACAAACGATCCCCATCGCGGTACTCGATGGTCAGGAACTCAGTGTTCTGTTGCTCAATGCCCAGGGTCGAAAGGCCCAGATAACGGCCTACGCCGTGTTCATCATGAACAATCGGGTCACCGATATTCAATTCAGCAAGTGAGCGGATAATGCTGTGGGGATCACGTGCTGAGCGCTCGAATCGACGTTCTCGGTTGATCCGACGGCCATAAAGTTGCGCGTTGGTAATGACCTCAACCTGTTCAGACCCTAAGACCAATCCTCGCTCAAGCAGGCCAACGCAAAAATGGATCACAGTTGAGTCACGGCCGATGATGTCCTTCCAGTGAGAGTCGGTGGAGTTGAAGCCGTAGGATTCAATGATTTCTTTCAGGATTTCTTTGCGACCCAGTGAGTCAGCGACGATCAGAATCGTCCGATTGGTATTCCGCAGGTGCGATATCAAACTGTCGTAGGGTGAGTCATTGTCCGTCTTGACAGGATATTCGGCGGGCAGTTGGGTGTCATAACTCACGATGCTTCCGCAACCCTGGGTCAGGTGAATGACCTGTTGATCCGCCATTTGTTGCGTAAGTTCCTGAGTGGTTTGAAAAAGATAATGTGGCGGTAAGACGTGCCGCTGTGAATCCTGCGCNACCACCGCATGACGGTCACGGATGCCGGACCAGAACGTGTCGCTTGCCTCTGGCAACTCTCGGTCGATGACCCAACCAATAGCGTTTGGCAGATAGTCAAATAATGTCTCGGTGTTTTCAAAGAACAAGGGAAAATAGTAGTCAATTCCCTGGCTGGGATTGCCGCGACTGACGTCCCGGTAGACTTGTTGTTGCTGGGGGTCGCCCTCAAAAAGGCGTCGGAAGTTCTGACGGAACAGGTCAATGCTTTCGGAAGTGATGGGAAACTCTCGAGCAGGTAACAGGGAAATTGTCGTTGTGCTCTNATCAGAACGTTGGGTTTCAGGATCAAATAGGCGAATGCCTTCAATGATCTCCCCAAATAGATCGAGTCGAAAAGGCTGCTCAGCACCCATAGCGAAGATGTCGAACAAGCCGCCTCGCACAGCAAATTCCCCAGGCGCCATTACCTGTCCGACCAGTCGGTAACCGCTGTTGTTCAGTCGCTCACGCATGGCTTCCATATTCAGAGATTCGCCAACATCAAGTGAGAAGCTTTGTTCCAGAATGAAATGCTTGGGTGGCAGGCGTTGAATCAGTGTTTCCAGTGTCAATAGAAGGATGCCGCGTTTAATTTCAGGCAGTCGTGAAAGGGTGTGTAGTCGTTGGGATGTGATATCAGGATGTGGAGAAAAAAGATCGTACGGTAGACATTCCCAATCCAGAAGACGGTGCACGGGGNTGGGTTGAGNCGCATCCTGGAAGAAATCAATTTCTGCTTCCAGCAGATGCAGGCGACGGACGTCTTGCACCACCACGACTAACAGACCTTCGAATTGGNNAGCTGAACGGCAAATCGCAAGTCCTTCAGCAGCACCATGTAACCCCTGCCAGCACAGCACNGGAGCGGCGCCCGTGGGGATTGCAGGAGAGAGGGGACTTGTCAACACAGGTGGGTGGGGAGCTAGGCGGCAGACGTTATTCGAGGGGCGCGCATTCTATCGCATCTGACGCTGTTTCTTGCGCCTCAAGAGGGCAAGATCAGGGATAATCCCGAATATGNATCGTCCGCAGAAACGGAGCAAGTCACCGCGTTTTCGGTGTTGGGGACTGATCGTTGCCGCAGGGTCTGCGCAGCGGTATGGGCAGGAACCGCCAAAACAGTACCAATTGATTGGCGACGTTCCGTTGCTGCAGTTTAGTCTCAATTGTTTCAATGCGGTGCCCGATATTGCCGGGATGGTGGTTGGTGTTTCAGCGATAGATCAATGGTTTGATTCGTTGTGTCAAGCGCCGGCCAAGTTCCTTGGTGTTTTTGTTGGTGGCGCGAGTCGCAGCGAGACGGTGTTGCGTGGCCTGGAGGCGCTAACATCCCACGCCGAGGCCGACGACTGGGTATTGGTCCATGACGCGGCCCGGCCTTGTCTTCGAGTATCCGACCTGCAGTATTTAATTGATGAAGTGGTCGATGAAGAGGTAGGCGGAATCCTGGCTGCGCCCGTATGGGATACGCTAAAAGTTGCGGACCGGCATGGTAACGTTCACAAGACGTTGTGTCGCCAGAGGGTGTGGCGGGCCATGACGCCGCAAATGTTTCGGTTGGAAGCGCTTACGCAGGCACTGAACGCCTGCTTAGGGTCCCTCGAGGACGTGCCTGATGAAGCATCGGCCATCGAGAGATCGGGGAGGCCGGTCAAACTGGTGCGCGGCCGAGACGATAACCTAAAGGTAACGGTTGAAGCGGATCTCGATAGGGTCGCCGCTATCCTCAAGAATGAGGGCCGATTTTGATCATTCGAGTTGGTCATGGTTTCGATGCCCATCGCCTTGAGTCAGATCGAGCTTTGATCATTGGTGGTGTCTCAATTCCTTACGAAAGAGGNCTTGCCGGGCACTCTGACGCGGATGTATTAATTCATGCGTTATGCGATGCCTTGCTCGGTGCAGCGGGTCTTGGTGATATCGGACAGCACTTTCCGGGTCACGATCAAGCGCACGCAGGGCGCGATAGTCGGGAATTTCTGCGAGTTGTGGTCGGGCTTTTGGATAAAGCGGGGTACCGGCCGGTCAATGTCGACTGCACNATCATTGCCGAANTGCCTCGAATGGCTCCGTTTCTGCCTGAGATTCGATTGATTCTTGCTTCCGCGCTGCTGATTCCGCCGGGCGGCATTAATGTTAAGGCGACGACTACTGACGGTATGGGCTATGCCGGTCGTGGGGAAGGCATCGCTGCACATGCAGTGGTGTTGATTTCAGATGCGCACGTTGAGTAAGACATAGAACGCGCCCATACCGCCATCGTGAGGTTGAGCCGGGCAATAGGCGAGGACTTTGGGGTGTTGCTGAAGCCAGTGGCAGGTGTCTTTGCGTATGACCGACTCTCGACCGGGGGAACGTCGGCCTTTGCCGGTGATGACTCGAATGCATCGACAGCCGCTTAGAATNTTTTGGGCGANGAAATGNGAAAGTCTTTGCAACGCGGAGTGTCGATCATGGCCATGCAGGTCGATGACGTCGTCAATTCTCAGATTTCCTCGCTTTAAAGCCTGTAAGGTTTTGCGTTGAACGCCAGCGCGGTAGAAGCTGTCACCGTCAAGTCCGACTTTCCCAAGGGGCGGGTGCGTCGCTATCTCTGCGGATTGCCGCTTTTTTTGTTTGTGTAGAGTGGTCGTGTTGGGGGGTCTTGTGACGTTAATTGCTTTCGCTGCTGTTAGTTCTTTGTGCAGCGGCGTGGTTCCGCGCATAGCCTGTCGAAAGAGTACGCGCTCATCTGGCTCGATAGCGCGTGATTTCTTTGGTTTTGGCGTATGGGGCATAGAGTCAGTCCGCCAGATATTTTTCCGCGTCGAGGGCAGCCATACAGCCAGAGCTTGCTGAAGTGACCGCTTGGCGATACACATGATCCATCACATCGCCAGCGGCAAAGACGCCAGGTACGCTGGTCTCGGTAGCGTTACCGTTCAGTCCACCCCGTACTCGAATGTAGCCCCCTTCCATATCGAGCTGATTATTGAATATGGCTGTATTCGGGTCATGTCCGATCGCAATGAATACGCCGTGCACATCCAGTTGGCTTATTTCATTCCCTGTTGTGTTATTGAGAGTCACGCCAGTAACGCCGCTCTCATCACCCAGTACTTCGGCTAGAACCGAATCCCAACGCACGTTGACATTTCCTTCATCTCCGCAGCGGGCAAGGAGCGCGTCCTGGAGAATGGCAGCAGCCCGTAGTCGATCCCGTCGGTGGACTAGTGTTACCGAAGAACAGATGTTGGACAGGTAGAGGGCTTCCTCAACTGCCGTATTGCCACCGCCGATCACGGCAACCGCCTGATCGCGATAAAAGAATCCATCACAGGTTGCGCAAGCGGAAACGCCACGGCCCTTAAAAGCCTCTTCCGAGGGTAGGCCCAGGTATCGAGCCGATGCGCCGGTTGTGATGATCAATGCATCACAGGTGTAAGTGGCACGTTCACCCGTTAATTGAAAGGGACGTCTGCCAAGATCTGTCGACGTGATATGGTCGAGGATAATCTCGGTATCAAACCGCTCAGCGTGTTGTTGCATTCGGGCCATGAGATCGGGACCCTGCAGGCCGCTTACGTCGCCAGGCCAATTATCCACATCGGTGGTTGTCGTCAACTGTCCACCTTGTTCCATGCCGGTAATCAGGGCAGGCTTGAGGTTGGCCCGGGCAGCATAAACCGCCGCAGTGTAGCCCGCTGGGCCGGAGCCAAGAATGAGAAGACGTTGGTGCTGCGTATTTTCCATCGTTTAGAGTCCGTAGCGTGGTTTGACTCTAGAGAGTCAGGCAATTGACCAAAAGTAGTGTTGTGAGCTTGTTTTTGAGAATGGGTCGCTTGGCTAAAGCCGCGATGTTATGGGCTGGGCGACGGCGCGGCAAGTTGGTCGGTACAGGCTGTTGGGTTCCGATATAATTCGCTCTTCAGTAATCACCTCCTTTCACGCCGACCGCAACCCCCTTTCATTTGGCGCAAGCACGACGTAAATCTCCCGTTACTGGTTCCGAATCCGCAATACGGGGCGGGCAGGCTATTCTGGGCCGCGAAGTCCTATTCATCGCGTTACTGGCGGCGGCGGGGTACCTGCTGGTCTGTCTGATGAGTTATTCCCAAGACGATTGTAGTTTTACTTTTGCGGGATGTGATAGTGCGGTATGGAATCTCGGTGGTCGTTTTGGGGCCTATTTTTCCGATATCTTCCTAAAGTTGTTTGGCTATCCGGCGTATCTCGTACCCGTTATTTTCTTGGTGGTTGGGTATCGGTTGTTTCGTTACAAGCGGGCCCCCCTGCCAGGGTTTGAAAAAATGGTTCACGGGACGGGTCTCGGGCTCACCCTGATCGCTGCCTGTGGGTTGGCGCAGTTGTTTTTCTTGGACGGTGCGCGGGGAATGCCATTTGACCCAGGAGGCTCTGTGGGAGTTTACGGTGCCGACTGGTTGAGCGGCAGTTTTGGTTCTCTCGGAGCAACGGTGGTGATGTTGTTGATGTTAGTGGCTGGGATTTCGTGGGCTTTTGACCTGTCCTGGTTCACCATCGGGGGCCACATCGGGCGTTGGATCGTGCACGGGGCCAAGTGGGTGTGGCGCCGATCAGCGACGTGGATCGACTGGCTAAAAGGCGTTCGATCCCGGCAGGCGCGACATGAGTCGGTGGCTGATATGCGCAAAGAATTGGGCAAGCGCAAGCCGCCGCGGATTGAACCGCGTTTCGCCGGTTCGAAAGAAGGCGCAAGAATCTACAAAGAAAAACAGACGGCTATTCCGATATTTGTTGAGGACAGGGTTCCCAAAGGCACGCTGCCGCAGTTGAGTGAGTTAGATGCTCCTGTAGAACACGGTGGGGGATACTCGCGGGAAACCTTGGAACACATGTCCCGTGTGGTCGAAAAGAAGCTGCTGGATTTTAATATCGCGGTGCAGGTGGAGGCAGTTCAGCCGGGGCCTGTGATTACGCGGTTTGAGATTGAGCCGGCGCCGGGCGTAAAGGCCAGCCAAATTGCTGGGCTTTCCCGTGATCTGGCACGTTCCCTTTCAGTGGTTAGCGTTCGCGTTGTAGAGAANATTCCGGGCAAGACGTTNATTGGTCTGGAGATTCCGAACGAGATACGTGAGACGGTTAACTTGGTGGAAGGCCTCGCATCAGAGGTTTATGAATCCAGCAAGAGCCCATTAACCTTGTTCCTTGGGAAAGATATCGCGGGTCAGACAGTGGTGTCGGACTTGTGCAAGATGCCCCATCTGCTGGTTGCCGGGACGACAGGATCTGGCAAGTCCGTTTGTATCAATGCGCTCATCTTGAGCATTATCTACAAGTCAACGCCNGCTGATGTCCGTTTTATTATGATAGACCCCAAAATGTTGGAGTTGTCNACCTACGATGGGATTCCNCATCTGNTGACNCCTGTNGTGACTGACATGCAAAAAGCNGCGAACGCNCTGCGCTGGTGTATCGTTGAAATGGANCGTCGCTTTCGNTTGATGGCTGAANTNCAGGTAAGAAACATTGCGGGNTATAACCGCAAAGTNNTNGCGGCCATCGATGNCGGNAAGCCAATNGTTGACCCANTCCANGAGCCGCAGGNGGATGACACNNCGGNGCAGACCCCAACGCTATCAAAAATGCCTTATGTCGTTGTCATCATCGATGAGTTTGCCGATNTGNTNATGGTAGTCGGTAAAAAGGTAGAAGAACTGATTACNCGGATTGCACAACGNGCTCGAGCAGCNGGGATTCACGTNATTTTNGCGACNCANAGACCNTCGGTNGATGTGGTGACTGGGTTAATCAAGGCNAATATCCCCACTCGNGTNGCTTTTCAGGTCAGCTCCAGAGNNGATTCNNGNACCGTGCTCGATCAGATGGGTGCAGAGCAGTTGCTNGGTCATGGCGATATGCTCTTTCTCCCTCCNGGNACGGGGTTTCCNGTNCGCGTACATGGTGCNTTTGTGTCTGATCANGAGGTGCAGCGGGTAACGAANCANNTNAGANAAGGNGGTGCCCCNGCCTATCTCGACAATGTGGTCAATGTTGAGTTCGAATCGGACTTNAGCAGCGGTGGNGTAGNGGGNGGNGACGGNGAAGGNGACCCGCTCTACGATNGGGCCCTGGCGTTTGTGACGGNGACACGGCGGGCATCNATTTCTTCNGTGCAGCGACAGTTGCGGGTNGGGTANAACCGCGCGGCGCGGATGATTGAGGCGATGGAAATGGCTGGTGTCGTGNGTCCATTGGAAAATGGCAAACGCGAAGTGCTCGCGCCNGCGNCGCCAGAATAATCNGGNTTGGNCAGAACGGGGAGATGGGGATGCTGGCGAGANTAGGCGGTCTTTGCGCGCTGATCTTGTTGCATAGCTGGCTNCCGGCAGNCGCCCAGGCGGAGTCAATCGCCCAGTTCGATCNGTTTTTTGAGGAAGTGCTCACTTTCAAGGCGCGATTTACCCAAACAATTTTTGACGAGAACCTGGTGCCATTAGAGGAGAGCTCTGGGCAATTGCGGATTAGTCGGCCAGGGCGCTTTCGATGGGACTATGATCCGCCGGTAGAGCAAGCCATCGTCGCAGACGGGGAGCGTATGTGGGTTTACGATATAGATCTAGAGCAGGTTACGATTCGTAAGTTGACCGATGCACTTGGAACGAGCCCTGCTGCCGTGCTCTCAAGTGGCGGAAATCCAAAGCAAAATTATCGAGTAAAGGATCTGGGACAGCAAGGCAAGATAGGTTGGGTGTCGCTTCACTCCAAGGAGGAAACGGCGATTTTTTCAGAGATTCAACTCGGATTCGAGCGGGGTACGCTGCGGTTGATCCAGTTGCTTGACGACTTGGGGCAAATTACTCGAATTGTGTTATCTGATGTAAAGGAAAATATCGCNATCGGTGCCGAATGGTTTGCGTTTGAGGTCCCGGAGGGCGTAGATATCATTGACGAAGCGGGTTAGGTTTGATTTTTGNCCTAATGCATATTCATCATGCTTGATTCCCAACTACTGCGAAACGATCCCCACGCTGTCGCGAAGGCACTTTTGCGTCGTGGCTTTATGCTCGACATTGACCGACTCATGCGGCTGGAGGCNNAACGGGGTCAGCAGCAAACCGAGCAACAGTCGTTGCAGGCTCAGCGCAACCGATTGTCCAAGGAGGTCGGTCAGAGAAAGGCTGTGGGGGAAGATGTCGCTGAGTTAATGAAATCAATGGCTGGCATTGGACCTCGCCTGAAAGCCGTGGAGGAAACCCTCGGTGCGGTCCAGGCGGAATTACGTACATTGATGGCAGAGATTCCAAATTTGCCCCATGCGTCGGTACCCACCGGGAGTTCGGAGCACGACAACGTCGAAGTACGTCGCTGGGGTGACCCGTCACAGCCTGTTTTTGAGGCCAAAGACCATGTCGACCTCGGTACCCAGTTGGGTATGATGGATTTTGATGCGGCAACCAAACTTGCCGGATCCCGTTTCGTCGTCATGTTCGGTGCGTTATCGACGCTGCATCGTGCGCTCATTCAGTTCATGCTCGACGTGCATACGCGAGAGCATGGCTATCGTGAAACTTATGTTCCCTACTTAGTGAACGAACGTTCGCTTTTTGGAACCGGGCAGTTGCCGAAGTTTGAAGACGATCAATTTCGGACGACATCTGATCCATCCTACTACTTGATTCCCACAGCAGAAGTTCCGGTCACTAATCTTTACCGTGATGTCATCGTGGAGCCGAAAGATCTACCGGCGCGGCACGTTTGCCATACTCCTTGTTTTCGACAGGAAGCCGGCTCATACGGTAAAGACACTCGCGGCATGATTCGTCAGCACCAGTTTGAGAAAGTTGAACTGGTGCAGTTGGTCGATTCATCGCGCTCCTGGGAGGCACTCGAAGAGTTGACTGCTCACGCGGCGGTCATTCTCGAGAAATTGGGTCTACCGTATCGCGTCGTGACATTGTGTGATGGCGATCTTGGGTTTGCTGCTGCTAAGACCTATGATCTTGAGGTGTGGCTTCCTGGCCAGCAACGTTACCGGGAGATTTCCTCATGCAGTAACTTCGAGGCCTTTCAGGCCCGCCGTATGGGCGCGCGATGGCGGGATCCGTCAACAGGAAAGCCTACTTTATTGCATACCTTGAATGGCTCGGGAGTGGCTATCGGGCGAGCGCTGGTGGCTGTCATGGAGAATTATCAGACCGCTGATGGCGCGATCACGGTGCCAGAAGTGTTGCGTTCTTATATGGGTGGAATCGAGCGAATTGATCGCGGCTAGGAAAAACACCATCAGCGTCAAACATTTGTACGAATATCTGGATGTTATTAGATAATACGGTAACTGGAGCTTGGCATTCAGTCAGGGAATACAGTTTCTAGATTGATGAGGCTCAACTGGTGATGGTGTTAGAAAGGTGGGGTGGCAGAGTCCGGCTGAATGTACCAGTCTTGAAAACTGGCGTGGTTTCACGACCACCGTGGGTTCGAATCCCACCCCCACCGCCAGATACATGCAAGNNATCACGCGGTAGTTAAAGACTAGACAAGCTTGTAGCGTGTCGCTAGATGGCGATTGAACGGATAATCCATCGATGGAAAAAATGAACGACTCCCCGCTCATCTCAGTTAATGAGCTTTCTGCACAGGGTGATGGAAACGTTCTCCGCGTGTGCGATTGCCGTTTTCTCCTCAGTCAAGCCGATGCGGGGCGAGCGCAGTACCTTGCATCGCATATCCCCGGCGCAAGCTATGTTGATCTGGAGGCTGACTTATCTGGCCCTGTTGGTTCACGAACCGGCCGTCATCCGTTGCCCGAAGTGGGCGTGTTCCGCGAGACGCTCGGCCATCTTGGCCTGACTCCGGATATGCCAGTGGTAGTTTATGACGACGGGGGTTGTGCGATGGCCGCAAGATTCTGGTGGATGTTGCGCTGGATGGGGCACTCCGACGTCAAAGTGCTTGATGGGGGGTTCGCCGCGTGGCAGGCGGCAGGCTTTGCTTTGGCGTCAGGTAACGAGACTTATCAGAGCGCTATCTATGAGGGGCCAGCGGATGACGATTTGTGGGTGTCGGTTGAAACGGTAGAGTCCATTGTCGGGCAGGGGAGCGGTTTGATTGTTGATGCACGTGAGGCATCGCGTTTCAAGGGGTGGCAGGAGCCATTGGATTTGGTAGCGGGCCATATACCGAGCGCGCTGAATCGTCCGTTTATAGAGAACATGCGTGAGGGAAAGTTTAAATCGACTGGGGAGTTGCGGCAGGCGTTTAAGACCTTGATGAGAGCGCGGTCGCCTCGAGATGTGATTCACAGCTGCGGCTCAGGTGTTACGGCCTGTCATAACCTTTTAGCGATGGAACACGCAGGGTTACCTGGATCCAGGTTGTTTGTGGGTTCGTGGAGCGAGTGGATCACTGATCAACGGCGCGAGGTGGTTATCGAGCCTAACGATAGTTAGGTTCGATGAAACGATGAAAATCCACGAGTATCAAGGGAAGGAGATTTTGCGGCGCTATGGCGTAAGCGTGCCACCGAGTGTGGTTTGCCGATCAGTTGACGAGGTGGATCAACTTGCGCCAACGATTATGGGCCCGCCGTGGGTTGTAAAAGCGCAGATTCACGCCGGGGGTCGAGGCAAGGGCGGTGGCGTTAAAGTCGTGTCATCACTCGAGGATGTGCATCAGGCTGCTGAGGAGATGCTCGGCATGATGCTAGTGACACACCAGACTTCCCCTGATGGGCAGCAGGTTAGACGTTTACTGATCGAAGAAGGGGCCGCCATACACAGCGAAATGTATTTGGGCGTAGTCATTGATCGTGTAAGCCAGCGGGTAGTGATCATTGGAAGTGCGCAAGGTGGCATGGATATCGAAAGTGTTGCCGCCTCTACTCCAGAGCATATTCATCGCTTGTCGGTTGATCCCGTCGCTGGAGTTGACGAGGCAGGCCTAGCATTGCTTGCGGAAAAAATGGGCATACCGTCTGATTTGCAACTTGAGGCGGTAGGATTATTTTCCTCTATCTATCAAGCCTTCTGGGAGAGTGATGCCTCGTTGGTGGAGATTAACCCGTTGATCCTAACCGACGACCAGCGGTTGGTTGCCTTAGATGCGAAGTTCAATTTTGACGATAGTGCACTCTTTCGTCAGCCGGACATTGCAGCACTGCGTGATGTCGATGAAGAGAATCAGGATGAAGTGGATGCGTCGGCTCACGGTCTTAATTACATCGCACTCGATGGTTCTATCGGATGCCTGGTAAACGGGGCGGGCCTGGCCATGGCAACAATGGATATCATTAAATTTTACGGTGGTGAGCCGGCAAATTTTCTAGATGTGGGTGGCGGGGCGACGACCGAACAGGTTACTGAAGCGTTCAAGTTGATGCTGCGAAACGAATCGCTGCGGGCCATTCTGGTTAACATCTTTGGGGGCATCATGCGCTGTGATGTGGTGGCAGAAGGGCTGGTCAGTGCGGCTCAAGAAGTAAATCTCGATGTGCCGTTGGTGGTGCGTCTGGAAGGCACCAATGTCGAACGGGGTCGAGAGATTCTCGCCGAATCCAACATCGAGATTATTCCAGCCGCGACGATGGCCGAAGCGGCAGAGAAAGTGGTCGCAGCGGCGAGTTAAGTCATGCCAATACTTGTCAATCGCAAAAGCAGGATAGTGACGCAGGGCATCACCGGGCGAACAGGGCGATTCCATACCGCTAATTGCCTTGCTTACGCGTTTGGTCGTGACTGTTTTGTGGCGGGAGTCACACCCGGTCGAGGGGGCGAGTTCATCGAGGATGTTCCGGTGTTCGAGTCTGTCGTCGAGGCCCGCGAGCAAACCGGGTGCGATGTGTCGGTGATCTATGTACCGCCGCCGTTCGCAGCTGCGGCCATGATAGAGGCAATTGACGCGGAAATCGGACTCGTCATTTGTATTACGGAGGGCGTGCCGGTTAAGGATATGATTCAGATCCGCCATCGAATGGCCGATTCAGCGACGCTCTTAATTGGCCCAAATTGTCCCGGCGTGATCACGCCTGAGGAAGTTAAAATCGGCATTATGCCGGGTTATATTCATCGTCCCGGGCCGGTGGGAGTGGTTTCGCGATCCGGCACGTTGACCTATGAAGTGGTCGGTCAGTTGAGTGGCGTTGGGTTAGGGCAGTCAACGTGTGTGGGTATTGGAGGTGACCCGATCAACGGAATGAAGCACCTGGACATCATGGCTTTATTTAACGCGGACCCTGCGACTGAGGCGGTTGTGATGTGTGGAGAAATCGGTGGTACGGATGAAGAAGCNTGCGCGGCGTGGATCAAAACCCACATGACCAAGCCGGTGGTTGCGTTCATCGCTGGGGCAACGGCGCCCCCGGGTAAACGCATGGGGCATGCGGGCGCCATCATAGCGGGAGGCACCGGTAGCGCCGAGGACAAGATTAGGGCGTTGGAGGATGCCGGTGTGGCCGTTGTTCGTAGTCCGGCCGAGATCGGTACTCGAATGCGTGACCTGCTGGGGGCTGCCTGATATTCCGTAGGTCAGGTTGCTTTCAATTGTTGCAAGAGTTGATCAACGCTGTCTTTGGCGTCGCCAAACAGCATTCTTGAGTTGTCTCGATAGAAGAGTGGGTTATCAATTCCCGCATAGCCTACAGCCATGCTGCGTTTGAGGATAATCACGTGATCGGCTTTCCACACCTCTAGCACTGGCATGCCGGCAATCGGGCTGCCGGGATCTTCCTGTGCAGCCGGGTTGACGATGTCGTTGGCACCGATCACCAGTACTGTGGTAGTTTTTGGCAGGTCCGGGTTAACTTCATCCATTTCCAGGACCAGGTCGTAGGGTACACGCGCTTCTGCGAGCAATACATTCATATGCCCAGGCATGCGTCCNGCAACGGGATGGATAGCAAATCGCACATCTACCCCTTGTGCACGCAGGATGCGTGTCATTTCAGACACAGGGTGTTGCGCGTGGGCGACGGCCATTCCATANCCGGGGACCACNACNACACTTTCCGCAGTCGCAAGCAGTTGTGCCGCCTCTGCATGATCAATGGCAATGGCTTCGCCGCTCTGTNCCGCGACACTGTTGTTGTTGCCACTGCTGCCAAAGCCGCCAAGAATGACTGATACGAAGCGCCGNTTCATGGCACGGCACATGATGTAACTCAGTATTGCGCCACTGCTACCAACCAGTGCGCCGGTCACAATTAATAGGTCATTGGACAGCATAAAGCCCGTTGCAGCAGCNGCCCAGCCAGAATAGCTGTTCAGCATTGATATCACCACGGGCATGTCCGCGCCACCGATGGCCATCACCATATGCACTCCAAACACAAGCGCTAGAGCGGTCATTACCAGCAGTGGGAGGATTTCTGCTTCCGGAGTGCCGGCCGTTAGATACAGGTAACCACACAATAGGCAGGCGAGCCCAATCATGATATTGGCAACATGCCGGCCGGGAAGAGATAGCGGTTGACTGCTGATGATGCCCTGGAGTTTCCCGAACGCAATGACTGAGCCGGAAAACGTGACGGCGCCAATTAATACACCAAGATAAATTTCGACCAGGTGGATGGTTTGCTCAACCCCTGCGAAGGCCTCCGTGGGGTCGCTATCGAGTTGATTAGCGACGCCTATCATCACGGCGGCCAGACCGACAAGGCTGTGTAGTAGCGCTACCAGTTGGGGCATTGCCGTCATCTGTACCCGCATAGAAACCATCACGCCGATGGTCCCGCCCAACAGCATCATGCCGATCACAAGCGGGTAGTTTTCGAGCGTGTTGCCGAGGATTGTGGCGCCGATGGCGAGTGCCATACCCGCGATACCAAATACGTTTCCGCGTCGCGCCGATTCCTGATGGCTGAGCCCGGACAGACTCAGAATAAAGAGGATAGCGGAAACGAGGTAAGCAGCCCAGACAATACCGGATGTCAAATTCAATGCTCCTTCTTAAACATCGCAAGCATTTTTTGGGTAACGAGAAATCCGCCGGCAACATTGATCGAAGCGACCAATACGGAGACGGCTGCGAGGATAACCACCAGAGAAGATGTTGAGTCGATTTGCAGCAGTGCGCCCACCACAATGATACCGCTGATTGCATTAGTCACACTCATCAATGGAGTATGAAGGGCCGGGGTGACGTTCCAGATGACCTGCCATCCGATAAAAATGGACAAAACAAAGACCGTGAAATGCGCCATGAAGGCTGGTGGTGCGACCGAGCCGACGCCGAGTATCAATAATGCAGTGATCACTAAACCCACAAGAGAATTCGAAGTCGATTGGTCTGCAACAACGACCTTGGGGTCGTTGGCCGCTGTTGGGGTAGTGGCCGTCGATACCGGTGTCGTCTCAATCGGCGGCGGGGGCCAAGTCACTTTGCCNTCGTGTACCACCGTCATGGCTCGCACCACTTGATCGTCGAAATCCAGCGTTAGTGTTCCATCCTTTTCGGGGCACAGATCATTGATCAGGTGACGTAGGTTACTGGCATAGAGTTGACTCGATTGCGATGCCATGCGACTGACNAGATCGGTATAGCCGAGGATGGTGACCCCGTTCTCCATGACGCGTTGGCCCGGTTGAGTCAATTCACAGTTGCCGCCTTGTTCTGCCGCGAGGTCNACAATAACGCTGCCAGGTGCCATGGAGTGGACCATGTCCGCNGTAATGAGCANTGGNGCGGGTTTTCCAGGAATCTGGGCGGTAGTGATGATGATGTCGACTTCCTTGGCTTGTTGCGCGAACAACGCCATCTCCGCCTGAATGAATTCGTCACTCATCACCCTCGCGTACCCGCCTGTTCCACCGCCATCTTCTTCGATATCGACCAGCAGAAATTCTGCGCCCATGCTCTGAATCTGTTCTCTGACCTCGAGTCGAGTGTCGAATGCGCGAACGATGGCGCCGAGGCTCATGGCGGCGCCCATTGCAGACAGGCCTGCAACACCTGCGCCAATAACGAGGACTTTGGCCGGCCGAGTTTTCCCGGCAGCCGTCATTTGTCCAGTAAAAAAGCGTCCGAAGCAGTTGGCTGCCTCTATGACCGCCCGGTACCCAGCGATATTGGCCATTGAGCTCAGTGCGTCGAGCTTTTGTGCTCGAGTAATGCGGGGCACCGCATCGATAGCGAGTACGGTTGCGCCAGTGCCGGCAAGTGTTTCAAGTAAAGCGGGGTTTTGCGCTGGGCTAATGAAACTGATCAGGATCTGTCCGGATCGCAACGGCAGTACGCTGCCAGTAGCTGCGTTGGAATCAGGATTAGGGCTTCGAACCTTGAGAACAATGTCGGCGGTGGACCAGAGATCTTCGGCTGACGGTGCAATGCTGGCCCCGGCAGCGAGGTAATCCTCGTCAGCGTAGCCTGCTTTGGATCCAGCACCTGCCTCGATGGCTACATCAAATCCGAGTCGAATCAGGTCTAAGGTAATCAGGGGAGTTGTCGCCACTCGATTTTCGCCGGTGGNTGATTCTGTCAGCACTCCAATTTTCATAGTGGTGGCAGAACNCAGATTCCGTCAAGTGGACAATTAAAACGGCGCTGTTTTTCAGCGCCTGTAGATGGATTGTAACCCGATTTTCTAGGGGTGTGGCGTTGNCCCAGCATCGCGTGAATTACCCGTGGCATTCCTAATCCGGTATCCTTCGAGTCTCTTACTTGGTATCGATAGGCAAGTGTCATGCAAGACACCGGTGAACTCAGCCGCACACTCGACGATTACGTCATTCGAATTAGTGGCTTAAGGGGGTATCTTTGACTATCAAAACAAACGGGACAGATTAGAGGAAGTCCTGTTACGGCTTGAAGAGCCGAATATCTGGACTGATCAGTCGGTAGCGCAGGAGTTGGGACGAGAACGCGCCCGTCTTGAAGAGGTGGTAGGCACTATAGATGATCTCACCGTCAAGACTGATGAAGCGGTGGAACTGTTGGATCTTGCCAAGACCGAAGAAGACGCCGCCACGATTNCCGCCCTAAGGGCTGATATCGATTCGATTGGCAATGTGCTGTCGAGGCTAGAGTTTCGGCGTATGTTTGCCGGTGAGGCGGATGCGGCCAGCGCGTTTGTAGACATTCAGGCGGGATCCGGTGGTACTGAGGCTCAGGACTGGGCTGCCATGTTGCTACGAATGTACCTGCGATGGGCCGAGCGAGAGGGATTCAAGGTTGAGATGATCGAACGGTCCGAAGGAGAGGTGGCGGGGATTAAAAGTGCCACCATACAGGTGAGTGGTGAATATGCGTACGGTCATTTGCGCACCGAAACCGGTGTGCATCGCCTGGTTCGAAAATCACCGTTTGACTCAGGCAACAGACGACATACTTCTTTCGCCTCGGTATTTGCATACCCTGAGGTCGATGATACGGTCGATATCGAGGTCAACCCCGCCGACCTACGAGTGGACACCTATCGTGCCAGCGGAGCGGGAGGACAACATGTCAACAAGACCAATTCAGCGGTACGACTCACTCACCTGCCGACGGGGATAGTGGTGCAATGTCAGAACGACCGGTCACAGCATCGCAACCGGGCGGAGGCGATGAATATGCTGCGCGCGCGCCTATACGAAGCCGAGATGCGTAAACGGCGGGAAGACCAGCAAGGGCTTGAGGATTCCAAGTCCGACATAGGATGGGGTAGTCAGATTCGTTCCTACGTGCTCGACCAGTCTCGTATTAAGGACTTAAGGACTGGGGTGGAAACAGGCAACCCGCAGAGTGTTCTGGATGGCAACCTTCGGGCATTTATCGAGGCAAGCCTAAAGCAGGGGCTTTAAGATTAGACGAGGCTGGGAAATTAACCCTATGACGACCGAAGAAAACGATCAAGTACTTCAGCGCAAGGAAAAACTCGAAGTATTGCGCGGTGATGGCAATGCGTATCCGAATGATTTCAGACGTGACACCGATACGCGGGAAATTCGTCGAAACTTTGATCATGTTGATGAGCAGACACTGACGGCCACGCCGACTCGTGTCACGATAGCGGGTCGTGTCATGACGCGACGAGTGATGGGCAAAGCCGGTTTTGCCGACATGCACGACGAGCATGGAAAGATACAGATCTATGCCCAAAGGGATCGTTTAGCAGAGGGCGTCTACAACCGGCTTTTTCGAAAACTCGATATCGGTGATCTCATCGGAGTGGTGGGCACCTTATTTCGTACTCGCACCGGAGAGTTAACCGTGCAGGTTGAGGATATCCGGTTGCTGGTAAAAGGGCTGCGGCCTTTGCCGGACAAATTCCACGGGCTCGCGGATGTGGAAACGCGTTACCGACGACGCTATGTTGATCTGATCGTCAATNAGCAGTCCCGCCAGACCTTCCGTCGGCGAGCGCAGATCACCGCGTCACTGCGTCGTTTTCTAGATCAGCGCGGATATCTTGANATCGAGTCACCGATGATGCAGGTCATTCCCGGTGGCGCCAATGCGCGACCGTTTATCACTCACCACAATGCCCTTGATATTGATCTTTTCATGCGAGTCGCGCAGGAGCTCTATATCAAACGTTGCCTGGTAGGTGGATTTGAGCGAGTGTACGAAATGAATCGCAACTTTCGTAACGAAGGGTTAAGTACCGAGCACAACCCGGAATTCACGATGTTGGAATACAACGAAGCCTATCTTGACTACGTTGATTATATGGATCTGACGGAGGACATGTTGCGCACGGTGACCGAAGAGGTTACCGGGTCTGCCGTGGTTGAATATCAGGGACATCAGATTGACTTGGGGGCGCCGTTCCGTCGACTGTCATTGGGTGAGGCCGTTCGATTGCATCATGGGACATTGTCTGAGTCCGACTGTAAAGACGCGGCTGTTCTGCGCCGGCACCTGTCATCCACGGGGGTTGAGAGTTCACCGAATAGTGATGTCGGCGAACTGCTGCTCGAGGTGTTTGAGCAGTCCGTTGAGGCGACGCTGATTCAGCCGACTTTTATTACCGGTCACCCCGTTTCGGTATCTCCGTTATCTCGTCGCAGTGAAAGCGATCCCGATGTGACGGATCGATTTGAGTTATTTATCGCTGGCCGTGAACTGGCGAATGGGTTTTCCGAGCTTAACGATCCACAGGATCAGGAGGAACGNCTCAGGCGGCAAGCGAGCGAGAAAGCCGGTGGTGATGAAGAGGCGATGTTTTTTGACCANGATTACATCGACGCGCTCGAATACGGCCTGCCCCCCAACGCGGGGGGCGGGATTGGTATCGATCGGTTTGTGATGCTATTGACAGACAGTCGCTCTATTCGCGATGTTTTGCTTTTTCCTCATCTCAGACCAGAGGCATGATCCGCTGAAGGCCTCAGGGTCGAGGCGAGCACGGTCCGCCGGTCAATGATTCGTCCCCTCGAGCTGCAGATTGGTCTGCGCTATACGCGAGCCAAGCGGCGGAATCAGTTTATTTCATTTATCTCGTTGATCTCGGTTCTGGGTATTGTGATTGGGGTCTGGGCGCTGATTACCGTGTTGTCGATCATGAATGGGTTTGAGCGCGAATTGCGCGAACGTATCTTGGCGGTGGCCTCTCACGTCACCATTACCAGCTTTCGGGGGGAACTGACCGATTGGCCACGCCTGAGTGAAAGGGTTGAACAGGCCGCAGAAGTGGTGGGTCAGGCGCCGTTTATCCTTGGGCAAGGCATGATCGTTAAGGGGCCGACTGTTAGCGGTGCGCTTATTCGGGGCATCGTGCCGAATAGGGAGGCGAATGTTTCTACGGTTCTGGACCACTTAACTGCGGGTGATGTTGCCGTGCTGGTTCCCCGGGATTGGAATATTATTATCGGCTCAGCGCTTGCGTCTAAGCTGGATGTTGTACTGGGTGACAAGGTTACTGTGGTGGCTCCGAAAGGACAGGTAACGCCGGCGGGGCTTTTACCGCGGCTAAAGCGTTTTCGAGTGGCAGGAATATTCGAGTTGGGCATGTATGAGTATGATAGTGCGCTGGCGTTGATTCATATAGAAGACGCCGCCCGGCTGTTTCGAACGGAAGGTCGAGCTACGGGTCTTCGCCTTAAATTGAAGAATGTCTATGACGCGCCACGTGTGCGCCAGAAGTTGACCGAGCTGCTTGGATCTGGTGTGGGTATCACCGATTGGACACGGGAACATAGCAATCTTTTTCGCGCGCTCAAGATCGAGAAACGCGTCATGTTCATTATTCTCTTGCTCATCGTGGCGGTGGCTGCATTCAATATTGTTTCGACCTTGATCATGGTTGTTGCCGATAAGGAAGCTGATGTTGCCATATTGCGCACTCTCGGCATCAGTCCGTTGAGCGTTATGGGTATCTTTGTCGTGCAGGGTGTGATGATTGGAATAACAGGTACGTTAATTGGAACCGGTGTCGGTGTACTCACTGCAATCAATATTGAAACATTGGTGCCGTGGCTTGAGGAGCTTCTTAACACCGAGTTCTTTCCTTCAAGTATTTACGTGATTACCGATTTTCCGGCACAGATGAAATGGTCTGATGTCATTCAGATTGCTAGCGCATCGTTTGGTATCAGTCTGGTCGCAACCCTTTACCCGGCGTGGCGAGCATCGCGCACACAGCCGGCAGAGGCGTTGCGGTATGAGTAAGGCGGGAGAAGTGGTTTTGCGGTGCCGTGAACTGTGTAAAACCTATGTTCAAGGTGACGCGAAAGTCGAGGTATTGGCTGGGGTCAGTTTAGATATTGTGGCCGGGGAAACCGTTGCATTGGTTGGCACCTCAGGTAGCGGCAAAACAACCCTGCTGCACTTGCTGGCCGGTTTGGATGACCCAACCGCGGGACGGGTGGAGTTAGGCGGGACGGACCCGGCGGGTATCAGTCAGAGGGCGCGTGGCAACTTACGTAATCGCACCCTGGGGTTCGTTTACCAGTTTCACCATTTACTGGGAGAGTTCACAGCGGAAGAAAACGTCGCCATGCCACTACTGATTCGNCGGCACCCCAGCGCAGATGCGATTGAAAGAGCGAGAGCATTGCTTGAGCGAGTTGGCTTGGCCAGTCGGGCGCGTCATCGACCCTCTGAGTTGTCCGGTGGCGAGCGTCAGCGTGCAGCGGTAGCGCGAGCGCTGATCACTCGGCCGACGTGTGTATTGGCTGACGAGCCGACGGGAAATTTAGATCGGCGCACAGCGGAGTCGATTCAACAGTTGTTAATCGAACTGAACGAAGAGTTTGGCACCAGTTTGGTCGTAGCCACTCATGATGTGGCGTTGGCAGGCAAACTGGGTCGAGTCCTGCGTCTGGTGGATGGGGGGCTGGAGCGCTAAGAGACATTACCTTCGCCGTGACGGACTCAATGAGGTTTTGTGCCTGTGCCGGTACGCTGTTTTTGCATTGCTCGTCTTTGTTCCCACTGTCGCAAGACACGTAGTTGCCACAGAGCGTGCCCCAGCAGATAGCCTAAAGCAGAAAACAGGCAAGCCAAAATCATGCATCCCAACCACAGTGTCACCAATTGTTCCTTCATCCAAGCCAGGTCAACGGTCGACAAGTCAGGAATCGGTTGACCCAGAACCCATGCGCCGAAGAGATACGCGGCNCCATAGAGGGGGAACCAGGTAAGCGGATTTGAGATCCACACGATCAGTGCTGCAATCGGTAGGTGTCCGCGGATGACAAGGCAGGTGAGGGCAGCAGGGATGGTTTGCAGCGGTATTGGCACGAAGGTCCAGAACAGGCCAATGGCCAATCCACGACTGACGGTTCGCCGATTGAGCGACCACAGTCGAGCGTCCCCGAAGAGGTGGGCCAAATGTCGAAGACCGGGTTGTTGCAGTACGGTCGCTTTTGACGGCAATTTTTGCCGTAGTGTGCGGTTCAGCACAGTCAGTCCTTAAGCCTCAGCAATACAATCACACCTCAAGTTAGATCACGGATTATAGGGTCGTGCGCGCATGCCCACGATGGTCAGAATTTCNGTGCTGTTCTGGCTCGGTGCGTCCCTGATACACACGCTGCCTGTTTTGCTGGAATGGCACTCGGCACTTTGTCTTGTGGTGGCTTTGGTCCTGACGTTTAGAACGCGGGCTTTTCCTTGGTTGTGTCCTCTTCTCGGGGGTTTATTACTGGCTAACACGGTCGCGGGTATTATGTTGATGAGATCGTTGCCATCGTCTGTCTACGAGAAACCCGTGACCATTACCGGCTGGGTCATGGGTCTTCCCAACGAGTCAGATGCGGTGCTTCGCTTTGATTTTTTAACCCAACGGATAGCGCTACCAACGTCAGAATTGGCGATAGCGCGTCGCCTCCGTTTGTCTTGGTATGGTGACACGCCGCGAGTCAGGCCGGGTGAGCGNTGGCGTTTGGAGGTGCGGCTACGCTCGCCCCGCAGTTATCGAAACTGGGGAATCGTCGATTTTGAAAAAAGNTCATTTATCCACGGGATCAAGGGCAGGGGTTATGTCCGAGTCAGCACGGATAATGCCCGTTTGGGATTATCCGGGTCGGTCGCTTTACTCGACCAGATTCGTTGGGATTTAGCTTCATCCCTTGTTGCTGATCGCCCGAAA
Organism: Acidiferrobacteraceae bacterium; assembly: GCA_002714255.1. GTDB lineage: Bacteria > Pseudomonadota > Gammaproteobacteria > Arenicellales > UBA868 > UBA11791. The sequence goes on from PAWW01000001.1 coordinate 27,785, forward strand.
AGCACTGCCATGGGGGTGATTAGAGCGCTGGCGGTTGGGGATCGATCAGCCATTCAGTCGGAGGAGTGGCGAGTACTTCGGCGAACGGGCCTGAGTCATTTGATCGCGATATCAGGGTTGCATATAGGGTTAGCAGCGACACTGGGCTACTGGTTATTCAATGTTCTTTGGCGCCTTAGCCCTGCACTGTTGCTTCGAGTACCTGCTCAAACAGTTGGATTAGTTGCTGCCATAACAATGGCCGCNGGCTATGCCGCACTGGCTGGGTTTTCGATCCCAACCACCCGTGCTTTGGTCATGTTGCTAGCGGCGTCGTTGATGTTGCTCACTCGGCGTCGGTGGTCGGCATCGACCCTCTTTTCGGTCGCATTGATAGCGGGCACCTTGTTGACCCCCCTTGCGGTTTGGTCGGCATCGTTTTGGCTGTCATATGCCGCGGTAGGNTTCATTCTTCTATTTTATTCGTTGGCAACCGACCAGGCCCGATTGAAAGCACCTCCCTCACGGTTGCAACGAGTTGTCAGGGCACTGTGGACATTGTGCGGGATTCAGTTTTTTCTATTCGTGGGGTTGTCTGGGTTGCTTATGGCGTTTTTCGGTCAAGTGTCTCTCGTGGCACCGATTGTTAATCTGATTGCCGTGCCGATTTTCTCCATCGCAGTGGTGCCGCTGGTATTGATTGCGTTACTGTCCCAACTGCTCGGGCTGAGTGGGCTCACGACTTTGCTCCTGGACTCGGCGAGCGGGGTTCTCGACTACTTGTGGCCGTGGATTTCATGGACCGCAAAGTGGCCCCACGCCGTCACCAGCGCGTTCGCGCCGGTGGTTTATTTGACATTCGCCGTTGTCATCGCGGCGCTGGGTTGTTTCAGAATGTATTGGCGCTGGGTGTGTGGGTTTGGATTGCTGTGTGTTTTATGGGTGGCATTAACGACATCGTTGCCACGCAGGGATGTATTTTTTGTCACGGTTCTTGATGTGGGGCAGGGTCTCGCTGTGGTGGTCGAAACCNCGCACCATACNCTCCTGTTCGATGCGGGGTCCGGGTATGGAGGCTTCTCGGTGGGTACGACTGTTGTGGTGCCTTATCTGCGTTCGCGTGGCCACAGTGCGATCGATGTGATGGTGGTCAGTCACGATGACCGTGATCATCGGGGTGGAGCTGCGGGCGTATTGAGTGCAGTGCCTGTGGGTCAGATTTATCGAAGTGGACGTTCATTCGACGATCAGGATCGCGCCTGCTCCGCGGGACNGTCCTGGAACTGGGATGGCATCAGTTTTCGATTTCTTTCGCCACTACCAGGGCATTCGGGTTCTCGAAATGACCGTTCGTGCGTGCTTCGAATCAGCGACGGTATCAGTTCAGTTTTGTTGACCGGAGATATCGAGANGCGAGCTGAGCGGTTACTGGTAGGTCGCTACGGGGGGGCATTGCGTTCAAACGTGATGATTGTGCCGCACCATGGCTCAAACACGTCATCCAGCCAATTGTTGCTGGATGTCGTGCAACCGGATATTGCGATCGTCAGCCGGGGTGCAAGCAACCGGTTTGGTCATCCTCGAGCGGCTGTCGTTCGGCGTTATGAGGAAAAACGAGTCATTTGGCTCGATACAGCCGAACAGGGNGCTATTTTAGTCAAAGTAGAGCAAGGGCGAGTCAATTGGAGGACATGGGCAGGCACCCAGATTCGATTCTGGCATTCTCACCAGCGCGACCTCATGCGCTGATGAATGGACTGTTAAACGAGGGGGTTGTTAGACTTCGCTCCCCGCGCACAGTTTCGATTTTCTGACTCGTCTGGGACGCCTTTTCCGATTGCGACTGAATCTGAATCCTTTAGCGATATTAACGACTCGTGTTTGAATTAATTAGAAGTGGTGGTTGGCTCATGTGGCCAATCATCGTGTGCTCGGTTCTGGCTCTGGCGATCATTGTTGAGCGCTGTTGGAGCCTTCGTCGGTCGGTGGTGGCGCCGAGAGATTTAATGAGCGAAATACAAGGTATGACCTTGGGTGATCGCCTTACCAACGAGCAAATTGATTCTGTTCGTGAGACCAGTGCTCTCGGGCAGATACTGGCAGCTGGACTGTCGCGTCAAACGCAGCAGGCGTTCCTAGTAAAAGATGCCATTGAAGAGGCCGGTGGACATGTGGTGCATGAACTCGAACGCTATCTGAATGCGCTTGGGACCATTGCTGCAACGACCCCGTTGCTGGGGTTACTTGGCACGGTGATCGGAATGATTAAGGTGTTTTCGGCGATCACCGCTGTTGGAGTCGGTGACCCCCAAGTCCTTGCTGGGGGAATTTCAGAAGCACTGATCACTACAGCGGCAGGTCTTTCTGTTGGTATTCCAAGCTTAATGTTTCATCGATATTTTCTGGGCAAGGTTAATGAATTGACGGTCGCCATGGAGCAGGATGCTCTGCGATTTATGGAGGTTCTCCAGTCGGGGCGGAAATCATGAAATTCAGTCGATCGTCCCAAGAGGAAGTGACCATCAACCTCACGCCTCTGATTGACATCGTCTTTTTGTTGCTGATTTTTTTTATGGTTTCGACCACGTTTTCGAAGGAATCCCAGTTGCGAATCCGTTTGCCTGATGCTAGCCCGGATTCCGAGGTCGAGCAGCGGCCCTCACGGCTAGTGGTTGCGATCACCAAGAGTGGTGATTATTCAATTCGCGGCCCGAATGAGTCGACCGGACATCATCTATTAAGTCGCGAGCGATCGGTGTTGGCCGAGGCGATGGCCAAGGGGGCACAAGGGACTGACGAACTGGTTGTAGTCATTCGGGCCGACCGGAAAACACCACATGAGGCCGTCGTGCGGGTAATGGATGTCGCACGCAAACTCGGATTAGTAAGAATCACCTTTGCCACTCAGAAACCCAGGAATGCCGACTGATCCCGCCCGGGATGTAAAACTCGGTGGCCCCGTGTTAAAGCGGCTTCTGGGCTACGGCTTNCCGTACCGCTGGATTGTGGTTATCGGCATTCTAGGTATGTTGATGGTTGCCATTGCAGAAACGGGTTTTGCTGCGTTGTTGAAGCCGGTTATGGACGGGGGTTTCATCGAGCGGGACGCTAACATCATCGCATTGATTCCAATTTTTTTAGTGGGTGTGTTTGCTCTACGAACCGTGGGCGCGTTTCTCGANCAATACAGTATTGCCTGGGTTGCCCGGAAGATGATTTTTGATCTTAGAAATGACGTCTTTGAACGATTGATACATCTNCCCGTTGCCTATTACGACAAACAATCCTCGGCCGGGTTGGTGTCAAAACTCATTTTTGATATCGAGCAAATCGCGTTGGCATGTAACCAGGCNTGCAGGGTATTGATCAAAGACACGCTGATTGTGGTCGGACTGTTAACCTGGATGTTCTATTTGAGCTGGCGGTTGACGTTTGTTTTTCTTGCCGTAACACCGCTGGCCGCCATTATTATTCGAGCGGCGAGTCGACGATTTCGCACTACCAGTGAAGATATCCAGTCTTCTGTCGGTGACATTGCGCACGTTGCCCAGGAGGTGTTTCAGGGCCAACGGATAGTTAAGGCATACGGTGGATATGACTACGTTCGCAGTATTTTCCTCCGTGCCAACCGGGATAATCGGCGCCAGGCGATGCGCAGGGCATTGGTGGCCGCTGCCAGTGTTCCACTGCTCATTTTTGTGGTCGGCATCAGCGTGACCGTGATTATTTACCTTTCAATGTCTGGCGCCGCCAGCGTTGTTATGAGCGCAGGAACATTTGTTTCCTACATTGGATCCGTATTGATGTTGATGGGGCCGGTAAAGCGTCTCGCGCGAGTTAACGAATTTATTCAATCAGGTATCGCTGCGTCGCACAGCGCTTTTAGCGTTNTGGATGAGGTCAAGGAATTCGAGGGCGGAGCCATTGGCACTGAAGGTGTTGCCGGTCGTATTGAATTTAAAAACGTATCGTTTTCATACGATNNCGGAGATGGCCTAGTTATCGACAACTTGTCCTTTACCATCGAGGCGGGTCAGACGGTGGCCTTTGTGGGTGCTTCTGGCAGTGGTAAATCAACANTGACTGCTTTGCTGATGGGTTTTTATCGCCCCCATCGAGGCGAGATTCGAGTGGATGATGTTCCGCTAGAGAGTTACCAACTGGGTGCTTTGCGAGAACGAATCGCTCTGGTCACGCAGGAGGCCATTCTGTTCGATGACACGATTCGAAACAATGTTCGGTTTGGACTGGAAATGGTCGATACCAAGCTAGATGATGCGTTGGAGGTCGCGCACGTGACCCCATTTCTGGCGACCACCGAGGGAGAGTCTGGTGGGGGTGTCGGGGAGCAGGGCGGGCGGTTGTCAGGGGGCCAACGGCAGCGCGTGGCCATCGCCCGGGCATTGACTCGAGACGCATCAATTCTGATTTTCGACGAAGCGACNGCGGCCTTAGATAATGTTCTAGAGGAAAAAGTCTGGGCGTCGATTCGCCGCGTGATGAGAGGTCGTACTGTGTTGGTCGTTGCGCATCGGTTGACGTCCGTTGTCGATGCGGATTGCATCTACGTTCTGGACGAAGGGGCAATTGTTGAAACGGGTACNCACGATACGCTGATTCACCAGGGCGGTCCTTACGCCAGGCTGTACCAAAGTCAGGCACGGGATAAGGTGCCGGCTCAAGAATGATGGTTGCGTCGTGATCCGTTTTTCTACCGTCCTCGAAAANAGCTGGTATCAACCCAATTGGTTAACGTTATTGTTGATGCCCGCTAGCCTTATTTATGCGGTGGGTCTTCTGATTTACCAATCATTGCATCCACTTCGTCCTCGCAAGATCGAAGAAGGCTTGCCGGTGATTGTGGTGGGGAACCTCACGACAGGGGGAACAGGTAAGACACCTCTGGTGGTTTGGCTGGTCAAGGCGCTTATCGGCGCAGGCTACCGGCCTGCTGTCATCAGTCGAGGGTATGGTGGCACCGGTCGGGGCAGTCTTAGTGTCCTGGCGACAACGGATGCTGCGCTGGCTGGCGATGAGGCTGTGATGATGGCATGGGTGCTGGACGTACCCATTGTCGTGGACAAAGATCGTCGTCGCGGGATCGCGTATCTGCGCGAGAATTTTGATGTAAATGTCCTGGTCAGTGATGATGGGCTGCAGAATCGGCGCTTTCCGCGCTGGATTGAGGTGCTTGTACTGGATGGCACACGGCGCCTGGGAAGCGGTCTGTTGCTGCCCGCTGGGCCGCTTCGCGAATTTAGTTCGCGTGCCAAGACGGTTGATTTTGTGGTCACTAACGGCGAGGCAAGGCAGGGGGAGATCAAGATGACCACTGTGTTGACACAGTGTGTCAACCTTGTCTCTGGCGAAACGCGTACATTAAGTGAGATGGACCAACACAAGTTCGTCGCAGTCACCGGAATCGGGCATGCCAGGCGGTTTTTCGATCAGCTAACGCAGGCCGGTGTTCGTTTTGAGCCCCAGCAGTTTCCAGATCACCATGTGTTTAGCGAAGANGATTTCACCAGGTTTGGCAGTGGTGGTGTGCTGATGACTGCCAAAGATGCGGTGAAATGTCGGACCTTTGCTCGTCCTAACTGGTGGCAGGTGGAGTTAAAGGTGGATTTGCCGCCGGAATTTATCGATGGCGTTTTACATCAATTGAGTTCTGGGGCCGAAGGTGCCGAATGACTGCTGCCTTCGACGTCATTATTCCCGCCCGTTATGGGGCAAGTCGTCTGCCGGGAAAGTTGCTGCGCGACATTGCGGGCAAACCGATGATTCACAGAACCTACGAGCGGGCACTGGAGAGTAAGGCGGAGCGAATTATTGTGGCGACGGATGATGACGGGATCGCCCGAGTGGTGGATTCGTTTGGTGGGACGGTTTGCCGAACTCAAAGTGAGCATGCCACCGGAACGGATCGCATCGCTGAAACCGTTGAGAATCTCAGTTTTGACAAAGACCGAATCATTGTGAATCTGCAGGGGGATGAACCGTGTGTGCCCGGTGGGTTGATTGATCAGGTGGCGGAGTGTCTGGCCGGAGCGGCCGAGGCCGAGATGGCAACTGTCTCGTTACCGCTGGTTCGGCATGAGGACATGAATGACCCAAGCGTTGTGAAAGTGGTGGTCGATCGTCGCGGTTATGCCCTTTACTTTTCGCGAGCGCCGATACCGTTTGTTCGAAATGATGTTCCCCCAGACAATGCAACCCATCCCCGTTATATGCGACGGCACATTGGGTTGTACGCCTATCGAGTGGGTTATCTGCGTCGCTTCGTTTCTCTCGAGCCCAGTCCGTTGGAGGAGGTTGAGAGTTTGGAGCAACTTCGCGCCTTGTGGCANGGTGACCGNATCGCAGTGGCGGCCGCTGAATCATTACCGGGTCCGAGTGTAGATACATTGGCAGATCTAGAAGAAGTGATTCAGATATTTGAACGCCGCGACACATAATCGTGGCCGCCCGGTAGGATTNAAAGAGGCCGCTTGCGGTGTCTAACAACTTGCCGCTGGGTCCGTTGATGGTCGATGTCGGTGGCCATGNATTAGCCCCTGAGGACATCGATTGTCTCTGCCATCCACTGGTTGGCGGTGTGATTNTGTTCGCCCGGAATTTTCACGATCAATTNCAGCTTGCCGAACTGGTCGCGAGCATCCATGCGCTTCGAAGTCCACGTTTGCTGGTTGCAGTAGACCAGGAAGGCGGCCGTGTACAGCGGTTGCTTGATGGGTTTACTCGGCTTCCATCCGCTCGTTCGCTNGGCAGGTGTTATGAAGAAGACAAAGTTACGGGGGAGCTCGCGGCATTAGCGGCNGGTTATGTGATGGCTTTCGAGCTNCGCACCATCGANATTGATATCAGTTTTGCTCCAGTGCTGGATTTGTTTAATCCACTAAGTTCGGTCATTGGAAGTCGTGCTTTTTCATCTGATCCTGGGGTGGTTGGCGTGCTCGCTGATCAGGTGGTTCGTGGGATGAATTTGGGNGGTATGTGTGGCGTGGCCAAGCATTTTCCTGGACATGGGGGTGTGGTGGGGGATTCGCATACGGAANTACCCAGTGACCCGCGGTCGCTGAAAGCGNTACAAGCCGCTGATCTCGTGCCCTACGAGAGGCTCTTGCNCAGGGGTTATGCCGGTGTAATGGTGGCGCACGTTGTGTTTCCNGCAGTCGATGGCANNCCAGCGAGTTTGTCAGCGCGTTGGCTTGCNCAAGAGTTAAGAGGTCGNTTGGGTTTCGATGGAGTCATCTTTTGCGATGACATCATGATGGGTGGCGCCATTGCGGCGTTGGATTCAGTTGCTTCTCGGGCACAGCTTGCCTTGAGTTCAGGTTGTGATGTGGTGCTGGTCTGTAACGACCGTCTAGCGACCAACGAAGTGATTCGTACACTCGAGAGTCAGGCGTGGGTGAATCCACAGGTTGACCGACTATCGCGTTTGGCAGGTGGGGCTATTGATCAGACAGTCGACGTGGATGAATTTCGAATGCGCCTAGCGGGCCTGGCGGATTGAGCTAAACAAGCACGATCATGCACGTTCCAGGTATTCACCCGTATCGGTGTTAATGCGAATGCAGTCGCCAATGTTAATAAAGGAGGGCACGGTGACGCGTAAGCCAGTCTCCAGAATAGCGGGTTTGCCGGATCCTGAGGCAGTCTGGCCCTTGACANCGGATTCGGTATCAACGACCTCCAGCGAAACGGTCGTGGGTAACTCCATGCCGATCGGGTTCTCGTTATAGAAATTAAGCTGGACCTCAAGATTAGCTTGGAGGTAACCCGATTGGTTGCCGATTAGATCCTGTTCGAGGGGTATCTGTTCATAGGTTTCCAGGTCCATGAAGACAAATTGTTCTCCATCGGGGTAAAGATATTGCATTTTGCGCGGCTCCACATGGGCTTTTTCAAGCTTGTCGTCAGATCGGAAACGCTCATTGAGTTTGGTTCCCTCCTTGAGNGCTTTCATTTCGATCTGTGCGAAGGCTCCCCCTTTGCCGGGTTTAACATGCTCTTTCTTGAGGATGCGCCAGAGTTTNCCCTGATATTCAATTAGGTTGCCAATTCGGGCGTCCGATGCTGAAATCTTCATGGTGGGTCCTAATAAGAGCCAAAGCCGGCGCAGGAGTTTATTCGTTGAACATCAACCCAGCAACAAGGCACCAATACACTTGGCGTAACTCTCCCAATGGCGACACGATCTAATANCAGATTTGATCCCAATTGCCGGGCGTGCGCCAGGCTGGCGAACTATATGGATACGGTGAAAGCGGTGCATCCAACTTATCACTGTGGGCCCGTTGCGGCCTTCGGTGAGCGGGATGCGGGTCTTCTTGTGGTGGGTTTGGCGCCCGGCAAACACGGGGCCAANGCGACCGGTCGTCCGTTCACTGGCGACCATGCAGGGCGTATGCTTTATGAGGCTTTGCATCGTTTCGGTTTTGCGACTCGCCCGGTATCGGCTCATCGTCGGGATGGCCTGCGGTTGATTGGTTGTCGTATCACCAACGCGGTCAAGTGTTTGCCACCCGAGAACAAGCCGGTCGCGGCAGAGGTTCGCGAGTGTCGGCATTTTCTCACTGCTGAGTTAGCGACGGTGGGTCGCGGTGGGGTGATCCTGGTTTTGGGTGGGTTGGCTCATCAGGCGACATTGAGGGCACTGGAATGTCGCTTACGGGATTATCCGTTCGGCCATGGGCTTGAATATGGGCTCTCAGGAGGTCGCACGCTTCTGTGCAGTTATCACTGCAGTCGTTACAACACACAGACTCGACGCCTGACGGAACCGATGTTCATGTCAGTGATCAAACGGGCCAGGACAAAGGTGGACGCATCGTGACTGAGGTCCCGGAAGTGGACCGTCGGCAGTTGTTGAAACGGGCCCGAAATGTGCCCGGGGTCTATGTGATGTTTGATGAGAAAGACGATTGTCTGTATGTGGGTAAGGCAAAAAGCCTGAAGAATCGCCTGTCCAGTTATTTCAGAAAAACAGGACTGCCAGCCAAGACGGCTCACATGATGGAAAGGGTTTGCCGAATTGATACGCATCTTACTCATACGGAAAGCGAAGCCTTATTGCTGGAAATCAATCTGATCAAGGAATTGAAGCCTCGCTATAACGTGGTATTCAGGGATGACAGGACCTATCCGTACATTCGAGTGGGTACGGATCATCANTTTCCGGGACTCGGATTTTATCGAGGCAATCGAAAAGGACCCGGCCGATATCTTGGGCCTTTTTCGAGCGCTGGTGCGGTCAGAGCGTCATTGACCATGGTGCAGAAAGTCATTCCAGTGCGNCAGTGTGAAGACAGCTATTTCCGCAATCGAAGTCGCCCTTGTCTGCAACACCAGATTGGTCGGTGTACTGCGCCGTGCGTTGGATTCATTGACCCCGGGGCGTATGACGAGGATGTTACTCAGACTCTGATGTTGCTCGAGGGCAAAGATGCTGCACTGGGTGATCGGNTNACACAAAAAATGGAAGTCGCATCGAAAGCGCTTGATTTCGAAAATGCCGCGTTATGGAGAGATCGCTTGCAATCCTTGCGGCAACTGCAGTCAGGTCAGGTGTTGTCCGGAACTCGGCAGGATGTCGATGTGATCGTCGGCGTTGAACAAAGTGGCGTGGTCTGTCTCAGCGTGATGTCGATCCGTAACGGCCAGAATACAGGCGGTCGCCAATATCTTCACCGCCCGCGTCTTGATGAGTCATTGGCTCAAGTGGTGGAAGCGTTTCTGCCGCAGTATTATCTCGTGCGGCCCATTCCACGCGAGATCGTGGTGGCACCAGCGGTCACATCGGCGCAGGCGATTGTTGACTTCTTGGCTGAACAGTGCGGTCGACAGGTTATGATCAAATCGAAGGTTCGATCTCTTCGCGCACGCTGGCTGGAGACAACNCGGGCCAACGCGCTTGATTACTTGGCCCGGTTGTTAAGCGGCGACGAGATGTATGCAAAAGGGCTGGCGGCACTGGCAGTCACCCTTGGAATAACAACGCCCATGACGAGGCTGGAGTGCTATGACGTGAGTCACACGCAGGGAGAAGCGGCCATGGGGTCGTGTGTCGTGTTCGATGCGAGTGGCGCGGCACGAGATCAGTATCGGCGGTTTTCGCTCCGGGACATCCGACCCGGCGATGATTATGCGGGTATGGACCAGATGCTCAGGCGACGATTCCGCGGGGGGGCCAGCGCAGACATGGCAGTGCCTGATCTTCTTTTGATTGATGGCGGTCGCGGCCAGCTTAATGTGGCGGTTAATGTGTTGAATGAATTGTCGCTGGGTAGTGTTCGAGTGATGGGTGTTGCGAAGGGGCGCGACCGAAAGCCCGGGCGTGAGCGCCTGTATCTTTCTGGTCGACGCTCGCCGGTAGTGCTTGATCCAACATCGCCGGCGTTGCATCTTGTCCAGCAAATGCGAGACGAGGCGCATCGCTTTGCCATCAGTGGTCATCGTGCCAAGCGTGGGCGCGCTCGAACCACGTCGCCATTAGAGGGTATTCCGGGAGTCGGGTCGATACGCCGGCGGGCCCTCCTACGGCATTTTGGCGGATTGCGACAGGTGCAAAGCGCGGGTATCGACGACCTTTTACGAGTGTCGGGGATCAGCAGACCGATTGCACAGCGTGTCTACGACTACCTTCACCAGGGATAATCAGGTTAATGCCTCTTAATACACCCAACTTGTTAACGNTGTTTCGAATGGCGTTGATTCCGGTGGTTGTCGCGTTGTACTTTATGCCCGTTGCAGGTGTGTATGTTACGGCGGTCTTTCTTCTGGCCGGATTGACNGATTGGCTCGACGGNTATTTGGCGCGCCGTTTGGANCAAACCTCTNAATTTGGNGCNTTTTTNGATCCGGTGGCCGANAAGTTNGTCGTGGCGGTTGTCCTGGTGTTGTTAGTGAGTGACGGNGATGTGCTNGNTCGNGTCGTCAGTCAGAAACTTTTTATTGTTGCCGTCGCCGTCATTATNGGTAGAGAAATAGCAGTGTCGGCACTGCGGGAATGGGTCGCACAGAGTGGGATACAGCCAAGCATCGCGGTGAGTACGTTGGGCAAAGTAAAGACGACAGTGCAGATTATCGCGATTGCGCTTTTGTTGTATGGCCAGGATCTGATTGGGTTTCCGACATTATTGGTTGGTGAGTCGATGTTGTATGTTGCCAGCGCGCTGACCATCTGGTCGATGGTGGGTTATCTCAAATCNGCCTGGCCNGCGATTTCAAGCGGCGTTAGATAAGTTCGCCGGTTAGCTGGTTAGCCGGTCCTTTAAATAGATCACCCGGGTAAATCCAAGGGTGAACTCGGGAGAGATCTGAATGAGTGACGCAAAAGTAGCGGTAATCACNGCGGGTGGTGGCGGCATGGGGGCGGCAGTAGCGCGNGAGTTACATCAATGCGGTTATGAGGTGGCCCTGATGTCTCGCTCAGANGCCGCAGAGGAGTTAGCGCTGGAGTTGGGTGGGTTNGGTGTTAGGGGTTCGGTTACNGATGCGCAGGCGTTAGAGGCTTTGGTCAGCCAGACGCTCGATCGNTACGGCCGCATTGACGCGGTGGTTAATCACACAGCGCATCCACCCAAGGGTGAGTTATTAGACATCANNGATGAGCAATGGCGTGACGGNTTCGANATGTTNATTCTTAACGTGGTCCGAATGTCNCGTCTGGTCACGCCGGCGATGNTGCGTGGNGGCGGCGGGGCGATTGTCAATATCACGACGTTTGCGGCATTGGAACCTGAACTCGCACTGCCTGTGTCATGCACCCTGCGGGCNGGNTTGGCNAGTTNTGCCAAANTGTANGCNGACCGTTACGCGGCCGAAGGTATNCGCATGAANAANNTNNTGCCTGGGTATATCGACAGTTTGAATCANACCGAGGAGACTCGATCTAAAATACCCATGCAGCGNATTGGCACGACCACTGAAGTNGCGAAGACCGCTGCATTTCTTCTTTCGNAAGGNGCNGGCTANATCACGGGNCAAAATATNATTGTAGACGGNGGNGTNACCCGTCATGTGTGANNGGATAANNGNNTTCAGTGNATGTGAAANCCGCCGTTGACATCAATTTCTGACCCGGTCACATANGCAGAAAGANNNGACGCNAGAAANAACGCGCAGCCGGCAACATCTANTGGCTGACCCACGCGCCCCATGGGGGTCGCCGCGACAAACGTTGCCCGATTTTCCTCAGACAGTTGGCCCGCGAAAATATCGGTGTCGATCATGGCCGGACAAATGGCGTTAACTCGAATCTGATGAGGACCCTGTTCGCGAGCCAGTGTTTTGGTCAGTCCCAGCACGCCGGCCTTCGCCGCGGCGTAGTGCGGTCCGCCAAATAAGCCGCCCCCGCGTTGCCCGGCGACTGACGACAGATTGATAATGGTGCCGCTCTGGTGTGTTTGCATGGTCGGGATCACCGCTTGGCACATATTGAAAGTACCACGCAGGCACACATCCAGAACCAGATCATAGTCGTCCGGCTCGATCTCCAATGTGCCCAAGGGCTGTGCGATACCGGCGTTGTTGATCAAGCAGTCAATCCGTGGAACTAATTTGAGCACTTGGGCGATGACCTCGCGGCAGGCCGTGGGATTACTGACATCAAGTTCGAACCCTAAGTGGGTAGGTCCGAGGATTTGAGCTGTGCGGGCAACCGCTTCCCCATCGAGGTCGAGCAATACCACCGTAGCGCCGTGCTCAACAAAAAGATGGGCACACGCGCGCCCGATGCCGCGTTCGCTGGCAGCGCCGGTAATGACGCAGATTTTGTCTTGTAACAACATGATGCGCTCCGGTCCCGATTCATGAAGAGGCGAATTTGGGAAAATCTTGTTGAGCATCAGGCCTCCTTCAAAACGGGGATGATCTTAAGCGATCTGAAAGGGAAGGGGTGCCCAGATTCTTTGGATTATGCGCGATTTCAATGCGGCCAACTGAGACAGTACGGGAAAGAACAGGGTTCCTAACACCTTGTCATGGGTTCAATCGGTATTAATCCCCGTTGCGAGAGGTGTTTTATAGGGAAAGACCTGGAGCGCTTGCTCATGGTATAAAACACCCGCTCCATCGTGACATTCACACGAGGTTTCGATCTATGACGGTTACCACATTACCCACCCGCCCACAGATGTCTGAAGCGGAATGGCAAACACGGTGTGATCTGGCGGCGCTCTATCACATCCTGCATTACTACCGCATGACGGACATGATTTATACCCACATGACTGCGCGCGTGCCGGGCGAGGACGGGACCTTTCTGATCAACAGTTATGGTGATTTATTTGATGAGATCACCGCATCGTCTTTGCTGAAAATGGATATGGATGGCAATGTGATCGGTGACCAGGCGAACTACAACGAAGCGGGGTTTACCATCCACAGTGGGGTTTATAAAGCGCGACCGGATGTTCAATGCGTGATGCACACGCACACACGCGCGGGGATTGCCATCTCAATCACAAAAACAGGATTACTGCCGATCAGCCAGGATGCAGCGCTGTTGATGGGTGATCTTGCGTACCACGACTATGGCACCCCTTCAACACAGACAGAGTGTGAGGCATTGGGCCACAGTTGCCAGAAGGCAAACAATATTATTTTGCGCAACCATGGATTGCTGACGGTGGGCCAGAGCAT
>PAWW01000064.1 GCA_002714255.1 Acidiferrobacteraceae bacterium
GCCTGCTCTGTATGACAGCCTAATTGACAACGGTTTTCGCCGTAATGGTACGCTTTACTATCGCCCCCACTGCCCGCAGTGCGACCAGTGCCGTTCAGTCCGAATCCTTGTACAAGACTTCAAAGTAAACCGCTCGCAACAGCGCGCTATGAAGCGTAACGCTTCTGTGACGACAGAGTTACGAACGGCTAGATTTACTGAGGAACACTTCTCGCTTTACCGACGCTATCAATCAGTTCGTCATACTGGCGACAGCATGGATGACCCGGATCCAGGAAAATACAGACAGTTTTTAATCAATTCAAACATCGATACCTTCATCCTTGAACTGCGAATCGGACGTCGACTGCTGTCGGTATCGGTGATAGATCATGTAGCCAACGGCCTGTCCGCTGTCTACACATTTTATGATCCGGACGAATCTCATCGAAGCCCAGGTATTTTTACTATTCTGAAACAGATCGAACTTGCCCGAAGCGTCGAGTACGACTGGCTTTATCTCGGATACTGGATCAAAGACTGTCAGAAAATGTCTTATAAAGCGCGCTTCCAACCACTGGAAGCATTTCAGCCTGAGACCAATACCTGGGTCACTGTCGACTGACCTGNGAGGTCTCCGTCCACGTGGTCGAAATTCCTTTCATCAAAGACCATGACTTCGCCTATGGCGCGGTTGAACAGGTGACTACAGGTCTTCGCCGTATCACCGCCAGGAACCCAAGTGCGTTTACATTTCATGGAACGGGCACCTACATACTGGGCGAAGGTGAAGTCGCTGTGATCGACCCGGGGCCGAGTGATCAAGCTCATATACAGGCGTTGCTCGACAGCGTTGCTAATGAGCAGGTTACTCATATTATTGTCACCCACTGCCACCGGGATCACTCACCGGCGGCTGAACCGTTAAAAGCAGCGACCGGTGCCCCCACTTATGCCTATGGCCCTCACGGCGGTACTGCATCCAACCCCACAGAGAATTTAGAGGAAGGGGTTGACCGTGATTTTGCTCCAGATGTATACGTCAGTGACGGCGAACAAATCACCGGTAACGGCTGGACATTGGAATGTGTTCACACACCAGGCCACACCAGCAACCACATGTGCTTTGCCTGGACGGAGGGCAACGCTCTTTTCAGCGGTGATCATGTGATGGGCTGGTCTACGACCGTCATCGTGCCCCCAGACGGCAGTATGACAGACTACCTGTCCAGCCTTGATAAACTCTTAATGCGAAATGAAGATTGCTTCTGGCCTACGCATGGTTCCCCAATTAAAGACCCTATCCCCTACCTTACTGCTCTGATTGAACACCGCTTACAACGCATCGAGACCATTCGTACATTATTAAAACCAAAGGATCTTCGAATCACCGACATGGTTCCCCAGATGTATCCTGATCTTCAGCCCGAGCTGCATGGCGCAGCGGGCCTGTCGACCCTGGCATCGATCCAGCACCTCGAGCGACTGGGTGAAGTCCAACCAATAGCTGGTAGCGGCTCCGACACCTATTTCAGGTTTATGAAGTAACCCTCAACGCCAAGCAACACGGCGGCTGCCGCGCCAACGAAAAATAGGCGTAGGCCTTTCTTCGACCTCCCCACGCACAAGCCCGACGGCACGATCCAACATAAACCGGGTGACTCCACGCATCGGCAAATCGTTAAGATCTGCGACGTTCCACCAGCCTACTTCGACCAGCTCACCGTCTCCCTGAATTTCACCGCTAAGATGGTGAGCATCGACGGTAAAGAACCTGGCGTGAAAACGAATCTTGCTGAATGATGGCGTTATGGCACGACCCACATACCCAAGGTGCTGGAGATCGGGAACCCGATTAAGCGACCGAATCGCCTCCCATGACGGTGCCCGACTACCCTTGAGCTGGCCGGCAACACCGACAACTAATCCAGTTTCTTCCCAGGTTTCCCGAATTGCTGCCATCGCCAAAGCGCGTGCTCGGCTTTGTGATTGGCCAACCCCCATCAACGTGCCATAGGTGGGATCGAGTTCGGTAGCAGGCAACACGCGACCGTCACCGGACGAAACGGCGCCACCAGGAAAAACAAAAACGCCAGGCATGAACCGCGCCGTCGGACTTCGCCGACCCATCAGCACAAATATCTTTTGTCGTTCCCGCTGAGTTACGATGAGAGAACTCGCATCTCTGGGTCTAACCACAGGCTCGCCGGATACCCGCTTCGGTGGATTACTGGCAGACAAAACTTCCTGGGACACAGCGTGCTCCTAAATCAGACCCTAGATGTCAATGAAACGTTGGCAGCACGCTGACAGCTCACGGATTAATGATTCCAGCCAAAGAGATTTGGCCCCTATCCTAGGACGTGCCCTTACTATCGACGCGCATTGTATGCGCTTGAGACCCTGTGCGGCCAGATGTCATCGAACTAACCAATAAGCCTCACCTTGATCTTGCAACCAACCATTATTTCGATAATACTCGACATATGGACGAGACACATGCGGTCAATGCCCTATCTGCACTTGCGCAGACCAGTCGCCTGCAAGTGTTCAGGCTCCTTGTCCGAAATAGTCCCGCTGGTCTTGCAGCTGGAGAGATCGCCCTGAAACTGGCGATCCCTCACAACACACTGTCTACACATCTGGCCATCCTGACCCGCGCTGGCTTATTGAGTTCGACACGATTTGGACGCTCGATTGTCTACCGTATTGATCCCGACGGGATTCAACAACTACTCAGCCACCTCGTTCAGGATTGTTGCAACGGAAAACCCGAGCTGTGTGGGCCACTGCTCTCATCTCCACCGGCTCGCCGGCGTACAGCAGCCGCCTAGTTGTATGATTTTCCGTAGCGAGTGACGATATGATTTTTACAAGCTGCAATGTACTGTTTCTCTGTACCGGCAATTCTGCGCGCAGCATCCTCGCCGAAGCGATACTCGAACGTATGGGAAATGATCAATTTACAGCCTACAGTGCCGGCAGCTTTCCCCGTGGCGAGATTCACCCCGCAGCGTTGAACCTGCTAAAAAACCTGGGCCACCGCACTGAACACCTGCGCTCAAAGAGTTGGGACGAATTCACCGGAGCATCTGCACCCCAAATCAATTTTATATTCACAGTCTGCGATAACGCCGCAACTGAAACCTGTCCCATCTGGTCGGGTCAACCAGCGACGGTACACTGGGGACTTCCAGATCCTGCTGCTGTTGAAGGATCGGATGATGATGTTACGCAGGCGTTCACTGCTACCTACCAACAGCTAAGCAAACGGATAAGCACTTTTATTCAGTTAGCTAACGATTCATCCGACAATACTGAACTACGGTCACGACTTGTAGTGACTGAACCAAGTATTGTTCAATCAACACCGGAAACTTTTTAAGTCATGTTGCAGTTTGATCTACCACGACGGCTAGTCGCAGAAACATTGGGCACAGCCCTGCTTCTCGCCACCGTAGTGGGCTCTGGGATCATGGCGGAGAACCTTGCGGGTGGTAACGTAGCCATTGCACTTTTGGGAAATACCATTCCCACCGGTGCCATCCTGGTCGTACTGATCACCATCTTTGGACCTGTATCCGGTGCCCATTTCAACCCTGCGGTCACCCTGTCGTTTCTCATCCGTCGGGAAATCACTATCGGTGCAGCCATCGCCTACGTTGTAGTACAGGTGATAGGCGGAATAATTGGTACCTGGTCCGCACACCTGATGTTTGCACAGGAGATTTTTCAGCTATCCAGTCACGTACGAACGGGCGGTGCTCAATGGTTTTCTGAAGGCGTAGCAACGTTCGGGCTGGTCGCTACAATCCTGGGCACCTTACGCTGGCGACCCGAAGCGGTCGCTTACATGGTTGGCCTGTACATCACAGCTGCTTACTGGTTTACAGCTTCAACATCGTTCGCCAATCCGGCCGTCACTATCGCCCGTAGCCTTACCGATACTTTTAGTGGCATCTATCCGGCACATGCACCCGGTTTCATACTGGCTCAGCTTGTTGGTGCAATAGTGGCAACACTCACCATAGGCTGGCTCGTGTCACGGCAACAATCAAAATAGACTACATCATTTCAACTTGATGCAGGTCGCAGTTAAGCACCTACTCAGTTCGCCATCAATAAGCGCAAGCGATTACCGACCCGCTCAGATAGATCGGCCAGGTTTGCAATCCAGAGAATAATCTGGTGCCAAAAGACCGTCGCGACACCCAATTCTTCCTCCATCGCAAAAAGTGCCCGTGCAGCACGGTCCAATTCGGCGTCCGTTTGACTCTCGAGACGACCCAACTCCCTCACCATTTCGTCAACGCGAGCGACCTCCCCTTCACCGAATCCCGTTTCAACCAATTCATCCAGTTCATCGACGATACGTTGGCCTTGTTCACAAGCAGACATAACGCTTTGGGCCATCGTCAAAACAGGCTCCTTAAGCGATTCTGGTAAATGCATACTGCGTTGATCAGCCAACTCAGCGATATCCTGCGTGACATCCGCTATCGAATCCTGACAGTCCAGAATCTCCAGCATCGTTCGCCGGTCCATTGCCATCATAAATCGCCTGGGCATATGACTGCGAATCTCGTGCTTGAGTTCATCCGCTTCATGCTCCAACCGATCAATCTCTGCTCGGCGCTCACGAATAGCCTCATTATTGCCTGCTGCCATTGCTTCGAGCAGCGGTATCACCTCTCGCGCACAGAGTATGGCCACCTGCATGTGTTGCTGCATTGGGCCGATTGGCGATTTTCCGACTAGCTTGTCAATCCACGCCATAGTTAGCTCCTAGCCCGCTAAGAGGCCTTTGAAAAAGAAATAGAAAAACATAGACAGTCCTGCCGCTATGGGCAGTGTAGCAACCCACGATGCAATTATCTTACCCACCACGCGTAAGTCCAGGGCACTGATACCGCGAGCGAGCCCCACACCTAGAACGGCGCCGACCAAAGTGTGCGTTGTCGATATAGGTATACCCATTCGAGACGCAACGACGATCGTGGTCGCAGCTGCAAGTTGGGCTGCAAAACCTCGACTCGGCGTGAGTTCTGTAATGCGCTTACCCACGGTCTCCATCACCCGATAACCCCAGGTGGCAAGGCCGAAAATAATTCCAATGCCCCCAATCGCCAACATCCAGGGTGAAACGGATGCTTTCCCACCCAGGTCAGCACCACTGATCGCACTGCTGATAGCTGCTAAGGGACCAATCGCGTTTGCCACATCGTTAGAGCCGTGCGCAAATGCGATAGCGCAAGCCGTCAGGATTTGGAGCACCACAAAGATTTTTTCAACACGACTGAAACGATGTTTTGGATCTTCCGGACCCAGTTGTACTCGCCGTATAAAAAATATGCCCAGACCAGATCCAACAAAACCCAATAGCGTTGATCCAATCAGTGCTTGTGTCAGATTGAGATCGAGTTTCAAGGGCTTTAAGCCCTTGAATAATGTCACTAACCCTATGATAAAAAACACTAAGAAAAAGAAAACGGGGCCCAGTTTTCGAATTTGTACCACAGGATCTTTTGTGTCTAGAACCTTGGCTCGGGTGAATTGAAAAATGCCAAAAGCAATTACTCCTGCCAGCAAAGGTGATGTCAGCCACGACAACACAATCTGCCCAATCTTTCCCCAATTGACGACTTCCGGTCCGATACTGACCACACCAAATCCAACGATTGCACCCACAATTGCGTGGGTTGTAGAAACCGGCAAACCGAACCGCGTGGCGACGACCAACAGTGTTCCTGCTGCAGCGAGCGAACCCAACATTCCATATATCAGTTGGTCACGACCTATCAAAGATATATCCAACATACCTTTACGTACGGTATCGGTCACATGCCCACCCGCGAAAAATGCCCCCGCAAATTCAAAAATTGCGGCGACGAGGATTGCTCCCCAGACCGTAAGGGCACCTGATCCGACACTGGTCCCCATCGCGTTAGCAACGTCATTGGCACCAATCGCCCAGGCCATATAAAGTGCCAGGACACCAGCAATCCAGAGTGCTATAGGAATTTGAGAAATGAGTTCCATCGAAGATATCCGTGTGACGTACTCAGAGTGATTTAATTAATTTTTCCACCAGATTTGGGCGGGATTTTGACGTCACCACAATAAATTGCAAGTGAATTTCTTTATGGTGATCTTAAGAAACACTAATGATCTATCTAGACCTAGAGTTGGCTGTGTTATTCAGGATTTTTCTGTTCTAAAGCTACCAATCGCTTGACCAAGTCATCTAGCTGTCTGAACCGAACCGCACTGCGCCGCCACTCCCGATTCGGCATTAAACCTGTTCCCGATGAATACGTGCCAGCTTCGGATATGGAACCGGTCACCATAGCCATACCAGTCAGGTGTACGTCATTGGCGATAGTCACGTGGTCTGCAACACCAACGACACCCGCAAAAGTACAACGACTACCGATCACGGTACTGCCCGCAATCGCCACACAAGCCGCGATCGCCGTATGCTCACCAATGACCACGTTATGTGCGATGTGAACCAGATTATCGATTACAACCCCATTTCCAATCTTGGTATCACCCAAGGCTCCCCGGTCTATGGCTGTGCCGGCACCGATCTGGACATCGTCTCCAACAATTAAACCTCCCAGCTGTGGAATGCGTGTCCATCGACCATCCTCATGGGTGTTGCCGAACCCGTCGCTGCCCAATACAGTGCCACTCTGCACGACACATCGCTCACCGATATGCACACCGTGACAGACGGTCACATTGGCGGTCAATCGACTATCCTCACCGAGTTTTGCTCCTTGACCGATGACACATCCTGGTCCAAGGACAACACCGCTACCGATATCACAACCCGCTTCGACAACACAGTTAGCCCCGATAGAGGCCAACTCACCGATGATCGCATCATCAGAAACAACTGCAGATGAATGGATGCCAGGCTCCTGTCTGGGAGAGCTGTCCAGAATCCTTGCAATCTGAGCGTAGGCTGCGTGGGGATCGTCACAAACAATTGCTGCGCCATCCCAGGCTGAACAGTCCTCTTGACGCAGGATCACGGCAGCCGCGGTACAGCCTTGTAGCTGAGATTTGAGTTTTGAACCAGAGAGAAACGTAATCTCACCTGCCCCGGCGCTCTGCAGTGTTGCCATACCGGTGATTTCAATCCCGCCATCACCCTGGCACTGACCGTCCACAACCGCTGCTAATTCTTCGAGCTTCACGCTGATTTTCCCGTTACTCCGATTGTTTGTTTATGAATCGGTTGCCGTTGACCAAAATCAATTTAATCCACGTTTGATTATTAACAACAGATTATAGGGTTGTATTTGCGCCTGCGTCACAGATAGACAGATCAACTAACTGTGCGCTAATAGTCGTTAAGTGGCTGGAATTACTTAAGGGCGAGATNAGTCTGAAATCTCCAAAGTCGAGCATTCAGCTTCGAGCACTCTTTTGATGCACCGCGTCGACCATCACCCTGACGTGGTCGGGATTGACACCTGGCGTAATACCGTGACCCAGGTTGAACACATGACCATTCCCCGCATCAAAATCATCCAGCACTGACTCTCGACAGCACGTTCAATGACATCTGGACTTGCATAGAGCACAGCTGGGTCCAAGTTGCCTTGAAGTGCCACCTGTTCACCGACCGTCTTACGGGCAACCGCCAGTGAGGTGGTCCAGTCGCAACCAAGTGCATCGCACCCTGACTCCGCCATCTCTTTTAGCCACTGACCCCCACCCTTGGTAAATAAAATCACAGGAATGTGCCGGGTCATTTCGTCACTTTTAAGCGCTTCAACAATACGGCGCATTCCTGACAGCGAAAATTCACGATACTCCGTGTGTGGCAAAACACCACCCCAGGTATCAAAGATCATCAATACGTCTGCACCTGCTTTTACCTGGGCGGCAAGATAACCACTGACTGATTCAGCCAAGACATCCAATAGCGCATGGAGAGCCTGTGGCTGCTCATACATCAGCCCTTTAATTCGTGCAAAATCCCGAGTGCTTTGCCCTTCTACCATGTAAGTCGCCAGCGTCCACGGACTGCCGGCAAAGCCAATCAGTGGCACGGATCCATCTAGCTCATGGTGAATGATTCGAACCGCGTCAAAGACATAACCCAGATCATCCTCCAGCTCTGGCACACGCAGAGCATCTATGGCATTTTTGGAATCAATCGCTCGTTCGAAGCGAGGGCCTTCACCTTCATTGACGCTCAGACCCAGTCCCATTGCATCCGGAATAGTGAGNATGTCTGAAAACACAATCGCCGCGTCCANATCAAAGCGCCTGAGTGGCTGTAAGGTTACCTCGCAGGCGAGCTCGGGCGTCTTACAGAGCGTCAGAAAGTCACCCGCCTGTTTCCGGGTTTCCCGATACTCGGGGAGGTAACGCCCGGCCTGCCGCATGATCCAAACCGGTGTGCAATCAACGGGCTTTCGCCCTAGGGCACGCAGCAACCTGTCATTGCGTAGTTTGCTCATTCCGTCAACTGGCTACCGTCTGATAGATTTCTTCCTGAATCTGCTCTGCAGCCGCTTTGGGATCGTTGGCATCTCTGATCGGACGACCTACAACCAGATAATCGGCACCGTCACTTAACGCCTGTTCCGCCGATACCGTCCGTTTCTGGTCATCCTGATTATCAACAGGTCTTATTCCAGGGACGACGACCAGTAGCGTGTTTCCCAATTCACGTCGCAATAGCGCTGCCTCCTGACCTGACGCGACAACACCTGCACATCCGTGCACTACAGCACGCCTTGCCCGGGATACCACCAATTCTGATACATCGCATTCAAACCCAAGATCACTCAGATCTCCCCGGTCGAGGCTGGTCAGTACAGTCACCGCCAGAATGTCCACATCCTCTGCGGCAGAGGCCGCAGCCTGCATAATTGCATCGTTTCCATGAATCGTGGCAAACGTGATCCCCAATCCATTTAACTGGCTAACGGCTCGGCCGACTGTAGCCGGCACGTCGAAGAACTTCAGATCGACGAATACCTTCTTATCGCGTTCCCTTAACCAGGTAACCAGTTCAAACGCACCACCACTCATAAAAAGTTCCAGACCGACCTTGTAGAAAACGACGGCGTCATCCAGAACTGTTACCAGTTCTTTCGCAGCCGATATCGTAGGAACATCGAGTGCAACGATCAGTCGGTCACTGGCAGGAATTTCAGCTTTCGAAGTCACAAATCTAATCTGACGACGGTAGAGAACTGTGACCCATTAGAAAGATATCAATGGCCCGTGCTGCCCCACGCCCCTCATTGATTGCCCAGACCACCAGAGACTGGCCTCGCCGACAATCGCCTGCTGCATACACACCAGGCATACCCGTTGCATAACTGCCGTAGTCAGCCTGATAGTTACTGCGCTCGGTATAGGTGAGCCCTTTCTCATTATCAATTTCAGTTGACTGTATTAGTGGATCGGAAACACTATGTTCTGGACCGAGAAACCCGAGAGACAGCAAGACCAGGTCACAATCCCAGATCGCCTCTGAACCAGGAACCGAACTGAAAGGTGAATTGTCAGAAGGTTGAGACCAGTCCACCTGGANNGTCTTGATTCCGGCAACATGGCCTTTTCCGTTGTCGATAAATTCTGTTGAAAGCAGCGCAAAACGCCTGGGATCTTCCCCAAACTGGGCCGCAGACTCTTCATGGGCGTATTCTGTCCGATAAATCAGAGGCCACTGGGGCCAGGGATTNCCCNCAGNNCGTTCATCNGTCGGTTTAGAGAGCAATTCGAAATTGATCATACTCTGACAGCCGTGTCGAAGTGCGGTACCGATACAGTCTGCGCCAGTGTCACCGCCCCCGACTACGATCACACGCTGGTCCTTGGCTGATAGTTCTGTCGCCCGGTGATGTCCATAGTTGAGTAAGCTCCGGGTACTTCGCGTCAGATAATCCATCGCAAAATGNATNCCTGATAACTCACGNCCNGGTATCTNAAGNTCNCGNGGTACNGTCNCCCCGGTCGCGAGTAACAGCGCATCATGCCGGCTGACCAGTTCCTGACTGTCGAGCTGCGACATATCAGCGCCGCCCTCCGTCATAATCGACACCATGTGACCGGCTGAATAATCCTTGGGCTGACCCACATTAATCCCAGTCACAAACTCAATACCTTCCGCTTGTAGTAGGTCCACACGTCGATCGACCACTGATTTGGACAGTTTCATATTGGGAATGCCATACATCAGCAGACCACCAATACGGTCAGCGCGTTCGTAAACTGTTACCGTNTGTCCNGCCTTNTTCAGTTGATCAGCTGCAGCAAGACCCGCCGGGCCTGAGCCCACGATACCGACTGTTTTTCCAGTTCTTGTCGACGGCGGCCTCGCTACGATCCAGCCCTCTTCAAAACCACGATCAACAATCGCGTTTTCGATATTCTTAATTGTAACTGCTGGCTCGATAATGCCAAGCACACACGCACCTTCACAGGGTGCCGGACACACCCTACCCGTGAATTCAGGNAAGTTGTTGGTCTGGTGGAGGCGGTCCAAGGCCGCACGCCAGTTCCCCTGATAAACCTGATCGTTCCACTCCGGTATCAAATTGTCGATTGGGCAGCCGT
Source organism: Acidiferrobacteraceae bacterium (assembly GCA_002714255.1). Taxonomy (GTDB): domain Bacteria; phylum Pseudomonadota; class Gammaproteobacteria; order Arenicellales; family UBA868; genus UBA11791. The sequence goes on from PAWW01000064.1 coordinate 10,570, forward strand.
CAGCAGACTGACAAAACGGTACACCACAATCCATGCACCTTGATCCCTGCGACTGCAGATGCTTATCTTCCCCAGGGGTAAGGATCTCTTCAAAATCGTGCAGTCGTTCTATAGGCGGCCGGTACGGTACTACTGCCCGGTCAATATCCTTGAATGCTGTTGGTTTTCCCATTTCAAGACACCCGGATGTGTGAACCTAACGAATGACGTGAGCCAAAGATTGGCCTAACTCAGTCCCGGTCTTGGGGCCGACTGGACGCTACCAGCAGAAACAACCGGCGATGCATTCTGNATCTCTTCAAGAATTCTCTTGTAGTCGATTGGCATCACTTTGACGAACTGCTGCTTCATTTGCTCCCGACCCTGGGAAAGCAATCTGGCCGCAACATCCGACTCGGTGTAATAGTGATGTAGTTGAATNATTTCCTCTAGTTCGTCGAGATCTAAATCTGCAAGGCTCTCCAGACCAACCATGTCGAGATTACAGTTGNCCTCTAATTGATCGGGATCAAGTGCCCAAACATAAGCTATNCCACCGGACATGCCCGCCGCGAAATTTCTGCCAACAGCACCCAGTACAACNACGCGGCCACCCGTCATGTATTCGCATCCATGATCACCGACCCCTTCCACAACAGCTATTGCGCCACTGTTGCGGATACAGAAACGCTCGGCGGCTTTGCCCCTGAAAAATGCCTTTCCACTGGTCGCACCGTACAAACAGACATTCCCAACAATAATATTGTCCTCGGCAGAAAACCCAGTCCCTGCTGGCGGAGACACCACAATCCGACCGCCCGAAAGACCCTTACCGACATAGTCATTCGCATCACCCTTGAGATCAATTGTGACACCGTTTGCGAGCCACGCACCGAGACTCTGCCCAGCCGAACCGTTCAGTCGGATCAAAATGGTGTCATCGGGTAGTCCCTGCTCACCCCACGCCTTGACCACCTCATGACTGAGAGTNGTACCNACNGTACGATTGGTNTTGGCCACTGGAAGTTCNATCTGTACNGCNTCNCCGGTNTGCANAGTGTTGTTACACATGGGAAGGAGTTGCGTGGCATCAAGGCTAGTATCCAAACCATGATCCTGTTTAATTTGGCAAAACACACCCGTGTCAGCACTGGGCTTAAGTGCCGGCATCAACACCGGTCCAAGATCAATACCGCCGGCTTTCCAATGGTCAACAGCTGGCTTGGTATCGAGCAGGTCAACCCGTCCTACCAGTTCGTTAAAGGTTCGTATCCCCAGTTGTGCCATGTACCCCCGTGCTTCTTCTGCCACCATATAAAGATAGTTCACGACATGTTCGGGCAGGCCTTCAAAATTTTGACGCAATACCGGATCCTGCGTTGCGATCCCGACCGGACAGGTATTCAGATGACACTTTCGCATCATGATACATCCCAGCGCGATCAGTGGTGCTGTTGAAAATCCGATTTCCTCAGCTCCAAGCAATGCACCAATCACAACGTCTCTACCAGTCTTCATACCCCCGTCTGTCTGCAGCACGACACGACTGCGAAGATCATTCATCACCAGGGTCTGGTGAGTCTCCGCAATTCCCAATTCCCAAGGCAATCCGGCGTGCTTAATACTGGTCAGTGGTGAGGCACCTGTACCCCCGGCGTCACCAGCGATCAGAATATGATCAGCGTGGGCCTTAGCAACGCCCGCTGCGACGGTTCCCACACCGACTTCAGACACGAGCTTGACACTCACTCTTGCTAACGGGTTGGCATTTTTCAAGTCATAGATCAGCTGTGCCAGATCCTCGATAGAATATATGTCGTGGTGTGGTGGCGGGCTTATCAGACCGACGCCAGGCGTTGCATACCTGATCCGGGCGATGTGTTCATCGACCTTGTTACCAGGCAGTTCTCCGCCTTCTCCTGGCTTAGCTCCTTGCGAAATCTTAATTTGTAATTCATCTGCATTGGTCAGATACCAAGCCGTTACTCCAAACCGACCTGATGCCACTTGTTTAATCGCCGACCGTTTTGAATCACCGTTGGACAGAGTTTTGAATCGCTCAGGAGACTCCCCGCCTTCACCGGTATTACTCTTTCCCCCCACACGATTCATCGCAACAGCCAGTGTCTCGTGCGCTTCGCTGGAGATGGAACCAAGACTCATCGCACCAGTACAGAACCGACGCAAAATTTCGGCAGCTGGCTCGACTTCAGAAATGTCTACGGGGCTGGTCGAGGACTTGAATTCCATCAAGCCCCGAAGCGTGTAACGACCCCGCGCTTCATTATTGACTTGCTGGGAAAATCGATCGTACGCCGTTCTGTCATTGGCACGCGCAGCCTGCTGGACATCGGCAATTGTCCGTGGTTCCCAACCATGTTTGTCGCCTCCAGCCCGCCAGTGAAATTCACCCGGATTAGGTAATTCTGAGGACTGGAAGTCGATATTTTTAGCATAGGCAAGCTCGTGGCGACGAAATAGTTCCTCTGCCAGAACGTCAAACCCAATCCCCTCCACCCGGCTCGCAGTATCTGTGAACGCATAATTGACAACGTCTGTCGCGAGACCTACTGCTTCAAATATTTGCGCACCTTTGTAAGACTGAAGTGTAGAAATGCCCATCTTACCCATTACTTTGAACAATCCTTTGGCAACACCCTTACGGTAACTCTCGACCACATCATCATCGGTGAACTGGGCGGCATCAATACCACCATCACGACTGACCTGCCACAGTGCCTCGTAAGCTAAGTATGGATTAATCGCATCCGCACCATAACCAATGAGAAGGCAATGATGATGCACTTCCCGGGGCTCTCCGGATTCAATGATCAAGCCGACGCGGGTACGCTTTGCGGTGCGCACCAGATGCTGATGTACTGCACTGCTTGCGAGTAACATACTCGGCGCAACACGATTCGGTCCGACAAGACGATCCGAGAGTATCAAGAACTGAAAGCCTTGATCGACTGCATCTTCAGCCTCGCCACAGATCCTCTTGAGTTCTGTCAAAAGACCTTCTTCTCCGATCGACGCTGGACATGTGATATCGATTTCCTGAGATTTCCAATCGCGATGAGACATTTTCTTTAGCCCCGACATCTCGGCGTTGGTGAGTATTGGGTGTTTAATCAAAAGCCGACTGCAGTGCTGATCTGTGATCTCAAGGAGATTATGTTCGGGACCAACATAGCAGGCCAAGGACATAACAATCTCTTCTCTTATAGAGTCGATCGCAGGGTTTGTAACCTGCGCAAACAGTTGTTTGAAATAATCGTACAACATACGCGGCTGATCACTCAGACAGGCCAGTGCAGAATCATTCCCCATCGAGCCAACAGGATCTCTGCCCTCCGTGATTAAGGGAATCAGCATGAAATGCAGTGTTTCTGCGGTATATCCAAATGCCGTCATCCGCGGCAACAGCGTGTCCGAGCACAGCCCAGGCACATCCAGCCCCGGCACAAGATCAGACAACTCAATTCTTCCACTCTCTAACCACTGGCGATACGGTCGCTTCTGAGAAAACTCTAATTTCACTTCCTCGTCAGGTACCAGCCGTCCCTGCTCGAAATCGATCAGGAACATTCGTCCGGGTTGAAGCCGACCTTTTTCCTTGATGTTATCTGCCGCCACGGGCAACACACCGACCTCACTGGCCATAATGACCCGGTCATCATGGGTTACGTAGTAACGACTCGGTCGAAGTCCGTTGCGATCAAGCAAGGCACCGATATAACGACCATCAGTAAATGCAATGGATGCTGGCCCATCCCAGGGCTCCATCAGAGCCGAATTGAACTCATAGAATGCACGCTTGTCCTGAGGCATCGTCTCGTGCTTTTGCCATGCCTCCGGCACCATCATCATGATGGCGCCCTGCAAAGTCCGCCCCGTCATCAGCAAGAATTCCAGCACATTGTCAAAATTTCCCGAATCAGAACAGTCTGGCTCCACCACGGGGAACACTGACTGGAGGTCAGTCCCATACACCGTGCTGTGCATCACACCTTCACGTGCCCGCATCCAATTGATGTTGCCACGAAGCGTGTTGATCTCACCGTTGTGAGCCATGAACCGCCCTGGTTGGGCCCGATCCCAGCTTGGGAATGTATTGGTCGAAAAACGTGAGTGGACCATCGCCAGGTGGCTGGTATAGTCCGGGGCACTCAGATCGGGGAAATAGTCCATTAACTGCAACGTGCGCAGCATCCCTTTATAGATCATCACCCGAGTCGATAATGAACAGATGTAAAACATGTTCGCCTGCGCCATGGCGGAATCAGCGCGCAAACGGTGACTGGCCTGCTTTTGAATCAGATAAAGCTTGCGCTCAAACACATCGCGATCAACAACAGATCTTGCACCAATAAATAATTGTTCTATATGAGGTTCACTCAGTCGTGCCGTGCGACCGATTCCGGCCTCATCGGCGCATGTCGGTACAACACGCCAGCCGATGACGGTTTGACCCTGATCCGCAACAATTGATTCGACGATCTGTTTGCATCTCTCTCTTTCTTCAACCAGCTGCGGTAGAAATATAGTACCGGCACCATAACGTCCGGTTTCAGGTAGACGCGTCCGAATTTCCTCCTCAACAACGCGTTGGAGAAACTGGTGTGGCAGCGCGGTTAATATTCCCGCACCATCTCCGCTGTTCTCGTCAGCGCCGCAGGCGCCGCGGTGATCCATGCTTCGCAAAACAGTATAGGCATCATCGATGATCGAGTGACTGTAAAGGCCTTTAATATTTGCCACAAAACCCACGCCACAACTGTCGTGTTCAAACTCGGGACGATAAAGTCCGACAGGTCGTTTTGGTTGGCTGAAGCAGTTATCCATTTGCAGTGTTCTTTGGCGTCATCTACTCAACCGGAGCCTAAGGGTCGAAGGCATCCGAATCCGGTGTCTATGCTGAATCAGTGTCGCCAGACTTCGGCGGACAGGCAGGAGAACAGAATCTATGCAGTGATCACTTGATCTCACAATCAAGTATAGCTAGAGGTTCTAACCGGTTCAAATACGAGAGGAATTCACTGTATAAAGCAGCGTACGATGAATTCTGTCCAACGCAACACCCACAACTTTCTCACACACTTTTATTCGGGTTTTCACTCTTTAGCATTAAGCAACGAAAAGGATGTTATCTCAACGACCACTTCGTTTAGTACGTCGCGGCACTTTCTAGAACAGTTTGAAGGACATCATCTGGATAATCCGACACAAGCGTGGCCTCGCCAATAGCTTTAAGCAGAACCAGTCGAATTCGACCGGCAACGACTTTTTTGTCTCGGGCCATATTGCGCATAAAATCTGCTACTGTCATCTCTGCCGGGGCACACACAGGCAGGTTGGCACGTCGCAACAACGCCCGAATGCGCTCGACGTCCTTCTGTTCCAGCCACCCGAGTCGACAAGACATGTCGGCCGCCAGGGATATCCCCGCAGAGACTGCCTCGCCGTGTAGCCATGTACCGTAGCCAGTTACAGTTTCAATAGCATGTGCAAAGGTGTGGCCCAGATTTAGCAAAGCCCGATCACCTTGCTCGACTTCATCCGTCGCAACCAGTTCGGCCTTATTGCGGCAACACTCAATAATGGTGTGAGAGACAGTATCGCGATCACACTGACCCAATTTATCAATGTTCTGCTCGAGCCAGGTAAACAATTCTGCATCTCGAATACATCCGTATTTCACCACCTCGGCTATGCCAGCAGATAACTGTCTTGAATCAAGCGTGGAAAGTGTATCGGTATCAGCGATTACACACCTTGGTTGATAGAACGCTCCAATCAGGTTCTTGCCGCGCACATGGTTAACAGCGGTTTTTCCGCCGACTGCCGAGTCCACCTGCGCGAGCAATGTGGTCGGGACTTGGAGATAGTTGATACCTCGCTGGTAACAGGATGCTGCAAATCCTGCGATATCCCCGACCACTCCACCGCCCAACGCAATCAGTGTTGTTTCGCGACTGCATGGTGCGGCTACCATCGTATCCAAAAGCTCTGCCAGAGTCGCAAGCGATTTGTGTTCTTCCCCATCGGGCAACACATGACACGTCACGTTAAATCCAGACAACGTGTTAAGAAGATTATCAAGGTACAAAGGCGCAACCGTCTCATCAGTTACGACCATGACTTCATTGGCGTTCACATACTGCTGAAAAAGGTCCTTACGAGATAGCAACCCTGAATCGACGACGATTGGATAGCTTCGTTCGCCGAGTTCTACATTCAGTATTGCCAAAGTTTTCGGACCTCCTCAGCAATTTCCCTGGCTGCGGTCTGGGGCGAACGGCCATCGGTTTCATAGATAACATCTGCCTCCTGCCGATACAGGGGCTCCCGTTCCTCCATCAGTTGCTCGAGGACCTCACGCCGATTTGCACCAGTATTGAGCAGTGGCCGATTCTTGCTGTTTCTAGTGCGATCCATCTGCATATCGATAGAAGCATGGAGATAGACCACAAGCCCATTATGGCGAAGCGCTTTTCGTACGTCTTCACTCAGCACGGCGCCTCCACCAGTTGCCAGAACAATCCCCTT